>JAJRZX010000089.1 GCA_024275045.1 Deltaproteobacteria bacterium
CATTCAGTGGGTGCTCTGGGGTTATAGTCTGGCATTCGGCCCGGGAGGCGGTTCCTTAATGGGAGGGCTTGGATACCTTGGGCTCACAGGCGTTGGCATGGAGGCCAAGGGCACTATTCCCCACCTTGTTTTCATGATGTTCCAGGGCATGTTCGCAATCATAACAGTAGCCCTTATTACAGGTACCTTTGTTGAGAGGATGAAGTTCAAGGCCCTGATTATCTTTGCGATTTTGTGGGCTACCATTATATACGACCCCCTGTGCTACTGGGTATGGGGCGGAGGATGGATCGGCGCAACAGGCGCGCTGGACTTTGCCGGAGGCACGGTCGTGCATATAAGCTCCGGTACATCGGCCCTTGTGGTGGCACTTGTTATCGGCAAGAGAAAGGGTTTTCCACGCACGGCAATGCCGCCTCATAACCTGCCCATGACAGTGCTTGGCACGGCCCTTTTATGGTTCGGGTGGTTTGGTTTTAACTCGGGAAGCGCGCTGGCGGCTGACGGGGTCGCGGCACTTGCCCTTGTTACCACAAATACGGCCGCCGCGGCAGGCGGGCTGGCATGGGTATTTATTGAGTGGAGCACGCGCGGCAAACCCACTGTACTTGGCGCTGTATCAGGTGCCGTGGCAGGGCTTGTGGCCATAACGCCGGGGGCTGGTTTTGTGGGGCCGGTCTCTGCGATAATCATAGGTCTTGGCGGAGGAGCCCTCTGTTACTTTGCCGTGAGTTACCTTAAACCCGCGCTTGGTTACGACGATGCCCTGGACGTATTCGGCATACACGGCATAGGCGGAATATGGGGGGCGCTGGCAACAGGGCTCTTTGCCTCTGTTGGGGCAAAGGGGGCCTTTTTCGGCGATACCCATCAGTTTGTGGTACAGGTCGTAGCCGTTGTGGCAACCATTGTCTTTGCCATGGTACTGACCTTTATTATCCTCATGGTTGTAAAAGCTCTCGTAGGGCTCCGTGTCAGTGAAGAGGACGAGGTCATGGGCCTTGATCTCACCGAGCACGGCGAGGCCGGGTATACGAGATAGTACTCTGAGAGAGGGGACGGGTGTCTCGGGGAGTATGTAAAAGAGAAATGGCGTCACGGGTTCTTTGCCTGTGGCGCCATTTCTTATATATAAGCAATTGAGAAGCCTTGAAAAAAACACTTATTCTCTCCCGGCAGCGTTCTATCTGTCTTTAATATAGCGCAGACCTGCTCATACTTCCCCTCTTGCTCTTCCCGGCCTTTAAAGGGCAGAACCTTCTATCACCCCAAGATTACTTGTTTTTTTAACTTGATCCTGTTATCATGCCTATTATTTATGCAGATATATAAGGCGGCTTCTGATGCAGGAAAACTCCATTAAGATGTATGAGGATATTTTAGACAGTTTCATGGGAGGGGTTGTGTACATAGACCTCTCCATGAGGATACTTGTCTTTAATCTCGGGGCAGAGAGAGTCTCGGGTATATCAAGAAAGATGGCCTTAAATAGGCCCCTCCATGAGGTCTTTCATCGTGACCCGTGGTTTACGGACCTTATGAAGGATACACTTGGCGGGGAGAGGACTTACACCGAGCATGAGGGGAGTATTCACCGTACCTTTGCGGCCCCTCTTGCCGTAAGTCTCTCAACAGGGGTGGTCTTCAGCAAGGACGGCTTTGTAGAGGGGGCTCTGGCATTTTTGAAGACCCCGGGCCTTGGCGTTAAGGCCCTTGAGGGTTTCTCGCCACAGGGGGAGAAACTCTCGGGCATGAGCTTTTTTGCTGCGGAGCTTGTTCATGAGATAAGAAATCCCCTTGGCGGCATAAGGGCCGCTGCGCAGCTCCTCTCTCGAAAAGCAGGCGATAGCGTCCTTACGGATTATACGGATATAATCATCAGAGAGACTGACCGCCTTGATACCATGCTGAAAGAGGTGGCGGCCTTTACAGCGCCTCGTAGAGAGGTAAACAAGGAGATAAATATACACCGCCTCCTTGATTCCGTAATATTTCTTATCTTCGGTAATAACTCCCAAGTGATTGTAAAAAAAGAGTACGACCCCAGCCTCCCGCCCCTCTCAGGTGATGACGGCGCCCTGGTACAGGTCTTCTTAAATCTCCTGAAGAACGCTGCGGAGGCGATAGGAGAGGACGGCAATATCTCTGTGGTTACGAGGATCTTAACTGATTTTCACATGTCCGGGACCTCCAAGAAGGCGGCGCGCATGGTCTCCATTGAGATAACTGATAATGGGTGCGGTATAGCGGCAGATGATATGGATAAGATATTCACCCCTTTTTTTACAACAAAAAAACAGGGCAGCGGTCTTGGTATGGCGCTCTCGTTAAAGATAGTGAGAGAGCAGGGCGGGTATCTGAATATTGAGTCCACTGTGGGTGTGGGCACGCGCGTACGTGTCCTGCTGCCGGCAGCTTATTAATAATAAGAAGGATGCGAGGTTTTATGAAGAAGCAGACGGTGCTAATAGCCGATGATGACAAGAGTATACTGTGGCTCCTGGAACGTTTTTTTTCCGAGAAGGGCCTTATCACCTTACAGGCCGAGGATGGTCTTGAGGCAGAGGCCTTATTAAGCGGAAAAAAGCCTGATATCGCCATTATTGATATAAATATGCCGGGAAAAGACGGTCTTCAGATATTAAAGGAGGCCGCGGAGCATAGCCCTGAGACCTCTTTTATTATAATGACGGCAGAGTCTACCATGGATAATACTGTTGAGGCCATGAAGCTCGGGGCCTTTGATTACATCAGTAAGCCCTTTGACCTGGATGAGCTTGAGATAATAATCGAGCGTGCCCTTGGCGACAGGGCAATGCGAAAAAAACTTAAGAGGCTGAGCAGCCGCCTTGATGAGAGCCTTGCCGAAACAACGGTATTTGTAGGTAAATCCCGAGCCGTGCAGGAGGTCTTCAAGACCGTTGGCAGACTTGCCGCCAGCGCTGTTGATGTTATGGTCCTTGGCGAGAGCGGCACTGGCAAGGAGCTGATGGCCCGTATTCTCCATGCCTCAAGTCCTCGTAAAGACGGCCCTTTTATCGCGGTGAACGCCGCCTCCGTACCGGCGGGGCTTTTGGAGAGCGAGCTCTTCGGCCATGAGAAAGGGGCTTTTACAGGGGCACTTGAGGCGAGGCCCGGAAAGTTTGGACTTGCTGACGGCGGGGCCATCTTTCTTGACGAGGTAGGGGATATGAGCCTGGACCTTCAGGCACGGCTCCTGCGGGTTATTCAGGAGAGGGAGTTTTACAGAGTCGGCGGAAGTACGCCCGTACGCGTGGATGTGCGGATAATAGCGGCCACCAACCATGATATGGAGGCCATGGTACGGGATAAGAAATTCAGAGAGGACCTCTGGTTCCGCCTTGGCGGTATGACCATTACCATGCCCCCGCTAAGAAAGAGAAAATCAGATATAGAGTCCCTTGCCGAGCACTTTCTGCTGAGGTTCTGCGAGGAGTTCAGGTGCGGGCCAAGGACTTTCTCTCCCGGGGCCGTAGAGGCTCTCAGACGGTATCGCTGGCCCGGGAACGTGCGTGAGCTTGAGAACGTAATCAGGCGTGCGGTGCTGCTCTCGTCCACAGTGGAGATACTTCCCTGCGACCTTAATATTACCTCAGGTGAGCGCCGCGGTGATTCCCTTGAGAACATTATCGCAACACGTTTAAAACCCTTTGTGGAGAAGACGGATATGAAGGGCAGGCAGGATATATATGACCTTATTATACCTTTTATGGAGAGGCCCCTTCTGAGGCTTGTCCTTGAGAAGACCGGGGGCAATCAGCTGCGCGCCGCCGAGGTGCTTGGTATTAACAGAAATACGCTTAGAAAAAAGATAAGGCTCCTTGGTATAGACAAGAAGGGAGGCAAGGGCTGATGGGGGGTGAGGTAGGGGATGGGCGGGGGAGAGATGGGGGTAAGCCCCTCGTAAGGGGGCTCTACGGCATTGTGGACACCTCGCTGGTGCCTGCGGGTAGAGTAGCAGCCGTGGCAGAGCAGTTAATAGAGGGCGGGGTCAAGATACTGCAACTTCGGGCAAAGGGGCTGGCAGGAGGTGAGTTTCTTGCTCTTGCCCGTACTCTTAAGGCGCTTGCCCTTAAAAATCGTGTTTTATTTATAGTTAACGACAGAGTGGATATTGCTATGGCGGTTGGGGCCGCGGGCGTTCATCTTGGCCAGGATGATATACCCGTGCACGAGGCGAGAGCGCTGCTTGGAGAGAGGTTTATAATCGGGTTAAGTACGCATAACCTCAGAGAAGCGGAGCTTGCAGAGGGGAGTACGGCTGATTACGTCTCTTTTGGGCCCATCTTTACGACCTCTACCAAAAAAAACGCAGAGCCGCCCCTTGGATTAAAGGCGCTTGGTAAGGGACGTACTCTTGTAAGAAAACCTCTTGTGGCTATCGGTGGTATAACTGAAGAGAGCCTGCCCTCTGTTATTGGGAGAGGTGTTGACGGGGTGGCCATTATTTCTGATATACTCCTTGGCAAGACCCCTGCCGAGAAGGTAAGGTCTATAAGAAATATTATTAAAGTATGTGAGGCTAAGGTCTGAGGCCGCGGTAAAATTGGCGTAGAGGTCGTGATTTACAGCTGCTGCCCGGGGGAAGAGCGTATAATTAGCAGGCAAAAAAAAAGGAGCCTTTAATAAGGGCTCCTTTTTAATTGTTATCCGAGGTGCTCTCGAGGGTATTTATCTCTTTGCGATAGAGAGTATGCGGCGAAGAAATTTTCTGCCCTCAGGCGCGCGCTGCTCCTGATTCCATGAGAGAGGGGCGAGCTTTGCGAGCTTCATCTTAATGAGGCTCCTGTTCATGAAGAGCGGTGTGACAAGGGATGTGAGGTAGCTGTTATCCACGGTCTTGATGGAGTTTTTCATGTCTTTTCTTTTTTTCAGCATAAGACCCGCCATCTTAAGTGCGTCAAACTTGGCACGGAGAAAGACGCCGGGTTTTTTCTGTCTCACACCAAAGTATACAAGGTCTGCCGTGAACCCGAAAAGCATCTGCGGGAGGTTTTTTAAGAGCAGTGATGCGGGAAGGTACTTAATGCGCAGAAACTCCATATTACGCTGGCTGTAATAGATGCCCGTGGCGCTGGCCCTGCCGATGGAGTGGCCCACTTCGTGGTATACAACGGCCTCGGGGAGATAGAGTATCTTCCAGCCCGCTATCTGGGCCCTCATGCTTAGATCCGTGTCCTCGCACTGCAGGAAGAAGTCCTCGTCAAAAAAGCCAATTTTTTCAATCATCTCTCTTCTGTACATGGCAGCAGCTGCACATGCGCTGAAGACGTACTCGCGTTTTTTGTACCTGTTGTTGGCCTTACTCTCACGTTTAAAACATCTCAGCGTAGAGAGCATTATATCGCCTGCGCTGTCAATGGCGCTGCCGTCCCATGTAAGGACGCGGGAGGCGCAGATACCGGCCTTTGTATCTCTATCAAGGTTTGAGGTCAGTTCCTGTAGCCACTGCTCCCCGGCACGCGCGTCGGGGTTAAGCAGAGCAATGTACTCACCGTCTGCATGGTCGTATGCTGCGTTATTGCCGCCTGCGAAACCGCGGTTATCATCAAGATATACTGTTGTAAGCGGATAATTGGAGACTGCCTTGAAGGTCTCAACACGGGCCTTTGTGGCATCCTTTGATGCGTTGTCTACAAGGACACAATCAAAGTCGCGGTAGGACTGCCTGTTAAGGGATTCAAGTACTGCGGTGATACTCTCGGCTGATTCATAGGTGACGATAAGTACGGTAACACGAGCCATAGATGAGTCTCCAGGATGAATGAATCCACTTGCCGTAAGAAAGAAACTTAAGCTTGTGCGGGTTGGGCGATGCGGCCTGCCCGGCCCTCTTGCGGCAATCAAAGTTGTAAAAGGATAGTAAATAATCCCAAGCAACGTACTGGCGCTGCAGCGCTATCTCGCAATAGACCGCAACCATGATGGCAGCACTGCCATCTCTTACATCGCCCCGTCGTCAGGACTATTCTTTAGCTATAATAGCACATTGGTGTCAAAAAAACAACCCCGAGGGTTTAAATTAGCCACTTTATTGACATTATTGGGTTTTTTCAAGAGGCCGGGCAGGGGGTTTGTGATTTTTGTCATATACATTCACTCTTCGCTTGTTACAATTTACAGATAACCTTAACAGAAGGAGGAGTACAGAAATATGCAGAGCATACTTGATGTAAGATCTTTAAGCCCGAAAGAGCGTCATCCCGGGATATTCAATACTTTTAAGGAACTGGGCCCGGGGGATTCATTTGTTCTTATAAATGATCATGAGCCCAAGCCGCTACTTTACCAGTTTCAGATTGAGTTTGACGGCGAGTTTGAGTGGTGGCCCCTTGAGCGTGGTCCCGAGGCATGGCGTGTAAGTATAGTAAAGCGTGAGACAAAGGCCGTAGAGCGTGAAGTTACGGATTACATGCAGGATGACCACCACAGGCTTGACAGGATATTGGAGACTTTTCAGGAAGCCAGGAGTGGTGGTAATTGGGCCAATGCCCTTGCGGCCTTTAATGAGTTTGACCTTGGGCTTAGAAGGCACATCCAGGCCGAGGAAGAGGTCTTATTTCCCCTTTTTGAGGAAAAGACTGGCATGAAGGACGCGGGTCCTACCTTTGTCATGAGGATGGAGCATACTGATATCAGGGATTTTCTTGATAAGATCAAGGCTGCCACAGAGGCGGAGGACAGCGAGGCCGCTGCCGGTGCCACGCAGATGCTTCTTAATACCCTTGCGGACCATAACATGAAAGAGGAGCAGATACTTTATCCGGAGTCGGATTCTTTTCTTTCCAAGGCCGAGGTAAAGGATTTCATCAGAAAGGCTCAGGTCCTTTAGAGATAAGCTTCAATGCTGTAAGTTTAAAGCCATGCCCTCAAGAGAGTGGCATGGCTTTTTTGTATTTCGCGGGGCGCGAGTGGTATGTTCAATGAACTGAAGTCGTTCCCCCGTTGGTTTTCTTTTAGACATACAGCTTCTGCGCGGCCTCTGTGTTTAGAAACAACGGGGTTTAAATTACGGGCCATTGGTTTTCTTTATCTTGGTTTCTTTTTTTCAAAAGACATTTTTAAATTCCCGTTTTAGACATACAGCTTCTGCGTGGCCCCTGTGTTTAGAAACAACGGGGTTTAAATTACGGGCCATTGGTTTTCTTTATCTTGGTTTCTTTTTTTCAAAAGACATTTTTAAATTCCCGTTTTAGACATACAGCTTCTGCGCGGCCCCTGTGTTTAGAAACAACGGGGTTTAAATTACGGGCCATTGGTTTTCTTTATCTTACTTTCTTTTTTCCAAAAGAAAGTAAGGGGGTTGTTGAAGTTTTGGAATTTCTTTTATGGTCTTGTGTTTTTTAAGAAAGTACTGCATTGCGATGGATCCCCTGTACATTTTTTTCTGAATATCTTTATCCTTAACCACTCTATTGCTTTGAACCTTTTTTCTCTCTCTAAGTATTGGCAGTATATTCACGGTTACATTAAGTACGGCCTTTGCGATGGCTTTAGCCCGCAGGGGGTTTTCTTTCAAGAGGGCGTATACCATGGTGGCAGCTTCGAGGACCATGCGTATGGGCAGGACTCGGAGCAATGTGGTGGCTGAGTAGTTTTTCAGTACCATGACAAGGTTATTTCTATGGTTCAGGTACAGGTGCGTGAGGCTTTTTCTGTCCATGCCCGCGCTTCCAAGGTGGTAGATGCGAGCCTCGGGCACGTAGATGAGCTTGTATCCCAGCAGGTGTAGGCGCCAGGCAAGGTCTATCTCCTCCATGTAGGCGAAAAAGCTCGCGTCAAAACCTCCGGCTTCTTTTACCGCGCTTTTTTTAGCGAAGAGCGCTGCCCCTGATGCCCAGAATATCTCCGTACTTTGTTCGTATTGGCCTGTGTCTCGTTCGACTTCGTTAAAGACACGGCCGGCGGCAAAGGGATAGCCCAGGACATCCATAAGCCCGCCCGCGGCACCGGAGTACTCGAAGTTTTGTTTATCTCTGAGCGAGAGTATCTTGGGCTGGGCAAGGGCTATTGCTGTGTCACGTTCAGCGATAGAGACCAGCGGGGAGAGGCAATCAGAGTCCAGCTCAACGTCGTTATTAAGGATGAAGAGGTATTTGCCCGAGGCAAGTTCTATACCTTTATTGCAGCCCCCGGCATAACCAAGGTTGGTCTCGGAGAAGATGAATTTTTTGTGGGGGTGTTTTTTTTGAAGTTCCTCAAGCTCTGCATCAATGGGGCTGTTGGATATGATTATGACTTCAAGGGAGGGGTACTTGATAAAGCTAAGGGAAGAGAGGCACTCTCTTAGCAGCTCGGTCTTTCCGTAGTGTATTACAATTAGAGTTACCAGCGCTGTATCCCGGCTCATGGCTGCCTTAAGTATGTACTTGTATTATTATAATAATGAGGGGTAGAAGGTCTCTCAGCGTGAGTAACAGGTCTTAGGGGTTGTTATGGGCCTTTTTCATCTCTTCAGTGCTGCTGCCTTCTTTTCTCAGTTTCCATACCCTGCACGCGGCCTCGGTGACTATGCTCTTTCCCATCTTGGATTCCCCTTCTGTTCTTTCTCTAAAGATAATGGGAATCTCCCTTATCTTAAATCCGCTCTTGAGGGTATGGTACTTCATCTCTACGAGAAAGGCGTAACCCCGGGCAAAGTCTTTTTCATTGATGATTTCTTTTAAGACCTCTGCCCTGAAGAGATTAAATCCGCCTGTCCAGTCTTTGATATAACCGCTTAGTACGAGGCGGGCGTAGAGGTTGCCTGCTTTACTGAGTACGTGTCTGGCTATTGGCCAGCCCTCGATGGCACCTCCGCGGACGTATCTTGAGCCTATGACAAGGTCGGCCCCATGTGTGTTCATTTCCTCAAGGAGCCTTGTGATATCCCCGGGGTCGTGTGAGAAGTCGCAGTCCATCTGCTGGATAAGCTCGAATCCATTGGCAAGGCCAAAGTGAAAACCCTCGATATAAGCAGAGGCAAGGCCAAGTTTGCCGCTGCGGTGCAGGACGCTTACGCGCTTGGTCGCTCTGGCGAGTTTATCGGCTATCCTGCCCGTGCCGTCCGTTGAGTTGTCGTCTACCACAAGGACGTGGGCGTCCCGCACTTTCAGGACCTCGCCTATCATGCGCTCGATGTTGCCGGCCTCGTTATATGTGGGCAGTATTATCAGGAGTTTCATTTACAGGTATCCCAGCGCCTCGAGTTTCTGTTTAGTCTCTTCATCGGCCTCTATCATCTCAGCCTTTTCTCCGCCTGTTCTTTCGCTTAGCCATTTGGAGAGCAGTCCCTCAAAATCAGCCGTAACCGCGGCATTATGCTCAGCCACGTTTTTTGTCTCCCCGGGGTCGTTTATAAGGTCGTAGAGCTCTGTAAGGCCCTTCTTGAGTTTTAAGGTGGGTGAGTACGATACATCCTCAAGGGTCTTTATAAACTTCCATTTTGTTGTTCTTATGGCTATCTGAGAGCCGTGTGCGCCCTCGTCAATAACATACTCGTGCACCTCTTTGGTCTTCTTTTCTATTAGAGGCATAAGGCTGCTCCCTTCCATGCCTTTGCTTTTAAGACCAAGTATCTCAAGGGCCGTGGGCACAAGGTCTATGTTCATGCTCATGCCCTCTACCACATGACCTGCGGGAAGTGTTTTCGGCAGGCGCATAATAAGGGGTATGCGCATGGTCTCATCAAAGACCCCCACGTGGCAGAAATAATTGCCGCGCTCGCCAAGGTACTCGCCGTGGTCCGCGGTTATCATAATCAGGGTATTATCCAGTAGACCAAGTGCGTCCATGTGTCTGAATAGGCGGTCAAGCTCATAATCAAGGTATGTTATCTCTGCCTTGTACTCGGAGATAGGCAGACCTACGTCTGTGATGCCTTTTCGCGTGAGCCAGTTTTTTGTAAGTGCGTGCATATCCACGGAGTCCACGGTCTTTGAGTCTTTGCCCTCTCCTGAGTCCGGCGCATACATCTTGTGAAAGGGCTTTGGGGCCTGATAAGGGAAGTGTGCGTCGAATACGTGTATCCAAGAGAAAAAGGGTTTCTCGGGGTCCTCGCTTATCCAGTCGCTTAGGATGTTTACGCACTGAGACCCGGCGCGCTCCATGCCAAGGACGGGAAAATAATCATCAAAACCCCGCTCTATGCCTCTGCACCACTCGGGGTTAAGAAGCGCCGCGCTTACTACCGCGCTGCAGCGGTACCCTTCTTTACCAAGCCTCTCGGGTATGGTCTCAAGCACCGGGAAGTTGTACTTGTAGTTGTCCATGGTCTTTATGGACCGTGGGAACTTCGATGCAAGGAGCGATACGTGGGATGGTATGGTTATGTGCGATTGGGCAAAGTGGTTTTTAAATACAACGCCTTCTCTTGCAATGCGGTCAAGGCACGGTGTTTTTACGGTTTTATTGCCCATAAAACCCAGGTGGTCAGCACGTACGGCGTCAAGGGTGATGATAAGCACGTTGGTGTGCTTGATGGTGCTGCGTTTAATCTTTTTTTTCAGCTTCGAGACTATCTCCAGAGGGCCAAGGCCCATGACAAGCCCGCTCTTGTTCCTGAAGTGAAAGTCAACTTCCTGCCCGCCGTAATGGGAGACATCTATATCCACGTCATGCCAGGCCCTTTTTGTGAGCCTCTTGCTTAACGTGGAGAGCGCGTTCTTGGAGAAGATATCCTCAGAGGTGCCGTCTTTTTTTACTACAGATACCTCAAGGCCGCCCTTGAGGCTTATCCCCCTTGGGCCTCCCCGTACGCCTACTCCCATATTGAGTCTGCCGTCCGGTGGCACGTGTACGCCCCTGTAAATAAAGTGGGACTCCTTGTCCATGGATATGACCTGTCTCGCGTCATCACCGAGATAAAAGACCTCTTCTCTATTGGGGTTTTCTTTCTCAAATCGGATAATAAATGATTTTTTCAGGTGGTCAAGAAAGTTGTAGCGCACCTCTCCGTTATTGGTAATCGCAGGGCTACTCCACCCGGACCAGTCAAACTCAGGGTCGTTCCGCGGGCCCGCGGAGGTCTTGAAGAGGACCTCGATTTCTTGGCCGTTAAAGCGTGATAGATCAATGGACTCATCAAACCACTCTCTGTCACTCTCAATACTCTTTGGGTCTATGTATCTCTTAAAGAGCGAGGTGTACTCCTTGTCCGCTCTTATGAGGAGCTCGAACTCCACGCCGTCTCCCGGCTCTATCCATGCGGCCTCGTTTATGCCTATGCCAAAGTCCAGTGTCTCGCCTTTATTGACGGTAATGCCTCGAAACTCCACGGTAGTGGATGTATCGCCAACGCAGATGGCGGGGTGCGCAAAGAGTACGGGGCGCTCCTCGCCTTTTACCTTAAATGAAGAGACATTGACCATGTTCTTAAGCTTGTAGGCGGAGTATGGGCACTCCGTGTAACCCTTGCCTTCTTTACGAACCTCGGCCTTAAAGATATTTCTTATAAAGTCATACCCCTCCGCCACAGTGGGGCTTGTAATGTCTGTGTATATCTCTTCAATCTCCGCCGCGTTATCGGCTATGGACTTTACGGGGGGGATGCTTTCTCGCATCTGCTCAAGAAGCCCGGGTGTATTAATGACCTCTTGTATTACCCTGCCAAGGTCCTCGTCATCACCCGCCTTGAAGTTGAGCCCGCCGTTGCCCTTGCCAACGTACTCGGCCATGCCGCCTATATTGGAGGCTATTACGGGGATGCCCGCAAGGTATGCCTCGTGTATGGTTAACGGAGAGTTCTCGTACCATATTGAGGGTACTATAAGCACATCAATGGCAGATAGAATCTTGCCAACGTCTTTATTGTCATAGGCGCCGGCAAGTTTTATGGATTTGTTTTTTATAAGCCCTGTAAGGTCTTTGTTGTAGTCCTTGTATCCGTGGTAGGCGACCTGCTCGCCGTATATTGTAAGCTCAGCCATGGTATCGGTTACTCTGTTAAATGCCTTAATGAGCACATGCACGCCCTTTGAGGGTATCCATGAGCCTATGTAGCCGAAACGTATTTTGTTTGATGGTTTTCTCTTTAAACCTTCGAATATGCTCTTGTCAAACCCGTAATCAAGGTATGTTATCTTTTCTTTTGGAACGCCAAAGTCCATGTATTTTCCCTGAAGGAACTTCGAGGGGGCGATAAAGGAGTCTACAAGGGAGCATATCTCTTGGATGTGCGCGGTGCGTTTGTTTATCTCATCGGTGCCGTGGGTATCGTCTTTCTGCAGAGTCTTTGATGAAAACAAAAACACCTTTCTCAGCAGCTCCTTGGCCGCGGCGCTGCCCTTAAACGCAGGTACGGTCTTTTTGAGTTTGGAGGCGGCCTTACCTGCTTTGCTGCTCATTGCAAGCTGGGCTGCAAGACACTCTGCGCAGCGCTCATCAGAGGGGCCCACGCAGATATCGAGCTCGCGGTTAAGGAGCTGGCCACGCTGGCAGAAGAGCCAGAAGTCGTGCAGCGTATAGACTACGGGGATATCACGGGCTTTTGCCTCTTTTACGCATGTGGTGGAGAGGCACGTGACGTGATGAAAGTGCACAACATCAGGGGAGACCTCATCAAGGAACTCACCGAACTTTCTTGCGATAATCTCGTTCTTGTAGGTCTTTGAGAACTCTGGGCCGCACTTGAAGTTATTATTTATGGTGGTGATATTCAGGCCCTTGTATTTCTTGTTCTCTACGGCGAGCTCTTTGGCCTCGGGGTTTGCCACTCTGTGAAATACAAAGACCTCGTGCCGTGTTGCAAGCTCCACGGCAAGGTTATATGTGTAGACCTCGGAGCCGGCCATATTTGCCGGAGGAAAACCATGTATGACCAGGGCTACTCGCATGTCTCAGACTCCTCGAATGTTGTTGCTCCCGCGTCCGGTTATGGCGTCAAGGGCACCGCTGTACTGTGCGTAGACGTTTAAGAGGGATGCGAAGGGGGTTCGTAATATTAAAAATATTTTTTTGTAAAACACAGGCTCATTGCTCCAGATATAAGCTGCGTCTCTAATCGTGGAGTTAAAGGCGTAACGTACAAGCTGAGTTCTTGTGGATATGGTCCTTATGCCGAATATCTCATTCAGGCGCCTGTGACAGAGGCGCGTTCTCTTGTACTCGTACCCCAGCGGCCTTGAGTGAGAATGAGTAACAGCTGCCGCTGGTTCGTATACTATCTTAAAGCCCTTCTCAAGGACCTTTTTTGACCACTCCAGGTCTTCGGCAAAGTCTGTCCTTACATAGGGGATTTTTTCCCATACGCTTACTCTTACAGCAGAGCATACGTCATCAAAGTTACAGAAAAAATACTTTTCCATGGGTCTCATCTTATCGTATGCCTCACGCTCACTGATAGCGGATACGTGCCTCTTGTCTCTGCCTGTGAGCCACCCGTTGAGGTCCCGTTTTGTAAGCGGGTGGGCCTCTGCTCTTGGGTACTGCCTTGCGTACACCCCGGCAACAAGGGGGTCTGTAAGAAAGGGGCTTATCATTGCGCTTAGCCAGTGTCTGTTCAGCGGCACGGCGTCCTGCGTCATAAGTATAACAAACTCTCCCTTCGCAAGCCCTATGCCTTTGTTTCTTGTCTCCCCGTGGTTGAACTCACCTGGGTCAATCTCATAGAGCCTGAGCAGGGGGGGAGAAAACCCTTTAATGCGCTCTACTGTACCATCCGTGGAGCCTGAGTCTATAACAATTACCTCAAAGGACATATCCGTATCTTGAGAAAAAACAGCCTCAAGGCACTCTCTGAATAATTCCCCACCGTTAAAGGATGGTATGAGTATGGAAACCCTTATATCTTTCATTACAGCGGCGCGCCCCGCCTCCTGGATGTCATGCCTGCGCCATGGCAGTAAGTCTTGGGGCCTTACATGAGATAAGCCTCATGTACCTCTTCTCCATATTATCGGCATCTTCCGCTATAGTCTTTACCTCTGGCAGCCCAGCAATGAGCCTATTGAGGAGTTTTTTGTCTCTTATAAGCTCCTCCATCTTCCCACGCAGTCCAGCGGCATCGCCTACCTTAAAGACAAGACCTGATACCCCATCCTGCACAAGCTCGGCCATGCCGCCGATGTTGCTGGTGATAACGGGAATGCCGGATAGAAATGCCTCGTGTATGGTAAGGGGCGAGTTCTCAAACCATATGGATGGTACTACGAGAACATCGATTTCCGAGAGCACCTCTATTATATCTTTATTATCAAAGGCGCCCATGAAGCGCACCCCTGAGTCACCGGCCTCTTCACGGAGCTTTGCCACGTAATCAGGGAACCACGTAAGGTTACCGTATATCTTCAGCTCTGCGTGCTCTCTGTCTTTACGGCCAAGGCCGCTGAATGCACTCACCAGTACATGAACGCCCTTATGCGGTACAAGGCTTCCGGTGTAGCCGAAGCGTATTTTTTTGTGCTTACCTGACCTTTTCTTTTTTGTACTGAAAGCACTTACATCAAAGCCGTTGTCTGAGTAGAGAATTTTCTCGGCAGGGATGCCGAACTCCACGAAGCGTTCTTTTAAGAATCGAGAGGGTGAGATAAAGAGGTCTACGCCTTGAGTTGCCTGAAGTACTTTTTCAAGTCTCATGTTTACGGTTGGTACGAGTTTTTTAGCTGCCACGGCATCAAATAAAGAGTTGAATTTAAGGAGCGACCTTGCGGCCAGCCTCTTGCCCTTTGAGGCGCTCTCCGCCCCTTTTGACTCAACCCTTACATCTGCCCATCCCGCCGTGAGCCCGCTCTCTTTGAAAGAGGACTCCGGGCCAGTTACAAGGCTCAGCGCCACTTTTTTGCCACTGTATTTCTCAAGGTCCAGCTCGTGTCCGTGCCAACCCTCCCCACCATCCTTGGCGGTGGGCAGCACCTCGCAGAAGACCTCGTCATCGTCTACCAAAACCTTAAAATATATCCCTTCTCTCTCTTTTATTTTATTAATATCCCCGGCGCCGTTTTTTGCCTTTACCCCTATGGCAAAACTCATGAGAGACGCCTCGCGCACGTTACGCTTGAATGTAATAGTAGATGCCCTGCTTGTGAGTATGGCCGCTCTGGAGTCGCCGTTAAATGTAAGGCGCCCTTTCTTAACAAAACGTCTTTGCGTACCCTCTACACGGGCTTTATCAAGAGAGGCCGTAAGGTCAGAGTCTCCGGTATTCTGCAGCCTCCCTGATATTTTTGCGAAGAGCCTCTTCAGGCGAAAGGAGTTCTTTGAGTACCGTGAGACGCATCTCGCGCATCTTGCGACCTCGATCTCATGGCAGATACTGAGGCCGGGGGTCATTCTCTGGCCCCCAAGCGGACAGGTAAGCCAGTAGTCGTGCAGGGTAAAGACAACGGGTATGGATCTGTCTTTAGCTATCTTTATGTAATTCAGCGAGTGGTTGATAAGGTGCTGAATATGGATTATATCGGGTCCTGTTTTATCAAGCACCTCGGTGAAGAGCCTGTCCATGGCCGCGTTCTCGTATGTCTCTGTAAAACCGCTGTAGTCTCTGTTAACTATGGCCTCAAAGTAAGGCAGCCCATCGTAAGCCCCCTCTCTAAGGGTGTACTGGCGCGTGCCGCGCTCTGCCTCGGTAAAAAAAAGGCTTACCTCGTGCCCTCTTTTTACGAGCTCCTTTGAGAGCTTGTATGTGTAGACCTCTGAGCCCGCCGTGTGACGGGGGAGAAAGTCGTGTATAACCTGAAGTATCTTCATAATATAAAGGCTTATTTTGGTTGTTTTATGATGCCGAGACCCTTTAACGCCTTTACGCCTCTGGATTTTTCCAGCAAGTCCAGTCTTTTTACGAGCTCCGCTATCCTCTCGTCCTTTTTTTCTACTCTTGCCTTGAGCTTTTGTATGCGGTTGTCTTTCTGTTCCACCGTGGCTTTTAACCCTTTTATGTACCCCTCTCTTGCCTCCAGTGTATCTTCCAGGCTTTTAATATTCTTGTCCCTTGTCTCAATAACCTTCTTAAATTCTTCTCTCTCCAGGTCACCGGCTTTTCTCAGCGCATTATACCCGTGGAGGTTGATGAGCGGCGAGAGCCACGACAGGTCAAGGTCCTTTTTACCATCCGCGGCAACGCCAAGGCCCTCTATCTTCAAAACAACCTCTTCTCTGAATCCTCCCCTGCACGAGGCCAGGAGGTGGCGGTACGAGGGCTCGCAGTTGTCAGATGGGTAGTAGTTCTCGTTATAAAAGGTGTTAATGCGCCGGGCAAGGCTTTTTAGAAATTTATCTCCCGTAACATATATAGAGAGCGCCATCATGGGGAGCCAGCGCTTAAGTACCCCGTTGGGCACGGAGAGGGTCTGCCAGCCGCTCTCTGCAAGGGTTTGCGTAACACCCTGCTCATCAGGCAGACCGTACTTGATATGTTCTCTTAAAAAGGCGTGCTCCTCGCCGCTTGCGGCCTTTATCACATCATAGAGTATGACCTCTGCCTCTTGCACGTTATGGGTCTTAAAGGGCGCGGCTATGAAGACGTAATCTCTTGAGACCCGCTTAAGCTCCTTTATAAAACTCTCTCTTACATCAGGCACAATGTGCTCAAGAACATCCACGCTTATGACAATATCAAAGGTCTTCTCTCTAAAGGGCAGGGCAGTGCCGTCGCCGCGTATGAATCTTCCTTTTGTAGAGGGCACGCGGTCCAGTATGTAAATATCATCAGAGGGCATAAAGTCCGTTAAAGTGCCGGGGCTTCCGCCAACGTCAAGAATTTTTAAGGGTTCACCGCCGCCTCTTACGGCCTCAATGGCGTCTTTTACGATGCAGTACCTCTGGTACTGATCAAAGGGCAGCTTAACGGGGTTCATCTCTATCTTCCTTTATGGCCCAGGCCGTGGCAATGGAGACAAGACCATGCTCTATTACATTACCCTCCATGACCTCGAAGACAAGGGCCTTCTCCATGTGGTCAATGGGCGTTGGCGCAAGCTCGCTGTGGTCGTAGCAGTAATAGGAGATATAATAAGAGCCCTTTAGGAGCGGCAGATTATTAATAGTGCAGGTAATGCGGCCGCTCCCGCCTTTGGTGAGCTCAGGTATCTCCATTGGGTCCTTGTGCCAGAGGTGATTGAGTCCTGCGATATATGTGCCGTCATTACGGAATATGCCAATACCGAAGACCGGGTTGTTCGTAGTCTTCGTAACCCTGTATTCGGCCTCTATTACCATCTTCTCATTGGGGCTGTATACATAGCGCTCTGTCTTTTTATCGTCAAGAAGCCTGACTTTTTCTATGTGTATGCTGCCGTCTCCCCATCTCGGGGGAAGGGGCTTATCAGCAGCCGCATCCGCGGCTTCAGGGGTGCTCTCAGCCTCACTGGCTTTTTTGTTCAAGGCCCCTATCTTCGCCTCTCTCTGCGCGTGCACCATGGTAAGGTAACGGTCAATTACCTCATCGGCGGTGCCGTTGGCTACAAGCCTGCCCCTGTCAAGGAGCATAACATGGTCGCAGATAGTGCGTAGATTATACAGGCTGTGCGTGACAAGCACAAGGGTCTTGCCCCTGCTCTTTAGCTCGTTTATCTTGTTAAAGCATTTACCCCTGAAGTACTCATCCCCTACGGCGATGACCTCGTCTACAAGGAGTATCTCCGGGTCCATGGCAATCATGATGGCGAATGTAAGGCGCATCTTCATACCTGATGAGTAAGTCTTTACAGGTAGATCTATAAAATCCCATAACTCGGCAAAGTCCACTATCTCCGTGAATTTTTCCGCGGCCTCCTCTTTTGTGAGCCCCAGCAGCGAGCAGTTCATAAAGAGGTTTGCCCTGCCCGTAAAGTCCCCCTTAAAACCCGCGCCAAGCTGCAATACCGAGGTAACCTTGCCCTTAATGGCAATTTTGCCCGTAGAGGGTTGGCTGAGCCTTGATAAAAGCCGCAGCAGCGTACTCTTGCCTGCGCCGTTATGGCCGATTATGCCGCAGGTGCTGCCCTTTTTTATCTCAAAGTCCAGACCCTTCAGGGCCCACATCTCCCGGTGGCGTTTTTTGCCGCGGGGCATTATCATCTCCGCGAGCCTGTGGGATGGCTTTTTGTATATATCGTATTTTTTTCCGAGATTCTCGGCCTTGATAACAATCATAATGGTCTACAGAAGGTCTACGAGTTTCATATGGTTTTTAGTAAAGAACCTGTACCCGAATAAGAATATGGCAACGGAGAATATCATGAAATAAATAAATTCCGCACCGGGGAGTCTGTCGTTAAGAAGTATATCCCTGTATGCCGTGATAAGAGAGGTCATGGGGTTGATGTATATGAAGATACGTACTTTCTCAGGGACGATTGAGAGCGGATAAAAAACCGGAGTAAGGTACATCCACATCCGTATGAGCGGTCTCATGAGCGGGTTTACATCGCGGAAAAAGACATTAAGGGCAGAGAGCAGGAGGGCAAAACCCATGGTAAGGAGAAACTGGAAAAAAACAACCACCAATAGCAGAGGTGATAGATAACCCAGTGTCCCGGTGAGGACCACTCTGAAGATAAGCAGTATGACTATGCCGATGAGCTCGCTTATTAGGGCTGAGATAACAAGGGACGTATGCAGCGTCTTCAGGGGGAAGACTACGTTTCTTACGAGATTCGCGTTCTTGGTAAGGGTGTTTACAGAGGTGGTGATGGACTCCTGAAATGCTATCCAGGGCAGCATCCCGCAGAAGAGGTAGAGTGAGTAGTTGTGGATGGAGCCTGCTTTTGTAAACCTTACGCCCAGGATAACGGAGAATACAAAGGTGTATATGATGAGAAGAAGTATGGGGTTCAGGACAGACCAGTACAGCCCCAGCGTGGAGCCCACGTAGCGCGTCTTGAGGTCGCTCTTTACGAACTCGGTAACAAGGTACTTGAACTCAAGGGATCTCTTTAGACCTCTGCTGAGAGCAATGCCCATGAGACTTACTCCTTTATCCCGTTAGCCTTGATATAGGCTATTTCTTTTTGTGCGAGTTTCTTTATCGCCGCAGAGCCCTCTGCTGAAGCAGTAACGGCCTTGAAAAACTCAAGGGCCTCATCTGTCCTGCCCCCGGCCTTGAGGATGCGCCCAAGCTTAAGAGCGGCGATGCCGTTATGAGGCGCCTTGTCAAGGGCTTTTCTGTAACTCTCTTCGGCGTTTTGCAGGTCTTTCTTGAATCTGTAATAATCGCCAAGCATAATCAGGGCAGGGCCGCTCTGCGGGTGGGCGCTCAAGACCTTCTCGAGCTCTGCTCTGGCCTTTGCGCTTTTGCCTGCCAAGAGGTAGTTTCTTGATAACCCAAGGCGCGCCGCCGCGTTCTCTGGTTCTAACCGCAGTACCTGGGTATAAGAAGTTATAGCCTTCTCGTATTCCTTGTGGCGTCTGTAAAGTTTTGCCAGACTCAGGTTAAACCCAATGTTATCAGGCGTTAGCCTCAGACCCTTGGTGAGCAGGTCCTCTGCTCTCTTGAATTCCCCGGTATCTATATAATATTTGCTTAGACGGCTCCTTGCCTCAGTGCCACCGGGGTATATTCGCAGTGCTATTCGGAACTGCTCTGCGGCCCTTTTTTTATCTGTCTTTTGGTTGAGTACCAGACCCAGGGCCATGCGGACGTCATAGTCTTGGGGATATTTTTTTGCCTCATCCTCAAAGAGAGATATATCATCAAAGCGGGCTATCTCTGCCATGATAGCGCCGGTCCCGGCCGCCTCTGAGATCGTATCTTTACCGGGGCTTATAAGAGGCACTGAGCTCAGGGAGACGAGTCCGGTGCTGCCCCAGCCCGCCTTATCAACGTGCCTCCACCTGTTCTTCTTACCCATGGTGAGGTTAAGCCTGGGGCCCCCTGATGTGACAAAGTAAATAATTAAATCACGTCCCCGGTATTTTTTCAACCCCGCCATGTAGTTGAACCACCGTCTCTCGGCCACGTTGTTCTTGGCGTCTATGTAGCGTGAAAAGAGTTTTTCGCCCCTCTTGGCAGCCGCATCATAGAGGTAAACCTCAAAGAGCACGCCGTCCCCATCATTGGGGTGCCAGACCATGGGCGACTGGCTTATGGAGAACCTCAGCGCAGAGTCCCCGGGCACATGCAGAGGGAAGGCCGTATAGACCTTGGAGAGGCCCTTGCCGGGCTCCTGCCATATTACGTCTCTAAGTAGCCAGGCGCTCTCTGTAACCTGATTGGCCCTGAAGAGCTCCACTCTGCGCCCGCTGCCGAGGATTACTCCGCTCCCGGCCTCAGAGAGTCTATCCGTAAAGTCATACTCTAACTTCCCGTAGCCCTTTTTGTTCTCAAGGGCCTCTTCTGCCTCTGCATTTACGGGAATTATCTCTTCAGCCGCAGGACCTCTCTTAAGTACATAGGTCGCGCCGCCAACCTCAGTAATGGGGTATGAGCTGTCTATATGGTAGTTCTCGGTGATGTACTTGTGTATGAGGGGCATGTGCTTGCTCAGCCTTTTCTCATCAAAGCTCATATCAGAGTAGATAATGTACCTGAGCCTGCTCTTTTCCAGTGCCTTTATCACAGTGGCCTCGTCCATGGCCCCGGGCATTATAAGGGGGTAAGGCACAATGCTCTTTCTTGCGCTTAGAAAATAGTACATGGCCCCTGTAGGCACTACAAGGATGGGCTCGTCAGGGGTTGTATAGTTATTTATGTGTTTTGTTGTGGCCCTTATTACCGCGGCTTTATTATGATTTGTCTTTATGCCGTAAGCCCTCTCAAGATGCATGACCTCTTTTACCTCTCCGGGAGCCGGATGAAACAGAGGCATGTACGAGGAGGCGAGGTTTAAGATGGAGAAGAGCGCGGTAAGGGTATAGGCTGTGACTTTTAAGAACGTAAACAGGCGCAAACGGGGCAGTGCCTCTGCCAGCAGCGCGGCGAGGATTATAACGGGTGGAAGGATAAAGGTGAGGTGGGAGATATCGCTTCTTGGAAAAACGCCCAGGAAGATTAAGAAGGAGGTGAGTACAAGGGTTGCTTCTTTCCACGGCACGGTTTTTCTTCGAATTACGGACTGAGCCGTATGGATAAAACCAGCGGCAATAACAAGAGGGGGCAGAATGAATATAACCGCAGCAACGTTTTTGATCCACTGCTCACTTACATGCCCTTCTTTAAGCGCCCATATGGAGAGATCTCTAAAAGGTATGTAGTTTAAAAACTCGCTCTGAAAAAAGTAAGGGTTTTCCCTTGAGAGCAGGGGGTATGCCTTGTAGTATACGCCGGCGGCCTTCTGGAATAGAGAGATAAAGGTGTACTGCACCATCTGGTGCCACGCCCCTGCTGAGTAAAAATAAAGCACTGTGAGAACTACAGGTACGCTGAATGAGATGGAGAAAACAATCAGCGGCTTAAGCTCTTTTTTGCCGAGAAGCCTTGCGAAAAGAATACAACCCGTACCTGCGGTGATAAAGACCCCGTAGTTCTGCTTGAAGAATACGGCAAGCGCTGCCGCGGCGCCTGAGAAGAGAATCGTACTCAGTGAAGATGAGTTAAGGTAGTGTAAGAAAAAGAGCAGGCTTAGAAGGACAAAGGTTATGGAGAGCTGAGAGTACCCGGGCCACCTGTAGGCAGGCAGGGCCATGGAGATAAAGAGTATGGAAATAAGAAAGGATGTTTTTTTTTGTATAAAGAACCTGGATATGGAGTAGATGAGAAAGGTGCTCGCGGCTATGGTGAGGCATGCCAGTATGCGTCCCGTCAGCACGGAGAACCCGAAGATGGAAAAAAACAGGGCCTGCAGGTAATAGACCCCCGGCATAATGCCCGTTACCAGGTCTCTATAAAGGACGTCACCCTTTGTGAGCCTCTCGGCTACATAAAGGAGGGCCCCCTCGTCAAGCATGGATATATCCATCTGTGAGAGGGGCAGGTACAGCAGTACCGCAAGTGCGAAGACGGCAATACCCCCCTCAAAGGGGGAGAAGGTATTAAGTGAGTTCTTCATCGAACCTCTTTAGACACCTTCATTATCATGTAGTCTTTCTTGAAGGGGAAGATATCGTAAAGGCTCCAGAGAAGCCTTGCCATGGTGCCGGGGGTGCGTCCGAGTTTGGCCTGCACGGCCTCCCAGTCGCTTTTCTGGCCGGATTGGTCAAACTTTAAGATGGTAAAACCACTGGACTTTAATATTTCTTTGAAGGCCCTTTTTGTGAAGTATGAGATATGCCCCGTGAGAATACTGCCGCTGTTAATGGCCCCGTAACGTCCCACAGTGGAGCACTCAACACCCGGGGGCTGAAAACCGAATAATAGGAGCAGGACGTTCATCATGGAGTCAAGTCGCGGGATATCGATAATGGCCGTGCCGTCGTCTCTAAGTACGCGGTGTATCTCAGAGAGAAGAAAATCCGTATCATGCAGGTGCTCCAGTGTCTCCATGCACGTGACAAGGTGAAAGGATTTATCTTCGTAGGGCAGGGGGTTTCCGCTGTTAAGGTCACAGTCTATGGCATCTACGCCTCTTTTTCTTGCCTCCTCTGTATGGACAAAATCTATACCCTTTACGGTCTTTGCCCCTATGCGTCCGGCTACGAGCAGGGTTGCGCCGCCTGTTGAGCAGCCAATATCCAGATACTCCGGCTCTGCGGTTGCGCGGGGAAGCATGGCCAGCACCTTCTCCACCCTCTCGTCAACATAGTCAGGGACAAAGTCATCCCAAATCCTTTTATTAGTCTCGGATATGCTCATTTTTTTTGTATGTGTGCTGATTAAGAGATTTAAATATATGTCTCGCGCTCTACCGAAGGAGGCTGCTGACTCTCTCGGCAGGGCCGGGTTTTTAGAATGATGGCTCTCTCGGATGTGTCGGGTCAGTGATAAAAATCACTTCAACATGACCCCGATATGGTTTAAATATAATATAAGAGGTACTCTGCACTTGGCAAGAGAAAAAAGATAATACTCCGCCTGCGAAGCCCTTATAATCATGCTTGTAACTCCTTGACAAGATAGCGCGAGAGCGCTTACAATGCAAATGCGTGTCTTGCTTTTAGCAGAGTATTACGTTGAAGCGGATTGAGTAAGTGTGGAGCTTTTTATTCGAATGGATTCATATAGCGATATTATAAAGAAGAGGGCCATGGCCGGCGTCATGATATTTAATGCCGGCAAAGAACTTATCTATGTGAACTCCGAGGCCAAGAAGGTCCTTCAAAAATTAAGAGAGGCAGAGCACGGCGAGATTGCCGGGGCCGGTGGCAGTGACAATGGTTCCCGCGCTTATGTCCCTGAAGAGATACTCTCTCTTTGCGATGAGCTCAAGGCTCACATAGAGGAGCAAAAGGCAGAAGAAGGGAAAGACAGGGAAGAGCGCGAGGAGAAGAGGGACTTCATATATAAGAACATCGTCAGTAATGAAGAGGATTATTTTTTAAGGGCCATCCCCATGCACAGGATAGACGGGGCGTCAGGGGCCTCGCATACAATGATTACTGTTGAGAGGTTCTCAACAAGGCTTACGGCTGATATACAGAAGGTGGGCACAAAGTTCGAGCTTACCAAAAGAGAGACGCAGGTCTTGAAAGGCGTTGCAAGAGGCAAGTCCAACAGAGATATTTCCGTGGTGCTCTTCATAAGCGAGCATACGGTGAAGGATCACGTACGGAATATTATGCATAAAATGGGTGTTAATAACCGCTCTCTTCTTATCTGCAGAGTATTCGAGTCCAATCAGTAGTTACGCTGCGCCCCCTCGCGCGGGAGGGGATTGAGTCTGCGGTACCTTTACACCTCTTAAGCAAAAACCCCACTTTTGGGGGATTGTAAAATAGCCTCGAATAGTTTAATCTTATATCTATTATATTGGAAAGAACCTTGACACAGAGTCTTTCCGGTGTTTCCCACGCAATGGAAGACCTCATGTCAGGGGTTTTCACATAAGACACTCGTCGCGCCGTACCAGCCATGACAATATGGACACGGCGTACCCCATCAAGAGGCCGCATACGATACAACACCCCATGATAAACCGCATCGAGACCAAGAGCAGAACCGGCAAGAGCAGGATAAAGAGGGCCGTTATACTTGCGGACGGAGAGAACGCGCTCCTTACTCCGCTGGTAAAACACAGGTCCATTATGGAGCTGCCAGTCTTTAACAGGCCGATTATAGAGCATACCCTCAAATGCCTTGCCCATAACGGTGTGACCAGCGTAGTAATCGTGGGCCGGCAAGGCGGCTTTGAAGAGATACCTGCCGATACCTTCGGCAACGAGGGCCCCCCGGTAAAGATAGAATACTTTGCCTCAGAGGTGCCCCGCGGCACAGCCGGAGTGCTCCGTGATTTACAGGACTACTTCGAGGACGAGGATTTTATCGTACTTCAAGGCAATACATTTGCGGAGTACAGCGCCGTGGATGACTTAATCAATTTTCACATTAGAAAGGGCTCGGGCCTTACCATCGGGGTCTCGCGCCTTGGCCGCGGCTCTCTTGAGACCCTCACCGCCGCTGAAGACGGGAGCGTGGAAGATATCTCCATTATACATTCCTCAATAGAGAACAAATCCTCTGTAAAACCCGAGGGCATCTTTGTGGTAAATCCAGAGGCCCTCTCTCTTATTGACGGCGAGGGGTACTTTGATATTAAGGAACAGCTCTTTCCCGCCATGAAAAAAGCCTCCATGCCCGTATACATACACAGGTTCGGCGGGTACATAAGGACTATAGAGAGCGTAGACGATTATTATAATTTTCACAGGTCACGCCTTCTTGATGGACACGTACCCGGTGGGTTTAAAGAGGTAGGCGCGAATATATGGGTTGGCAGAGACGTGGCCATCTCACCGCGGGCCTATCTGCTTGGCCCTGCCGTAATAGGTGATAACTGCGTGGTCCGAGATCATGCGCAGGTAATAGGGCCGGTAATACTTGGAAGCAACTGTCTTATTGACGAGGGCTCCATTGTGCGCGAGAGTATCCTCTGGAAGGGTACGGAAGTGCGGCAGGGGGCGTCCTTATTTTACTGCGTGGCAGCCTCTAATACGGATATAAAGAAGGGAAGCTCCTATAACAACATGACTCTTGTAGGTGATATTACCCACGGGGATACCAATATCGTGCCCTCAAGAGACGACGCGCCCACTGTGAGCGGAGTTACGGTGAGAAAGATAGAGGCCGTAAGGTCAAGGGCCTATCTGATGACCAAGAGGATGATGGATCTGATGCTCTCCTCTCTTGCCCTCTTGTTCTTATCCCCTCTTATGTTTGTAATCGCCGTTATTATAAAGTTCGATTCCCCGGGCTCTGTTATCTACAAGCAGAAGCGTTGCGGTAAAGACGGGCGTGAGTTCAGCATGTTGAAGTTCAGGACTATGGTGCAGGGCGCGCACAAGCTGCAGAAAAAATATATGGACGATAAAAGCGTGGACGGCCCTGTATTTAAGCTTGATTCAGACCCGAGGATAACGCGTATCGGGGGTTTTCTCAGAAAGACAAGCCTTGACGAGCTGCCTCAGCTCATGAACGTTCTAAAGGGGGAGATGAGCCTTGTTGGGCCAAGACCCCTTGTAATGGGCGAGATGAAGTTCAGCCCCAGTTGGAGAGACATCAGGCTGAAGGTAAAGCCCGGGGTCACGGGGCTCTGGCAGGTAGAGGGCAGGAGCAGCCCTTATTTTCATGACTGGATACGCTATGACGTATCATATGTAAAAGATCAGTCCCTTACCGGCGACCTGAAGATAATGATGAAGACTATCAAGGTGGTGCTGAGAAAAATAGGCGCCCGTTAAGGGCAGTAACTCCTTCTATGCTTCTCCCGTTCCAGATTTTTCTTATCTTTGCAACTCTCCGAGATAGCCGAATTTATCATTTAAGGATATAATCTTACCACGGTTTTAGTCTCTCTTGCTTGTACCTCTGTTCTGAGTCATGCGGTGTATGACAGGTCCTCTCATTATGAGCCCTCGGCGGGTTGGAGGCAGAGATGGTATCTCTTAATTAAGATAAAGCGACTTACCCCCCCTCATCATGCCCTGGATAGAGGGGTATCTTTTTAACATAAAAACAGGTCTTCATATCTCAGATAAAACAAGTTCTCCCCGCACATGCTTGACCTGTATTCTGCTTAATATTACAGCATTAATATAAATATCCGATACAGTATCAAAAGGTAAACTTTCCTTGACAACCTGCGCCTTAGTTGGTAACGTGACGGCCACTGGAAAGTGTTTGAATATCACGAAAGAACCTCTCTGGAATTCAATTCAATCTTACCTGTGGACTTCTACTGATATTATATAATCACATAAATATTTTTAATATCTAATCCGGACAATAATAAGGGTGAATCACATGCAGCCCTCATATCTTATGGCGAAAAAAATTTTCTTTCTGCTCATACCTCTTCTTATCTTCGCGGGTTGCGCCAAAAGAGTCTCTGATGAGGCCTTTAAGGCGGATTTGGCCTCTGCGAATAAGGTTGCCGTTACAGAGTTCATCCTGGGCCCGGGTGATTCAATAGATGTAAGTGTCTGGCGTCATGAAGACCTCAATAAAGAAGTCCAGCTTGACCCTTACGGCAATATAACTTACCCTCTCATAGGCCAGATACACGCAACAGGGCTTAGCGTCTTCGCGCTGAGGGATAAGCTTATTGAGGGCCTCTCCAAGTACCTCGTAGATCCCCAGGTAGATATTTCCATTACCTCGGTTCAGAGCCAGAAGGTATATGTGCTGGGCGAGGTGCAGCGTCCGGGTATATTTGTTTTTCAGTCTCAGAACTCAGTCCTTGAGGCCATTGCGATGGCCGGAGGTTTTGGCCTCGATGCCCAGCCCGGGAGCGTAGTGCTTATAAGGGGCGGGCTGAAGAGTTCCAACGCCGTGACGCTGGATCTGAAAAAGGCTATAAAAGAGGGTGAGATGGCAGATAACGTTGCCATTGAAAAAGGCGATATTATCTACGTACCCCCAATGCTCATAGCGGATATCAGCAGGAAGTTCAAATATATTTACAGAATCCTCCTGCCCGTAGTACTGCTTGAGAACGGCATCGCCCTGGAGCCTCAGGTTGAGCGTGTGCTCACGGGGAAAAGCTCCTCAAATAATACTATTGTAATAGGTGCGGGAGCTCAATAAGGTGAAAATCAGCCCCGTAACGCGGGGTCTTGAGTGATAACCCCCGTAATATAGAGCCTGCGGCATTTAAATAACAACAAATAAATAAGATGAGAGCAAATGGTTGAAGAGACTCTTTTAGATTATTGGTTCATATTATACAAGAGAAAGTGGATAGTTATCATTATTACGGTGATGGCTATCTTAACCGCGGTGGTGCTCTCAAAGCGCCTCACGCCAATATATGAGGCCAAGGCGGTATTTTTTGTCCCGCAGTCGCCTGATGTTACAACGTTTTTTACCCCTCCGGGGGCTGCCAGCGCGAGGACGCTCCTATCGCCAAATACCAATGAGGTAACACAGGGCCCTTATATCGGTATCTTAAAGAGCAGGACAATAGCCGAGTTAGTGCATAAGGATTTCCCCAATAAAAGCGTACATGATCTGATGAGAAAGGATACGGCCTATGTCATATCCAATGAGTTCATGCTCCAGATATACGCAAGGGACAAAGACCCCGTGCAGGCCGCCGGTATAGCCAACGCTTATGTTAAGTACTTTAATGCCATCATGAGCGGTTACTCCCAAGACAACCAGATGCAGAAAAAAGATACTATAAGCTCTCAGCTGAGGATTCACCGCAACAGTCTCATGGAGGCACGAAAGGCTCTTAAGAGTTTTCAGGAAGAAAATAACACGGCGGATATCAAGGAAGAGACAAAACAGCTGATCCTGCTTAAGACTGCTTTTGAGTCCCAGATGGAGAGCTCGCGGATAGCCCTTACAGAGGTGATGAAGAAGATAGCAGCCACTGAGGCTGAGATTCAGACTGAGATGAGCCTCCTTCAGGCCTCTGAGGTCACAGTAACAAGCGCTCTGCTTGTTAATCTTAAAGAACAGCTCCTTGATATAGAATCAAAGATCGCCGAGCTTAAGGTTGAGTTCAAAGAGGCGCACCCTACGGTAAAGTCTCTTATGAAAAAGTATGAGATGGTTCAGAATAATGTAGGCAAGGAGATTGAGAGGATAATAAAGAGCCAGATAAAGGCGCCTGACAGTTTCTTTGAGATATTAAGAAGACAGCTCATAAACTTCTATATTGATAAGGAACGCATCACGGCGTCCATAAAAGCGGGCAAGGCAACTATCGCGCATATAGATGAGCGGATAGAGAAGATGCCGGCTCTTGAGGCCCGGTACGATAGCCTCTCTGAGAAAGTTGATAAGTACAAAAAGTTGATTGAGACCCTGGATATGAACCTTCAGGAGGTAGAGGCGCAGTCAAAGCGGAGTATGGAGGTAGTAGTCTGGGTGGAAAGGGCCACTCCGCCTACGTCGCCTTCGTTCCCTCTTTTAATGGTTAACGCCTTTGTTGCCCTCTTTGTGGGTCTGTCTGGGAGCATATTCTATTGTTTCTTCCTTGAGTATCTTGATAATACGAGAGAGAAGAGGATGTACAGGCTCTTGAAGGCAATGCGGGCCTCGGAGGACAGCGATGGATGAGAAGGACCTTATCCCGCTTATAAAAAAAGAGGAGAAGAAAAGGGCCTACTCAAGGCTTGCGCAATCAGTGATTGATAAAGGTGAGGTTGCTCCCATGCCGTACCTGCTCCTGCGCGAGTTTAGGCGTCCCATACGCATGGTCTTTGGTGCGGTTATTGGTCTGTCCATGGGGCTGTTCAGCGTTATCTTCGTCTTTTTATTAGTTGTCTATATTATGCATATGGAGTTCTGATGTCCCGAATTTCCCGAAAACAAAGATATGAGCAGCTCGTCTCTCGCATAAGGACGATGAGGCTGGGTATAAGAAAAGAAGTTGAGGCCGAGCTTGCCATTGAAACAGAGAAAGCAAAGTCCGAGGGAAAGTTTCTCTGGGAAAATAATTGGGTTACCCCTGAAGAATCACGGCAGATACAGCGTAAGCTTAAGATAAGGGACAGGATTGTATTTGTTGAGCTCTCCATCCTCTTACTCTTTATGAGTTTTTCGAGTTACGCTTTATATTTTCTGATGCACCGTTTCTTGCTGCCGAGATAAAACCGGCGCAAGGGATAGGCTTTATATCTATTCGCAGTACCTCGTCAAGCAATGCAATGCAATCCAATGCTTTTTTCCTCTGTACCCACTCCGATTTAAAAAAAGTATAAAAAAATATCATACCCCTCTCAGCCTCGCCCCCAAAGGGTCTGAGAGTATAAGGTCGGTGAGAGCCGCGGTTTATGAAGGCCGCGCTTTACTTTTTCCGCCGCGATAAAGGCTTCGCGGTTTTTTCGCCTTAATTACCTGTAGATACCGGGCTCGCGGGTACGCTATTGTCCTTGACAGCAATGAGAATTGTTGATAAGATTTATGAAAATTATAGCATATGCCTGACTAATTAGTAGCCGCTCTTTTGCTGCCAATCAGCTCTTATCTCCCATAGGATGATTCCATTCCTGTGTTTACTGAGAATAGAGTAATTGAAGCAAGTACAGGCAAGAGCTGCGCTGATATTAAAGGTTTTTTGCATCATGACGCGTTCCGTGTAAATGGAGGCAGGTAAGATGTTGCACCGTAGAAAGTTACTCCTTATTATTTCTGTACTGGTTATTCTGCTTGCCGGTTTTACCGATGTATGGGCCCATCCCTGGCCCATGTTTCAGAGAACAAATAAACACAGAGGCAGGGCCCTTGTGGCGGGTCCCGATTCCCCGGGACTCTCCTTTATGGTTGGAATCGGCGCTGTCTCAGAGGGCGCTCCGGTGGTGGCCGATGACGGTACCATTTATGTTGGAAATCACATAGGAGAGCTTCGCGCCTATGATGCATCGGGTAAACTCAAATGGATTTACCCTACCCTTGGACTTATAAGGGCCACCCCTCTTATCGGGCCTGACTCTACGGTGTATGTAGGCTCTAAAGACGGCGGGCTCTACGCAGTAAACCCCGACGGCACGCTGAAGTGGGTCTTTTTTATCTCAGACGGCATAACCTCATCCCCATCGTTTAGCAATGACAACACCACCATATATTTTGGCACCCACAATTTAGGGGTATTTGCCGTGGGAGTAGACGGGGTCATGAAGTGGCGTCTGCCCGTGGATATAGCCACAAGCGCGCCCTCGCCGGCGGTTGCTTCCGACGGTACTATTTACCTTGGCGGTTACGGCGCAGGCGGCAAGAGTAAGATGTATGCCATCAACCCCAACGGCACCATTAAGTGGGTGGCGCCCACCCCGGGTCAGATTAGAAGCACTGTGGCCCTTGGAAGTGACGGAACCCTGTACTTTGGCACAAGAGATGGGGTCTTTCACGCACTTAACCCCGATGGAACGGAACAGTGGACCTTTAAAGCAGGTGATGAGATAAGGGCTTCCGCGGCCTTTGATATCCTTAGCGGCACCATATACTTTGGGTCTTACGATAAAAAGCTTTATGCCTTGAACCTGGACGGAACATTAAAGTGGAGTTTTGTAACTGACGGGTTTATTGAAGGGTCCCCCATAATAGACTCAAGGGGTATTATTTATGTTAAACCTCACGGTGGCTCTCTTTATGCCTTTAATCAGAACGGTACGGTAAAGTTTCAGCACTCATATCAGTATTTATCCTCAGGCATGTCCATTGATGCCAATGGTGTGCTTTATTTCTGCGGCGACTTCACATTATTCGCCGTGGGGCCTGCCCAGTCTCCTCCGCCGCCCAATCCTCAGAACCCTGTTATTGAACTTATAGTGGCCAAAGACGCCTATGTTACAGGGGAGACCATGGATATAAGCGCCAAACTTACAAATGCCACAACTCTCACAAGGCTTGTTGAGCTTAAGGTATACATGCGCGATTCGCAGCAGAACCTTACGCCAATTGTGGATATGCAGAACGTTACCCTTAATCCGGGCGATACGTACAATAAAGTTATCTACTCTCATACGTTTGCCGTAGGCGAGCCCTCTACGATATTGTACATAGGCGCGAGGGTGATGATCCCGGAGACCGGTGATACGGTAAGTCTTGATTTTAAGACCATAAGTTTTAGGGCCCAATAAGCAGAGGGCCTTTTCTTGCGCACCCGGGTGAGGGGCAGAGGCGGGGGCGGGGCGGTGCCTTTGCTTCTGTTTGTCATGCGGTACGTTGGCAGTGTTTTTTTTTAGCGGCAGCAGGGTCTCGGCTCTGCTGCCGCTTGAATGTTCAGGTCCTCTCTTTTATCCGTAAAAGGCGAGCCCCAACGCTCTCTATTCCCCTTGACTTCCAGCATGGATTTTTGTTAAACTTAATACGCTACACGGTGCCTTACCATCAACTCTGCCTTTTTTACGTAATCAGAGATTATCTCCCCTTAGAGGCTGTTATTTTCCTGTATAATTCATGCTGAGACTCTTGTGAAATAAAGGGTGCGTGTACGTTACGCCATATCTTTCAAGACGGTACTGTATTAAAAGCATGTTTTTCTCGAACTCTCAAGCTCCTCTTGTTAAGAGCTTTTCCTAAGACATTTACAATAATACAAAGGTTGTTTTAATGAGCATTGCCAAGAGGCTTACAACGAACGCAGGGCTTGTAATGATAGCCGGTGTAGCGACAAAGGTATTCTCCTTTATTTTTATAGCCTATGCCGCAAGGGTTCTTGGCCCCCGTGACTTTGGTATCTTTGCCCTTATCGGAACCATAGCTTTTCTCTTTCCCTTTTTCGGCAACCTCGGCATCGGCCCCATGGCCATAAGGGAGATGGCCAGGGACAAGACAAGGATTGAGGAGATATTCAACCATATAATATCCATCAGGATGGCCCTTGTTATTTTTTTCTATCCTATCCTGGTCATAGCCGTCAACTTCATGGGGTACAGCCGCGAGATAAGATTTCTGCTCTACATCAGCGGCCTTACGGCGGTAGTTGCCACCCTCTCTCATTCATTTAATATCATTTACATAGCCCGCGAGAAGTTCAAATTCCCTTCTCTGGTAGCGGTGCTGGTTTCTTTTCTCAGCACTATCGCCAATATCATAGTCTTATACCTTGGGTTCGGCCTTAAGGGACTTGTTATCGTGTCACTTCTCGGTGCTATTACAGGTACGGCCGTATCCGGTGTTTGGATATGGATGAAGGTAATCAAATTCCGCTTTGTCTTTGATATGGGGATCTGGAAGGACCTTATCTCTCAGTCGCTGCCCTTTGCCGCGCTCTCTTTTCTTAAGCAGGCAGGCACGCACATGAACGTACTCCTGCTCTCGTATCTGCCCGGTGCCGGGCCAGTGGCCATAGGGTACTATAACCCCGCTATAACGCTATGCCGTCAGTCCATGATACTGCCAAACAGCTTCAGGCATGCCGCGCTTCCTACTGTATCTTCCAACTCGGGAGACTTGAATGTCATAAAGGGAATCATCAAGAA
>JAJRZX010000090.1 GCA_024275045.1 Deltaproteobacteria bacterium
GTACTGGGAGAACGTTACCCTGCCCGATACTACCATCTATCCCGGAGCAGGGGGAGAGCTCTTCGGCCCCATTGACGTATGCCTTGACGCCGGGGGGTCTCGGTCAGTACACCTTACACATGGCATTCCCATGATAGCCCCTCTTGGAGCCTATGTCTTTAACGCCTATGTGGGGGCTTACATACTGCCCACCTTTCATGTGCCTATTGATGAGGCGCACCCTGATTTTAATGTAGCAACGGCTTTTAATCCTGTCGCGGCAAACCCGCAGCGCTCGTGGCGGCTGCTGGAGAACGGTTTTAAGAAGTAGTCTGTACTTGATGTTTTTTTAACTTAAGGCGGCGGGCCGTGAGAGTATCTCTCGGCCCGTTTTTCCTCTTTTTTTCATGATAGATCTTTTTTCTCAGGGGTACTTGGCAGGGTGTGTCTTAAGGCGAGACCTGTATAAGGGGGTTTTTCTGCGATGTTATCGCAAGAAGGGCTCTGAGTTTCCTGAATACAGGTGGTTATGGAAAAAGTTTTGACAAGTAAAGAATAGCTGTGTTATAGGTATAAATTAAGGTTTTTTACCTTAATAGATCATGAGCCGCTAGCTCAGCTGGTAGAGCATCTGCCTTTTAAGCAGGTGGTCCGGGGTTCGAGCCCCCGGCGGCTCACCATATATTTTTGGTCCAAAGAGTTTTAGTCCCCATCGTCTAGAGGCCAAGGACACCGCCCTTTCACGGCGGCGACGGGGGTTCGACTCCCCCTGGGGACGCCATATTTTAAGAGGCCGTAATCCTTTGAGTTTTTTATTTTACTCAGAGGGGTGCGGCCTCTTTTTTTTTGTCTCTTGAACTTAACGCGTCTAAAAGGGAATGTACTCCGCCGCTGAGGCAGGTCCTTAAATCCTCGGCAGAGGAGATTGACTTACATCGTTATATCTGTGAAAATAAAAGATAATCGCTGTGAATCAAGCGGCTTTGCAGAGAGGACTTTACTATCTCCAGAGAGGCGCGGCTTATAATATCTGGCATGCACCGGATTATGGTGAACCATAGATACTTTTGCTGGTTTTTCGCTCCTTTAATTTGCACGATTACTCAGGTCTTCGGTTTTTGGCAAAAAAAGGAGGGGAGGGGGGGAAGTGAAAAAGCGAATCATTATCAGCGATATTCATCTGGGAGCCAGGAGGACGCCCGCAGGCGCGAGGTTTTCATACGATTGGTTAAGCGATGTTGAGGATAATATCCTCGTAAGTTTTTTAAGATACCTCCATGATAACGAGGGTGACCTTGATGAGCTTGTAATCGCAGGTGATTTTTTTGAGACATGGATATGCCCCCATGATGAGACGCCTCCTGTATTCACTGAAATACTGGCAGCCCATGGGCAGGTTGTAAGCGCGATTAACGCTCTTTTAACGCGCGGGGTCTCTATAGTTTTTCTCGAGGGCAATCATGATATGTACCTTGAAAAAAACGTGTTGCAATCAGTATTTACCCCGTCAACCAACTTGAGTTTTTATCCTGAGTTTTACCTGAAGGACGGCGTATACGTACTTCACGGCCATGAGTTTGACCCCTTTAACAGCAGGCCGGTTCTTGATACAGGTGATTTTCGCAGGTACCCCCTCGGGTATTTTATCTCACGCATCATTGCCACGCAAAAGGCCCTTACAGACAGCTTCAAAAAGCCGATTTTTAAGGTTATTAAAGATGTTCTTGCAGCGGCCCTGGATAACGAGTCTCTTGCTGTCGCTATTTTTAACGCTATATTGCAAGAGTCGCCCCTTGAGAGTAATCCAGGATTTATTATGCCGGGTAACGTGGCAGTTAGAGCCGATGAGGTAAGAGCGGCCCTTGCGGATAATGCCGTCTCTGCGCGAATAGAGGACCTGGAGCCCGATGTGCAGACTCTGGCGCAAAACCACAGAGATTCCAATAACTTCCCCGATATAGGTCTTGTTGTCTGCGGCCATACTCACGGCGCCCTTGTAAAACTCCTGGAGCCGTCGGGGTATGTGGCAGGTGACTCTGCAGATCTGCCTGTGTACGCTAACAGCGGGACATGGATTGGCTCTGATGAGGTGCCACGTATAGTGCCAACGTATATTGAGGTTCAAGCGGACGGCCATGACGATAGGTTGATTTATGTGCGCAGAATGAACTGGGTTGAGGGGGCACCGGTATCAACTAACGGAAATGAGTCTTTTGCGCTGCCCGGAGGCAGTGTTGTCTGGACAACAGACGGGTAGAGTGAGCTATGGCGTAAAGCGGGCAGTCTTAACTGAGAACATCAAGCATTGAGTGCAGCGCTGCGCCATACTCTGCTGTTGCTTTTTTGCTGTTCATAAGCTAATGTATAATTAAAGTTTAATTGAAAATACCGGGCCTGTAAGAGACACTTGGCCGCATAAATCTTAAAAGGAGGTACTCATGGCAGAGCCCACGCTATATGAACGCCTTGGAGGGTATGACGCTATCTCGGCTGTTGCAAACAACCTGCTCCCTCGTCTTATGTCTGATGAAAAGCTCGCCAGATTCTGGCAGAACCGCGGCACAGACGGCCTTGAGAGAGAGAAACAGCTACTTATAGACTTTCTCTGCTCAAGCGCAGGGGGGCCGCTCTATTATACGGGCCGTGACATGGTCACCTCACACAAGGGCATGGGCATTACAGAGGAGGACTGGTCCGCCTTTATGGGCCACCTCCGTGCCACCCTGGATGAGTTCAGTCTGCCGGAGACAGAGAGAGGCGAGGTCATTGCCTTTATTGAGAGCACAAAGGCCGATATCGTAGATAAGTAATACTTTCATGAGTTCTCTCAGTGCCTTTTGCCCCCTCTCCCTCTCAGTGCTTTTTTGTCTTGCAAAAAATATCTTTTTTCATTGATGAACAGAGGCAAGACAGCCTGATTTACGCCTTGCCCCGTCTTGGTCTCATAACAAGCGCACTCTGCTCTACCTTGCGATTTTTCTAAAAAGATGTAATGATTAAAAGAGATACTTGTAAAAAAACACTGTCTTGCAAGGGCCATCTGGAGACCTCTGCAAACACCTGCAAAGGAGGATGTGTTTATGGCTAATATGAGAGGATTATCAGAACGCTCCTTGACCATTCTTCTCGCTGCTCTCCTTGTGGTCTCTTTTGTCTTTACCTCAGAGTATGCCTTTGCCGGCAGACGGGGCGGTGAGCACTATTACAGCCCCAATAAGCCCTACAGATACAGCTCGGGCAGGCATAACAGGGTGATAGTAACAAGCCCGAGGTATTATCCCGGTAAATACGTTGATACGCTCCCAAACAGAAACACCCATGTAATCGTCAGGGGCAGGTCATACTACTATGATGACGGAGCCTATTATTACAGGCGTCCAAACGGCTACGTTGTCGTGGGCCCACCCATAGGGACCATAGTGGTGGACCCGGAGGTGGGTTTTGATACTGTCTGGGTGGGGGGACGTTATTACTACTACTACGGCAATATCTTTTACCGCAGGGTGCCTCAGGGGTACATGGTGGTGGAGCCGCCGATGACCTCAATCGTTCTGCTCACGCCTCCTGCCGTAGCCTCTCCGCCGGAGTCGGCATCAGGCAGGGTCTCCGTGCTTGCGCCGCTCCTTAATGTAAGGACAGGTCCTTCTTTATCCAATCCAATAATGGATCAGGTAAAGCAGAACACCACCTTGCAGGTACGGGGCAGGGACTCTAAGTGGCTTTATGTGGAGCTCTCAAAAGGCAGGTACGGCTGGATAATGGAGAAATTTGTTGTTCACATGGACCTGCCGGGCAGCGGTTGATGGGGGTCTGTGTGGGGGCAGATGGTGGTTGGAATGGGGTATAATGGGGGGCAGGCGTTGATATGCCCCTTCAGCCTCTGAAAATGACAAATAAAAGGGGCAAGTGAATATACTTATTGTTGAGCCCTATTATACGGGCTCGCATGCCGCCTGGGCAGAGGGTTACAAAAAAAACAGCTCCCACAATGTGGAGATACTCTCTCTGCCGGGTCGTTACTGGAAGTGGCGCATGCACGGCGGGGCCGTAACCCTTGGCACCCGATTTCTCGACGAGGGGCTGAGACCCGACCTTATCCTTGCCACGGATATGCTTGACCTCTCAACCTTTCTCGCCCTTACAAGACCTCTCTCAGAGGGCATACCAACGGCCATTTATTTTCATGAGAATCAGTTTACCTATCCCTGGCACCCCCAGGATAATGTACGCCGGAGGGGCAGGGACACTCACTATGGATTTATAAACTTTGTCTCCGCCCTTTCTGCCAAGAGGGTGTTTTTTAACTCCGCTTACCACATGAGCTCTTTCCTCGATGCCTTGCAGGGGTATCTTGAGAGGTCCCCTGATTTTAATGACTCCCATTATGTTGATATTATAAGAAAGAAATCAGCTGTCCTTTATGTGGGTATGGATTTTAAGGCCCTTGATACCGCTGCTACCGCAGAAGAACTCTCCGTTAAATCAGGTAGACCTCCTTTAGTACTCTGGAACCACAGGTGGGAGTACGACAAGAACCCTGGTGAGTTCTTTGCCGCCCTTTATGACCTTATGGAGTGTGGTCTTGAGTTCGAGGTGGCCATACTTGGAGAGAGTTTCAGTAAAAGCGCCTCTGTCTTTCATGAGGCAAAGGAGCGCCTTGGCAAGAGGGTGGTTCACTTTGGTTTTGCAGAGGATTTTTCAGAGTATGTTCGCTGGCTTAAACGGGCGGATATACTGCCCGTGACATCAAGTCATGATTTTTTCGGCTGCTCTGTGGTAGAGGCCATATACTGCCGATGTTTTCCCATACTTCCCCGCGGACTTGCCTATCCGGAGCACCTCTCCGATAATGATAACAAGGATGGGGTAGAGACGGATGTGTGTTTTTATGATGACTTTAAGGACCTTATCCGCCGCCTTAAGTGGGCCTTAACCAATATAAAGGAGGTACGCAATACCTCCTTTAAGGGATGCGTAAGGCGTTACGGCTGGGAGTCTATGGCGCAGGTGTATGACAAAGAGTTGCAGCGTGCGGTCCCTGGCATTAAACTAAAAACAGGGTGCGCTTAACAGAAGCGCACCCTGTGATAAATATACAGAGACTTAACTGGCAGGAACGCGCCTCAACACACGCGTCTCAGCCGTTAAATTACTTAACTACATGGTCTATAACGATCTTAACGGGTTTACCCGCTGTATCGGTTTTTACGGCAGCGCTGACACCCTCAAGGTCTCCGCTCTGTTTCATGGCCCCGCCGCTCTTTGAGATTCTTGCCGAGAGCACCACCTCATCAAAGTTGGATATTCTAAGCATGGGCATGAGCGACTTGGAGTCATCAAGCCTTACGGTAACAGGCAGCTCTGAGACGCGTACTTTTACGGCTGCCAGTGGGGCTCTGGGGCCGCGTACCGCCTTTGCGAATATAAAGACAACCTCATCCGCCGAGGTACTGGCTTTTAGTTTCGGGCTTATATCAACGGTTACATCAACAGGGCCGCCCGCCATGGCAGCGGCGGCTGTGAAGATGATTATACCAAGCACGATTCCGGTATAGGATATAAATCTTTTTGAGACATTGATGCTCTTTGTTCTCATCTCTAACTCCTGATTTTCATAGGTTTTTTGTTTTTATTGTCTTTATTTTGAATGATTTTGCCGCTGGCGCAGTGATTAGCTCCGCTCCGGCACATCGATTGTTGGTATTTATTCCGCCTTATTCCTTGGGGATCCTTCGGTATTCTCCGCCGCTGCCAATGTACTGATTCTTAAAAGAACCTTTGTAAAACCACATCTGGTAAAAGGATACCAGGGATTGAACAACAAAGGTAAAGCCGAATACAGCGCCGCCGGCCATGACGGTATAGGCGAAAACAGGAGAGGTGTACTTTGTGAACCACCAGGAACCTATATCAATTAGTATAGCAGCAAAAGGAATAATGACAATTATTCGCTTTAGCAATACGGGCATCTCCGCAAGTACGAATATCCTGCCAAGTAGATAGAACATTATAGCCATGCCAAAGAGATGTATGTGCGAGACACGCACGAGTACTGCCACGGGGTCTCCCATGTCCATCTTGCCAAGGGCTGTTACGGCCTCGTAATTGCTTAGATCCGGTATATTGAGCCCAAGGGCAGGGTTGTGACAGATAAGGCACTTTGTCTGCAGGATGGGTTTTATGGTCTTATTAAACTCAGCCTCAGAGGCGCCCTTGTGTATCCATGATGTGATGGTGCTGGATTCTTTATTTGTACGATAGGCCTTCATCTTGCCTATAAGGGCCTGCTCAAGCCTCGTGCCGGAACGGTTGCCTCGGTATTTGATGTTAATATCCTCTACGGAGAGACCCGGTGTGCCGTCCTCGTAAGACGTGTCTATGAAGATAAGGAGCATGGCGAATACATAACCAACACCGAGAAGGAGCATGAAAAATGTGTAAAGCAGTTTTTCTGATACGGAACAATCAGTGAATCTTCTGTATGACATATTTGCCTCTTGCTATTTAAGAAGTTTTTCACGCGGGGGCTCGTGAAAGATTGAAAAAAGTACTCCATATACTTTTTTTGCAACCTGAACCACTCAGTCAGATCTTTAAAAAGTGAGGTCTCTCTTTATCCCCACTGCCCGCTTCCCCTGCGCTGACCCTGATGAATTTCGTGCTGCATTTTACTTACACTCTCTTTGCCGGTGAGAGACCTTGCCTGCTCTCACTGTACGGCTGCTGAAAGCCTGTATCAGGGATATATCTGTGTGATGTTTGTGGCCTGCATGCCTTTTTCGCCTCTTGTGAGGTCAAACTCGAAGATGATGTCTCGGCTCGGCATCTTGGACATCTCTATGGATTGGCTGAACGCGGACTCGTGTGCAAAGGCCGTGGCATAGGGCGAGTCGTCACGCCTTGTGTCTGTTATCCAGAGCCCCGGGCCAATGTGGTCGAGGTAGCGCAGAAAGCCGAAGTTCTTGCTGTGGTTGTATGTGTAGCAGATGCCGCGTACGCGAGAGCCCTCTTCTCCCCAGTGTTTTTTAGGGTCCGCGCCCTCAACGGGAAGGAGGTTGGGCATGAGGTAGCCGGACATGAAGAGGTCTACCTCGCGTTTAAGGTTTGATGAGACATTATGAAAGGCCACGGCCTCTACTCTACAGCCTTTGTTCTGCAAGGCCCGTACCACTTGTATGAAGTCTCCGTCACCTGTGGCCATGATGACCTTATCGAGTTTCTCGGACTGCAGGAGGGCGTCAACGGCCATATCAAGGTCTGCGTTGGCCTTGCCGAAACGGTTGCCCGCCTCGTCTACGTACCATGCCACTACTTTTTCTATGACCTTGTACCCGTAGTCGCGAAGCGTGGAGTGAAAGTTAAAGGTGCGCTGTTTATAATCAAGGTCTGTCTTTGCGCGCTCCGCGTCATATACAACATAGGCGTTTAGCCGTACGGGCTCGCCTTGAGCGCGGCAGCAAAAGTCGCGAAGTATATCAAAGCGCATACCATATCCGCCGTTACGGGTTATATTTGCAAGGTCTACGTACAGCCCTACACGTCTGCTCATATCTACTGACATTGTTTTGTACTCCTCATATTTCATATATGGGTATATAAACTAATCCTGCTGCCTTGCGTGTACGTAAGACAGGGACAGGTATATACGGTTAGGTTAGATGGCCCGGGTTAAATATCGAGATTAGTAGTGTCAAGGGCATGCTCTTGAATGAAAGCACGTCTTGGCTCCACGCTGTCGCCCATAAGGCGCGTGAAGATTGTGTCCGCCTCTACGTCGTCCTCTATTTTGACGCGAAGGAGGATTCTTTTTTCAGGGTCCATGGTAGTCTCCCAGAGCTGATCGGGGTTCATCTCGCCAAGACCCTTGTATCTCTGTATGGAGAGGCCCTTTTTGCCGTACTCCATAATAATTTCAGTTAGTTCCGTAAATGAAGAAGCCACTCTGTCCAGCGTCTCGCCGGAGATGGTAAAGGGAGGGCCGCCTGCGGCCTCAATGGCCTTCGCAAGGCGTCTTAGCTCCTTGAACTCTTTGGATTGCAGCAGCGGCAGATCAATAATGGTCTCTTTTGTAAGCCCGCCGCGGCGTATAGCGCAGGAGATGCCACGGCCATCCGTAGTATCCTCTGATTTGACTACCGTGCATTTAATGGAGGTGGTTACATCGGCCTCCATGCTCTCTATGGTTGACTTTGTCTTGGCCTCTGCCAGGTTAAACCTCTCTTCTATCTCTTTTGTAAGGCCGCGAAGGGAGGATTCGTCTGCAAATGCCTTTTCCTCAAGCCCCTCGTCAAAGGCAAGGAGGCTTAAGAGCCCGCGGTCTTTGCCGCGCTGCTCCATGGAGTCTATGATGGTACCAAAGGCAGCCCCGCGTTTAAGAAGCTTAATAAGGGCATCGCCCTGTAAAGAGGTCTTTCTCCCGTCTGCCGAGACCGTGATGCCGCTGCGGGCAGAGTCGAAGATATAATTCTGCAGCGCTGCCTCGTCTTTCAGGTACTGCTCTTTTCTGCCTTTTTTTACCTTGAAGAGCGGGGGCTGGGCAATGTAGAGGTTGCCGTTCTCCGCGAGGCTCTTCATCTGGCGGTAAAAAAACGTAAGAAGCAGGGTGCGTATGTGGGAGCCGTCAACATCGGCATCTGTCATTATGATTATTCTGTGGTAGCGAAGTTTCTCTGCGTTAAAATCCGCGGTGCCTATGCCGCAGCCAAGGGCAGTGATAATGGTCTTTATCTCCTCATTGGAGAGCACCTTGTCAAAGCGGGCCTTCTCTACGTTGAGTATCTTGCCCTTAATGGGGAGTATGGCCTGAAAGCGGCGGTTCCGTCCCTGTTTGGCGGAGCCGCCGGCAGAGTCTCCCTCAACTATAAATATTTCGCTTAGCAGCGGGTTGGTTTCCTGACAGTCCGCGAGCTTACCGGGAAGGGTGGAGGACTCCAGGGCACCTTTTCTTCTGATGATATCACGGGCCTTTCTTGCCGCCTCTCTTGCGCGCGCGCCGTCAAGGGCCTTTTTTATAATACGTTTTGCTATTGCCGGGCTCTCTTCAAGAAAGTTGGATAGCTTCTCATTTACAATGGTCTTGACATGGCCCTCAACCTCGCTGTTGCCGAGCTTTGTCTTTGTCTGACCCTCGAACTGGGGGTTGGGCAGCTTTACGCTTATAACGGCCGTAAGACCCTCGCGTACGTCATCGCCCTGCAGGGATTCCTTTAAGAGCCCGCGCCCCGAACCATAGCTGTTAAGCGTGCGGGTAAGGGCGGATTTAAGCCCCACCACATGGGTGCCGCCCTCGGTGGTATTGATGTTATTGGCATATGAGAAGAGGTTCTCGCTGTAAGACTCACTCCACTGCATGGCAAGGTCTATTATAACGCCTTCTTTTTCCCCTGAAAAACAGATGACCTTGGGGTGAATTGGGGTGCGCGCCTTGTTGAGGTACTCGATAAAACTCTTCATGCCGCCCTTGTACTGGAACTCATGAGACTTGTTTGAGCGTTCATCCGTTATCTTAATTGTGATACCGGCGTTCAAAAAGGCAAGCTCGCGGAGCCTGTGGCTAAGGGTGTCAAAGCTGAACTCTGTTGATTCGAATATCTCCGAGTCCGGCAGAAAGGTAATGGTGGTGCCGGATTTTTTTGTATCGCCTTCTACCCTAAGCCTGGTAACGGGTTTGCCGTGGTCGTAGCTCTGGCGGTAGAGCTTTCCGCCGCGCCTGATCTCCACCTCCAGTTTCTCGGAGAGAAAGTTTACCACTGTAACGCCAACGCCGTGAAGCCCGCCGGAGACCTTGTATGCCTTGTTCTCGAACTTACCGCCTGCGTGCAGCTCTGTTAAGACTACCTCTACGGTGGGGCGTTTTTTCTCGGGATGCATCTTTACGGGGATGCCTCTGCCGTCATCGCTGATAGTAACGGAGTTATTCTCGTGTATTATGACGTTTACGTTCTTGCAGAACCCGGCGAGGGACTCGTCTATGGCGTTGTCAACCACCTCGTAGACCAAGTGGTGCAGCCCCATGCTGCCTGTGGAGCCAATGTACATGGCAGGGCGTTTTCTTACGGCCTCAAGACCGCCGAGGACCTTAATGGATTTCTCATCGTATGTAGAGTTGTTTTGCTGGTCCTGCTTGTCAGCCAGAGAAGTTGTGCTCAAGGTAAGACTCCCTTTTTGCAATATTTGGCATGCCAATACGTCTTGGCCGCTTGATTTGTATGAAATTCTTATTCGTGAGAATAGTCCGAGTTGTATTACTTAAGTATAACACTAAAATACGACTTTGGCAATATAAAAAAAGGGCCATCCCTTAGGATAACCCCTTGATTTTTATTGCAAAAACTGGGGTGGGCGAGGGGATTCGAACCCCCAACCCCCGGAGTCACAGTCCAGTGCTCTAACCGTTGAGCCACGCCCACCAGAGAAGACTTTTAAACGCATTGTCAATAAAACTTTAAGTCCTTACGGAATGATTTTTAAAAACTTAAACTAAAGAACACCGCATGTTATGCGGAGTAGAATTTAATCACTTCTTACAGCGCCCGCATTGAAACCCTTGTCTCGCCCCTTTAAACCCTTGCCTGAGCCCTCATTGGAACGGCCTCTTTTATACTGGCCCGACTGCCCTTCAATTTTTAAGATTAACATATGTTTTTGTGATCTGTCAATATAAAGCCATGCTTAATACTAAAGTTATCTGAGTTAAAATGCCGCCTTTTTTGCTGCGTCATTACATCTTTTCAGGTGCAGAGATTCCAAGGAGCTTAAGACCAATGGCCGTTACTGTGCCTGCGCCCTTAAGGAGCAGGAGACGCGCCTCTGTGAGGCCGCGGTCCTCGGTGACAACCCTGTTCTTGTTGTAGTAAGGGTGGAATAAACCGGCCAATTCCATGAGGTAAAAGGTCACTCTGTGAGGTTCAAGGCCCACGGCGCTCTTTTCTATAACAGACTCGAAGTTGGCAAGGTGTTTTATTATCTCAATCTCCTCATCGAGATTAAGGCACTCAAGGTCAGGGGCCTCGAATTTCTCAGGAGCTGTAAAGCCCTTTTCTTTAGCGAACTCAAAGATGCTCTGAATCCTGGCAAAGCAGTACTGAACATAAAACACAGGGTTCTCAGGGGTCTGTTTCTTGGCCAGCTCAAGGTCAAAGTCAAGGTGAGCGTCGCTCTTTCTTGTTAAAAAGAAGAACCGCGCCGCGTCACTGCCAACCTCTTCCATTACCTGGCGGAGTGTTACGAACTCACCGCTCCTCTTGCCCATTGCAACGGGCTCACCCTCGCGCAGCAGGGCCACAAGCTGGATAAATACAACCTTCAGCGCATCTTTTTCCCTCCCCATGGCCTCGATAAAGGCCCGAACCCTTGCCTCGTACCCGTGATGATCAGCTCCCCAGACGTTTATTATTTGTGTAAAACCTCTGTCCAGCTTATCGCCGTGATAGGCGATATCAGATGCAAAGTACGTGCGCGCGCCATCGGCCTTTATAAGGACCCTGTCTTTGTCGTCGCCAAAGGCCGTGGACTTAAACCACACCGCGCCTTCTTCCTCGTATATAAAACCCCGTTTTTTAAGCTCATCCATGGCCTTTTTTACAAGGTCTTTCTCGTAGAGGCTCTTTTCGCTGAACCAGACATCAAACTCTACGTGAAATGCCTCCAGGTCTTTTCTGATGCCTCTTAAGAGAGTCTCTGAGGCGTACTCTTTGAATATATCAACGGCCTCTGCCTCTCTCATATCCATAAAGGCACTGCCTTTTTCTGAGATAAACTCCCGTGCTACATCCTTTATATACTCACCATGGTACGAGTCCTCGGGCATCTGGATGGTTTTACCCTGCAGCTCACATGCGCGCAGATACACAGACCTGCCAAGGACCTCGATCTGGCGGCCCATATCGTTTATATAAAATTCTTTTGTAACGTCATACCCGGCCCAGGCGAGGATGCTGCTGATGGCGTCTCCTACGGCCGCGCCCCTGCCGTGACCAATGTGCAGAGGGCCCGTGGGGTTGGCGCTTACGAACTCTACCTGCACTTTTTTGTGCTCCCCAAGGGTGAGCCTGCCGTACTCATCGCCCTTATTGAGGATTTCTTTCAGCAGAGCCGCCCAGCAGGATTTTTTGATAAAGAGGTTTACAAAACCCGGGGCCGCCACCTCGCTCTTTTCCAGCACCTCGCAGTCTGAGAGTTTTTTGGATAATACAAGTGCGATATCTCCGGGATTTTTGCGCTGAGACCTGCCGAGTTTCATGCATATATTTGTAGAGAGGTCTCCAAAACCCCTGGTGCGCGGTTGCGATAAAAGGGGCTCAGGCGCCTCGGTAAGGTCTGTAAAAAAACCCTCGGCTATCATTTCTTCGAGGGCGCTCATTATTGATTTTTTTATGATATTAAGCATGTTATGAGACTATCTCCCTGTATTGCTCCGGTCTTCTGTCCTTTAAAAAGACCCATGATGACCGTGCAGTTGATATATCGTTCATGTCTAACTCCGAGAGTATAATCCCCTCGGAGGCACCGCTTGGTTTTACGAGAAACTCGCCGTCAGGACGCACGCAGAAGCTCCTGCCGTAAAAATCCTGCTCGCTCTCCTGGCCCACTCTGTTGACCCTGAAGATAAAGATGCCGTTGGCGTGAGCCGCCGCGGAGATGGCGCGCTCCCATTTTTTTGCCGAGTGTATAAAGGCAGAGGCCGTTGGCGCCAAGACCACCTCGGCTCCTTTTAGCGCAAGTACGCGAAAACCCTCTGGAAAAAATACGTCCCAGCAGAGCTGAACTCCGATGGTGGCATAAGGGGTCTTGAATACGGGAAAACCAAGGTTGCCGGGCTTAAAGTAGCTGCGCTCCTCCCAGAGCGGTATCCCGGGCACATGAATCTTGCGGTACTTGCCTCTTACAGTGCCGTCCTCTCCCAGGACAAATGCCGTATTATAGTACTGCTGGCCGGATTTTTCGAATATGGGCGCTACGAGAACGACTTTGTTTTTTGCCGCATGCTCACGCATTGCCGTGATGCTCTCTCCATCCTCGGACTCGGCAAGGGCAAAGTGCTCATTATCCACGCTTGCAGGAAACCACGGGCAATTAAAGAGCTGCGGCAGGGTGATTATCTTCGCGCCCTTATCCGCGGCAATGTTTATTAGTTCACCGGCTTTATTGAGGTTCTCTTCAAGAGTGCCCCTCGAAGACATCTGAATGCCCGCGATACTAAGTTTTTTTGTCATAAGTTTTCCTGATAAGAGGCAGAGCGCGCACTTATTGATTATCTTCGAAGCGGTACAGGATCTCGTCACGGCCTATCATGCCCAGCTCAGCCCGCGCTATATCTCCGATGTACCTCTTATCTGTCTTTAAAAGGGCGATCTTGCGCTCCAGGGCCTTGTTTTTTGCCTTAAGACCCCTGTTTGTCTTTAAAAGCTGCTCACGCTCGCCTCTTATGGACAATACATCAGTAAGGCCCCTGTCGCCGAATACAGCGAATAAGGCTATGGCAAAGATAAGGATCATAAAAAGATGAAAGCCCCTTATGCCTCTGCCCAATGACTTTTTACGTTTTTTTCTCACGGCTATTTTTTAACAGATAGCCCTTGAAAGGTCAAGTGAATAGCGGACTTTGCGCCCCATCCTCTACAGCGTCCCCGGGGTGCGTCATATCGCATATATCGTTACACCCTTACTCTAAACCTTTAATTTATTCTTTACACTTTTTTTAACTAAATTAATTTGACATCCAAATACCTCATCTGCTATAATCGCACTATTATAATTCATCTGCGTTTACGCCTTATTCACTCTTAATCATGAGAAGGTATGCCCACAATGACTCCCGAACCCATGAAAAAGCTCGAGTGCGCGAGGTGTCAGAATCCTTTCTACAGCGCTTCATCTGAGGAAAAGATGCCCTGTCCATACTGCGGCCATACCTTTGGCAAGGTATACGAGGACAGAAGAGGCCGAAATCGCGACCTTACGCACAGGGCCTGCGATATCTCCAAGGGAGAGATGAAGGTCCCCGTAAGGGTTACGGACCTCTCACCCGGCGGTGTTGGCATTAGAATGAAAGGCTACCTGCCCTTTGAGGAAGACGATGATGTAAAGGTCTTCATTAAAGAGCTTGATATGGAGAAAGACGCCCGTGTAGTATGGGCAAGAAAGGTCTACGGTATCTCCAAGGCCGGTCTCGAATTCATGGCCTGATGGCCCCGGGCAACGGTAAAGCGGGCTCAAAAGGGGCTACTTACAGGCCGTGGTTTAAGGGGGTGGTTTACAAAAAAGAGGGCGAATGGGGGGAATAAAAAGGGGGTACGAGGGGGAGCTTTATAACGGTTTTTTTTATTATCTCTCAGGTGGATTTTACCTTTATCAGCAACGGGCCATTGGGCCTGTTTTTTTTTGCTCACACTCTCACCATCACTGAATATATCTACACAACAGAGGTTTTGGTAAACCTCCTCTCCAAGCACACTCTCTTTTAATTTATCTTGTGGCTTTGTCCTGCCATATAGCCCTTGACGCGGCGCCTATACTGCTATAATATCGTATGTTCAAGCAAAGAGGGGCCGCTCTTTTATGGCTCCGTATTATATCAGTCTTACTGGGGGTATTTTTTTATGCCTGTGCACGAAAATAACGTTAATCTGGGCCTCTTGAGCTATCAGGATATTAAGGGGCTCTTAAATAACGGCAGCTTGACTTCTTCCATAGACCCTGTGGCAGAAGAGCAGGTTCAGCCCGCGAGTATTGATCTGCGCCTTGGAGCAAAGGCATATCGCCTTGTATCAAGCTTTTTACCAGAGTCCCACGGGGTGCTGGAGCGTCTTGGCGAAGGCGTAGGGAATGATTCTGACCTTGTAATGTATGAGGTGGATATCAGCGCAGGTGGTATCCTTGAGAAGGGTCACGTCTATCTCATACCTCTTATGGAAGAATTAAACCTCCCCAAGGGCCTAAAGGGCAGGGCAAACCCAAAGAGCACCACAGGCAGGCTTGATGTCTTCGCACGAGTACTTAGCGACAACAATCCCCGTTTTGATGACATTGCCACAGGTTACAAAGGAGGGCTTTATCTGGAGATACTGCCCCGCTCATTTGCCATAAGAGTAAAGCAGGGCTTAAGCCTTGTTCAGCTCCGTCTCATGAATGGAGACTGTCTTGTGAGTGACTCTGATTTAACGCAGCTGCACAAGGATGAGGGCCTTCTCTATGATGGCGAGGGTAACGGGCCCGCCGAGAGTGTGAGTATCTCAAAGGGTATCTTTATGAGCGTAGACCTCTCCGGTGACGCCATGGACGGTATCATTGGGTACAGGTCCAAAAAAAACAGCCATGTCGTGGACCTTACAAAAAGAGATTATTATAATATTGATGACTTCTGGGAACCTCTGAGAGCCGGTAAAAACTCTACGCTTATACTTGAACCAGAGGAGTTTTATATCCTCTCTTCCAGAGAAAAGATACGTATACCAACGGGTTACGCTGCGGAGATGGCCGCCTACGAGGCAGGCTCAGGTGAGCTTCGTACTCATTACGCCGGGTTTTGCGACCCTGGTTTTGGTTACGGGAACAGCGGAGAGGTCCTTGGCACAAAGGCCGTGCTTGAGGTGCGCGCCCATGACGTGCCTTTTATGATAAGTCACGGTCAGACCTTCTGCAAACTCGCCTATGAGCGGATGAAGGACGTGCCTGAGAAGACATATGGTCCGAAAATCGGTTCTTCTTATCAGTTTCAGGGTATTACACTAAGTAAACAGTTTAAGAAGAAGGTCTGACCTGCCAGCCGGCCTGCTTTGCCTCTCTCTGTCTGTACAGGTGTGAGACGAGGGGCTTTTTTCCGCTACCCTTGATTAGTTTTTTATTAAAAACCTGGCCCTGTGCCTGTGGAGACCCCTTCTTTGAGTAGAAGAAAAAAGAGAACCGCCGGGACCGCAAGACCCCCTGTAAAAGAGCAGAAGAGCGGCATAAAGCAGGAAGTCTTCGGCATAGTGCTTCTGGCCCTTGCCATATACGTGGGGCTCTGCCTTTACTCAAAAGGTGACCCCAACTGGGGCGGCGTAGTAGGGGATATGCTCTCCTGGGGGCTTAAGACCTCCATAGGATACGCCTCATATACATTTCCTTTTTTCCTTGGACTGCTCTCCCTGAGGTTTCTTTTCAGGCGTCTATTTAAGGTAGGCGCCTTAGCCCCGCTGGGTTTTATTGTCTTTATCCCCGTACTCGCCGCTTTAGCAAGGATACTCTTTGAGGAGTCCGGCTCCGGCGGTTTTGTGGGCGACTACCTGGGCGCTATTCTCTCTGATTACATAGGTGTGGGCGGAGCTCTTATCGCCCTTACTGCCGCTGTGCTTATCTCCCTGCTTGCCATTACGGGAATGAGTCTGATTCAAGTTATACTCAAGGGCTTTAAGGGGCTGGGAGCCTTTGTCTGTCTTCTGGAGGACAGGTTCAAGAAAAAGCGCTCTGAGAGAGCGGCGCGAAAGGTGGTGCGCCTTAAAGAAAAGGCCGCTTCTCTTAAAGAAAAAAAGGCCCTTGAACTTAAAGAGGCAAAGGCCGCCTCTCAGCTGGAGAAAAAAGAGGCTGAGGCAGAACGCCTAAGCGCAGAGGCGCAGGTGGAGCCAAATATTATTACCTCGGAGCGCAGTGAAAAAACAGCAGTGGCACAGCCAAAGACAGAACCTGCTGCCGCGGCCTCTGAGACCGAGCCCCTTGAGTTTACCGTTCCAGCCGGGAATTTTACCCTTCCAGGCATTGAACTTCTTGATAACGTAATCGAGCGCAGCGGAAGCGTAGACAGAGACGCGCTTCTTCTTCAATCACGGGTCCTTGGTAAAAAGCTCGAGGACTTCGGCATTAAGGGCAAGGTAGTGGAGGTAAGGCCCGGCCCTGTTGTTACCATGTACGAGTACGAGCCTGCCCCGGGTGTAAAGGTTAACAGGATCCTTAACCTCTCCAATGACCTCGCCCTTGCCATGAAGGCCCTCTCCATAAGGATAATCGCCCCTATACCCGGTAAGGCCGTGGTAGGCATTGAGGTACCCAA
>JAJRZX010000091.1 GCA_024275045.1 Deltaproteobacteria bacterium
CGCAGCACTAAAGGGGTAGATTTTAACGCAATAGACAATAAGCCTGTTCATCTGGTCTTTCTTATTATCGCCCCTGAGAACTCGGCGGCGGCCCACCTTAAACTACTTGCCTGCATCTCACGGATTCTAAAAAGTGAGGACCTTCGGACCCGTCTCATGGATGCCTCTGACCCGGCGTCTATCTTCAGAATTATATCCGAGGCGGATAAGAAGAACTGCTGCGGTTGAGTTCACTGCCGTACGGTCTGTACCGGACCGGCTGAATTGGTAAGGATATTATTTTACTATGGGCATACCTGTTAAAGAAATCTTTGAAGACAGTAGGATAGCGCATCTCGAGTTTGAGCTTGTAGCCGGTGAAGCTGGAACGGGCAAGGAGCTCATAACGCCGCATATACAGAAGCCCGGTCTGCTCCTTACAGGTCTTCTTGATGAGCTGCATATTGACAGGATTCAGATATTCGGGGCCGCGGAGTGCGGTTACGTGAAAAGCCTGCAAGGCGCGAAGCTATCAAAGACCCTTAATTTTATTAAGAGCCCCGAGATACCAGCGATTATAATTACAAAGGGCGAGTCCCCTCCGGACTCCCTTATAGCGCTCTGCGATGAGATGGCAATACCCCTTTATACTACCGTGCTTACCACCTCGGTTGCCATAGAGGACCTTACCAAATTTCTCGATGACAGGCTTGCCCCCACAGTACGGCTTCACGGCGTCTTAATGGATGTGCTGGGCATAGGAATCCTCTTAAAGGGCAAGAGCGGCATAGGTAAGAGCGAGTGCGCCCTTGATCTTGTCTCATGCGGGTACAGGCTTGTTGCCGATGATGTGGTTATACTTAAAAAACTTCCCCCTGCCACGCTTATAGGTACGGCTGCCGATCTTATCCGCTATCATATGGAGATACGCGGCATCGGTGTTGTGAATATACAGGACCTCTTCGGCATAACCGCCATTCGTGAGCACAAGCAGCTCGACCTTGTAGTGGAGCTGGTAAAATGGGACCCTGCAGGTGATTACGAGAGGCTTGGTTTTGAGGACAGTACCTTTGATATACTTGGCGTAGATGTGCCTTATCTTAAGATTCCCGTAAGCCCGGGCAGAAGCGTGGCTACTATTATAGAGGTGGCGGCACGGAATCGCATACTGAAGATTATGGGAAAACATCCGGGGAAAAAATTCGAGGCCAACCTTAAGGCGGCCCTTGAGGCCCCCCCCAAGGCAAGGCATTGAAAGACGTTCATCTTGTAGTAATAAGCGGGCCCTCGGGCTCTGGAAAGAGTACGGCAATAAAGGCCCTTGAGGATACGGGTTACTTCTGCGTAGATAATATGCCCGTGCCCATGATTAGCGCCTTTGTGGATCTTGTCTCAGGCACAGAGGAGGCCGATAAAGTTGCCATTGTCGTAGACGTGCGTGAGGGTGTTTTTTTAAAGGGTTTTATAAAGGTCTTTGATTCCGTAAAAAAAGCTGGATACAGGACCACGCTGATATACCTTGAGGGCACAGACGATGTTCTTGTGCGCAGGTTCAGCGAGACAAGGCGTTCTCACCCCCTTGCCGCCGATGAGAGCCCCCTTGAGGGCCTTGTCATGGAGCGCAAACTCCTAAAGGACATTAAGTTTCACGCGGACAGGGTTATTGATACAAGCGCTTATAATGTCCATGAGTTAAGAGACGTTATACGTGAGTACTCCTCAGGTACGATGACACGCAGTACGCTAACCGTAAATCTCGTAGCCTTTGGTTTCAGGTACGGGATACCGGCAGAGGCCGACCTGCTCTTTGATGTGAGATTTATACCTAACCCGTTTTTTGTACGGCCCCTTCGCAACCTTGACGGCAGAGACGCCAGGGTGCGGGATTATGTTCTCTCAAACCCCGTGGCCGCTGATTTTGTTGTAAAACTGAAAGGCATGCTAACGTATCTCTTGCCTCATTACTGGAAAGAGGGAAAATCCTACCTTACCGTTGCCATTGGATGCACAGGGGGCAAACACCGTTCCGTTGCCATCAGCGATGCCATAGCAGATACGCTGAAGACGGATATAACAACCCTGAGGCAGAGGTACCGTGACATTGAGAAAGCTTAAGGGGTGGTCTTTATGATAGGCGCTGTAATTATAACGCACGGAGATGTGGGCAGAGCGCTTCTTGACTCTGCAAAAGCCATTAAGGGCGGGATGGAGCGGATTAAACCCGTCAGTGTAGCTGATTATAATGATGTGGGTGATCTTCGAGGCAGGCTCCTTGGAGCCGTGAGCGATGTAGACAGCGGCAGCGGCGTAATGGTCTTCACGGATCTATTCGGCGGCACGCCAACCAATATCGCCATGTCCATACTTGAGGATAAAGAGGTAGAGATAATGACCGGCGTTAACCTGCCGGTGCTTATTAAGTTTGATACCTACAGAGAGGGTAGAAGCCTCTCTGAGGTGGCCTCATTTCTTGAGGAATACGGAAGAAAGTCCATGGCCATAGCCGGGGATATGCTGAGGGGTAAGTAGGGGGTAGGGCAGGGACGTGCGGGGTCTATTGGGGGTGTGGATGGGGGGTATGCGCATGGCTGTGCTTTTGAGGGTTGGTCTCACGGCAGCGTACCTTAAACGCGGGGGCGGTCCCTGCGGTGAGGAATTTTACTTATGATAACCCTTGTACGGGTAGACGACAGGCTGCTTCACGGCCAGGTTATACACGCCTGGCTCCCTGCTACAAGGTCTGATATGCTTGTAGTGGTGGCCAAAGAGACCCTGCACCAGATACTTGAGAGAGAGCTCTCGAGTTTTGCAGCTGAATGCGGGTGTGAGATTAAGGTCTTTGATTACCGCGGAGCTGGGCTTTTTTTGAGAGAGACAGACCTTGAGCAGAGAAGGGTAATGGTAGTGCTCTCATCCATAGCCGAGGCAGAGAAGATTTATAAGGAGAATTTTAATTACACAACCCTTAATATCGGCAATATTCACCACCGTGGCTTTAAGACAAAACTCTCTTCCTCTGTGATGATAACCGTGGAGGAGGAAAGGCTCTTAAACGCCTGCGTTCTTTTGGTGTTACCGTTGATGTAAGGGCTCTGCCCGAAGCAAAGGCAGGGCAACTCTGATTTTATGGAAAAGACTTTTCTTATACAGAATAAGCTTGGGCTTCACGCCCGCGCCTCTTCTTTTTTTGTACAGATGGCAAATCGTTTTGAGTCCGAGATATTCGTGACAAGAGACGGTCAAGAGGTGAACGGCAAGAGTATCCTTGGTGTGCTTATGCTTGCGGCCCCAATGGGGGCGGAGATTACGCTGCGCGTGGAAGGCGAAGACGCGGAGGCCGCTGTAGAGGCCCTGGGAGAGCTTATTAATGACCGTTTTGGTGAGGAATAATGCCTGAAAAGAGAAAACATGCGGATTTTATCAAGGGAATAGGGGTATCTCCCGGTATTGTTATCTCCGGCGCCTATGTTATTAAACGTGGGCTGGAGGGTGAGGCCCAGTACTGTCATCTTACGAGCGAAGACAGTGTGCACGAGACCATGCGCCTTAAAAAGGCCCTTGAGGACAGCAGAGACCAGCTCCAGCGCGTAAGAGCCAAGATGAAGAGCGATGGCAGGGAAGAGGAGCATATTCAGATCATAGACGCCCATCTTATGATTATGCAGGATAATATGCTCGTCGGGGACACCATAAAGATTATTGAGGAAGAGAGGATAAACGCGGAGTGGGCCCTTAAGAAAGTCCTTAAGAGGCTTATGGACCATTTTAAGGGTGTTGATGACGATTATCTTCGCGAGAGGAGTTATGATTTTGAGCACATAGTGAGCAGGATAATATATAACCTCACGGGCCGGCACGAGGACTACTCGCTTACGGGTATAAAAGAGCCGGCTATTGTTGTCGCCCATAACCTCTCTCCTGCGGATACGGCGCAGATGTCCAAGGACAAGGTACTTGGTTTTATTACGGACCTTGGCGGCAAGACCTCTCATACGGCCATTATGGCCCGGGCTCTTGAGATACCGGCTATTGTTGGCCTTGAGAACGCCACCATAAAGATTAATACAGGCGATACTGTTATTATTGACGGCACCACGGGTACGGTTATTATAAATCCGCCTGAGAATGTAATCGCCGTCTACAGGAAGAAGCAGAAGAGGTACGCTGATTACGACAGGACCCTGCACCATTACCGCGATCTGCCATGTGAGACCAAGGACGGGCGCAGCATATCGCTGCGCGGCAACATGGAGCTCATTGACGATGTTACATCTCTTAAAGAGCACGGGGCCGAGGGTATCGGGCTTTACAGGACGGAGTTTTTATATATGAACCGCAGAGACCTGCCCACAGAGGAGGAGCACTACCGTGCCTACTCCGAGGTGGCGAGAAAGGTCTTTCCCCATCCCGTAATAATCAGAACCCTTGATATCGGAGGCGATAAGGATCTTCCGGGCCTTAACCCCTCAGAAGAGCCCAACCCGGCTCTGGGGCTTCGGGCCATCAGGTTGTGCCTCAGTCACAGGGACGTATTCAAGGCGCAGCTTAAGGGAGTTCTGCGCAGCTCCACAGAAGGCAATGTGAAGATAATGTTTCCAATGATCTCAGGCGTTGGGGAGCTGCGTATGGCCAAGGCTATCCTTGATGAGGCAAAGGCGGAGCTGGTTAGAGAAGGCAAACACTTTAACGCCTGTATTGAGATAGGCATTATGATAGAGGTGCCGGCGGCTGCCGTTATAGCCGACCTTCTTGTAAAAGAGGTGGACTTTATCTCAATAGGCACCAATGATCTGCTCCAGTATTCTCTTGCCATTGACCGGTCCAATGAGCACGTGGCCTATCTGTACGAGCCCTACCACCCGGCGATACTGCGTATTATCAAAAGCGTGGCAGAGGCCGCCATAAAAGCAGGTGTTGACGTAGGGGTCTGCGGAGAGATGGCCGGAGAGCCAGAGTACGCCCTTATACTTCTTGGTTTCGGCATACAGACGCTGAGCATGAACGCCATATCCATACTCAAGGTGAAGAGGCTTATGCGTTCCATTAACTATTCCTGGGCCAAACAGATATGCGATGAGATAGGGGAATTTGCCACCTCCATGGAGGTGCAGAGGCATATTAGCGCGAGATTGCCCGAGTTTTACAGTGATGAGTTCTCTCGTTAAAGCGCATGATTTAAATACCGGGAAGTAAATCTGATTTTTTTATTGTATGGTTTTAGAGAGTTTTTTGCATAAGTGGGGAGCTGTTTTTTTTCATGAGTTAAGCTCTCTCTTTTACAAGGGCTTAGAGGCTCTATTTTATCATGATTTTATATGTGAATTTATTTGACAAGAATAGAAAATGAGTAGATAATGAAAACCTTTAGTCAACGACGCTCAAAAGGAGAGTTACATGGAATATAGAGAATATCTTTTTACTTCAGAATCCGTAACAGAAGGCCATCCCGATAAGGTGGCGGACCAGGTCTCAGATGCCGTGCTTGACGCCCTGCTCACAGAAGACCCGCAGAGCCGTGTAGCCTGCGAGACCATGGTTACTACGGGTGTGGTTATCCTCGCAGGAGAGATAACTACTACTGCAAGGATTGATTATCAGGACATAGTAAGAGAGACGATCAAGAACATCGGCTACACTGACGCGAGCATGGGTTTTGATTATAAGACCTGCGCTGTTATGGTAAGCCTTGACAGGCAGTCGCCTGATATTGCCATGGGAGTCAACAGCGGTGAGACAAAAGAGCAGGGCGCCGGAGACCAGGGCCTTATGTTCGGCTACTCCTGCAACCACACACCTGAGCTTATGCCAATGCCTATTATGTTATCTCACAAGGTATCGGCAAGGCTTGCAGAGGCAAGGAAGACAAAAGAGCTGGACTTTCTAAGGCCAGACGGCAAGAGTCAGGTCACGGTAAAGTACTTTGACGGTAAACCCACTACTGTTGATACCGTAGTGGTATCGAGTCAGCACACCCCTGAAGCAAGCGCATCTGATCTTACCGAGGGCATCATCGAAGAGGTCATAAAGAAGTCCATACCCTCGGAGCTGCTTACAGCAGATACAAAGTACCTCATCAACCCCACGGGTCAGTTCATCATAGGCGGCCCTCACGGGGACTGCGGTCTTACGGGTAGAAAGATAATTGTTGATACCTACGGCGGACACGGCAGCCATGGGGGCGGCGCTTTTTCCGGCAAGGATCCCTCCAAGGTGGACCGTTCGGCCTCTTACATGGCCAGATATGTAGCAAAGAACGTAGTTGCCGCAGGTCTTGCAGGCGAGTGCGAGCTGCAGCTTGCCTATATCATCGGCATACCCGAGCCGGTCTCTGTCATGGTGGATTGCTTTGGCACAGAGGTTGTGCCCGAGCAGAAGATAGAGGACCTTATCAGAGAGTACTTTAATCTTAAGCCGGCTGAGATAATAAAAACACTGGATCTGCTAAGGCCGGTCTACACACCCACGGCGGCTTACGGCCACTTTGGTAAGAGTGGCCCCGGTTTTACATGGGAAAAGACAGATAAGGCTGACGTCTTAAGAAAGGCCGCAGGTTTATAAGCAAGGTTTTTGCAGGTGCGGCCCATTGGGGCGATGGATAGTATGATAAGGAGCCTCGATGATTTGGTACCGCTTATTCCTCTTCTCTTGAGATGAGCGGCCATAGATGAGCCGCAGGAATTTTTATTTTATGACATTATGGCCGGGTATGACCTTCATGCCGGCCATTTTGTTATATCCGGGGTGGAGGGGGATGGTCGCAGAGAGTATCCCGGGTAAATCAGAGTTTATTAATTCGGCCAGATTTATATTCATGGGGCCGGGGTCTACACCTTAATCCAATTGAAGTAAAGACGTTTCTAACTAAACCATTAAAAAAACAATAGTCACAGGGAGGACAGATGAAGTACGACGTTAAAGATCTTGCTCTTAGCAAGATGGGAAAGAACAGGATTGAGTGGGCAGAGAGGGATATGCCCGTATTAAGGCGTGTTAAAGAGAATTTTACCGCAAATAAGCCCCTTAAGGGCGTTAAGATAGCTGCCTGCCTGCATGTTACCACAGAGACGGCTAACCTCATGATTACCCTGAAGGCCGGAGGGGCCGATGTGACGCTTTGCGCCTCCAACCCCCTCAGCACTCAGGATGATGTGGCGGCCTCTCTTGTAAAACATAATAAGATACCTGTTTACGCCATCAAGGGCGAGGACAATAAGACATACTACAAACATCTGAACGCAGCCCTTGATAAAAAACCCAACGTCACCATGGACGACGGCGCTGACCTTGTCTCCGTAATACACGGCGAGAAGCCTCACCTTGCCGACGGCCTAATAGGTTCCACAGAGGAGACCACTACAGGTGTTATCAGGCTCAAGTCCCTTGCAGCCGACGGACTTCTGAAGTTCCCTGTTATCGCTGTAAATGACGCCGCCACAAAGCACTTCTTTGATAACCGTTACGGTACGGGCCAGTCCACGCTTGACGGAATTCTCAGAGCCACGAACAGACTCCTTGCCGGCAGTAACTTTGTGGTTATTGGTTACGGCTGGTGCGGCAAGGGTCTTGCAATGAGGGCCAAAGGCATGGGCGCCAATGTAATCGTAACAGAGATAGATCCCATTAAGGGGCTTGAGGCTGTTATGGACGGTTTCAGGGTAATGCCCATAAAAGAGGCCGCTGTTATAGGAGACTTTTTCTGCACGGTAACAGGCAACCTTAACGTAATCGGCAAGAAGCATTTTGCCAAGATGAAAGACGGAGCCATTGTATCGAACTCCGGCCACTTTAACGTGGAGCTTGACCTTGTGGGGCTGAAGGCCATCAGCAAGAAGAAACGTGTGGTAAGGGATTTTGTTGAGGAGTATACTCTCAAGAACGGCAACAGGGTATGCGTACTGGGCGAGGGCAGGCTTATAAATCTTGCCGCTGCCGAGGGTCATCCCGCAAGCGTTATGGATATGAGTTTTGCCAACCAGGCTTTGGCCGCTGATTTTCTTGTGAAAAAAGGCAAGACCCTCTCCAAAGAGGTCTATGTCGTGCCTCTGGAGATAGACAGAGAGATAGCAAGGCTAAAGCTTGCCAGCCTCGGTAAAAACATAGACACACTTACGAGGGAGCAGAAAAAGTATCTCGCTTCCTGGGATATGGGTACATGATTTTCAGGCACAGATGATCTGGATGTAGAAAAGGGACGCTCTAAAGAGCGTCCCTTTTTTTGTAGGTATTGAAGTGAAGCTTCGACCCATATTGGTTTTCTTTATCTTACTTTCTTTTTTCCAAAAGAAAGTAAGGAGTATTTAAAACTCCCTGCTTGTAAGTCCATATCCTTCTTCGCTGTGCAGAGATTGGTCAAGCCC
>JAJRZX010000092.1 GCA_024275045.1 Deltaproteobacteria bacterium
AGAGTGCTCTTTCCATGGTCTATATGAGCGATAATGGAAAAATTCCGTATCTTATCTATATCTGTCATGCCAAATTACCGCCATTAAAAAAATTGTCCCACAAAGGCGCGGGCACCATCATTGGCCGGGGATAATGAAAATAAAAGATTCATTTTAATCCATACTCACATAACTTGTCAAAGTAAAAGGGGGTACTTGGTTTCTTAAGGATTTTATCGAGTTAAAGAGAATATGGGAGAAAAAAATCGGGGCGGAAGATTATCTCCCGCCCCGAAGTCTTGCGCCTGCCCGGAAAGAGGCTACTGCAAAAATCCATTCTCCAGAAGCCGCCAAGACCGGTACACATGGGTATTGGCAGGAATGTTGGCAGGGTTAAAAGCTGTTACATCAAGATTAAAACTCGACCTGTCCATAAAACTTGGGAATGGGTTGCCTACAAACGCGTTGAGGATATATGTCCCCAGAGGCGCGGTGACAGGTATTGCCTGCGTAAAGTGAGTATTACTGGTGGCATTGGCGTTGAGGCACATATTCATGGGGCCAAGGAGCTCGCCAACACGTGGGTAAAAGCTGCCGTCAGGCATGGTTACTTTCTCCCAGAAATCAAAACACTGCTGCGTTGCAGTGACATTTACCATTGTTACCGTATAACCGATACTTGAACCTCTGGCTATGGAAAGCACGTCGGGAACTACGTTGATGGTAACAAGAGGACTTCCCTTGGCATCCCCTATCTTGGTGATGAAGGCCTCATCAAAACCGCCTCCATAAGTGCCCTGAATGGGGTTGACTATGGGAAAATCAATAGAGACTGTAGCGCCTGTGATATAAGCGGTGCCTGAGCTGTCAAGGACTATGCCTCTGGCCGAGTCATCACCGCTGCCGCCAAGGTATGTGGAGTAGACAAAAGCCGAGCCATTGGAGTTAAATTTAGTGACAAAGGCGTCTCTTATACCTGAGAAGCTTCCTATGAGAGGCTTGAAGAGAGGAAAGTCAAATGACCAGGTATGGCCAACCACAAAGATATTGCCTGCATTGTCCACGGCTATATCCCTGCCGCTGTCGCTGTCGCTGCCGCCAAGGTATGTGGAAAAAACTATCCGCCTTCCAGGAGGGGCCAGCTTTACAACAAAGGCGTCCTGAACGCCCTGCAGCGCACCCTGCTTGGGGTTAACCAGGGGAAAATTAGGTGAGTCAGTCCAGCCTGTGATGTGTATGGAGTTATTGCTGCTAAGCGCTATGCCCTTGCTTTTCTCAGCCCCGCTGCCGCCAAGGTAAGTAGAAAAGACAAAGGCTGAGCCGGCAGGGTTCAGCTTAAAGACCACAACGTCTTTTCCGCCGCCAAGAACCGCCTGAACAGGGAAAAGTAGGGGGAAATTCGTAGACCAGCTGTGTCCCGCCACATAAGCTGCGCCGGTTGAGTCAATGGTAATGTCACGGCCGCTGTCAACACCTAAACCACCGATGAAGGTGGAATAAATAATACCCTGCCCCGAGGGAGCCAACTTCATTACAAAGGCGTCCTTGGAGCCGCCGATAAAGGGCTGAAGCGCGTTTACAACAGGAAAATTGGCAGAGCTTGTCCAACCCGTAAGGTATGCGGCGCCATTAGGCGCTACGGCTATACCTTTACTCTTATCATTGCCAATGCCTCCGATGTATGAGGAGTAGACCATGGAGTTGCCTGCGGCAGAGAGCTTTGTGATAAAGCCGTCCTTTGTGCCGCCTCCAAAGACTCCCTGCAGAGGCAGGTGAAGGGGAAAGTCAAAAGACTCGGTAAAACCAGTTATATAGGCGCTGCCGGCAGCGTCAACAGCAATGCTGATACCTTCTTCTTCACCGGTACCGCCGATGTATGTGGAGTAAACAATGGCCGTTCCCGCGGCATTTATCTTGGTTACAAAGGCGTCGCCTGTAACAATGCCTCCGGCAAAAAAGCCCTGAGCAGCGTTGCGGAGCGGAAAGTTGGCGGACAATGTCCAGCCTGTGATATAAGCCGCACCCGTGCTGTCAAGGGTTATATCACGGCCAAAATCAGAGAAACGTCCTCCAAGATATGTGGAGTAGTTGATGACAGGGTCTATGACAAGAGCTTTATCCCTGTCATAAGAGCTCACTATGAACCCGTATGAGGCGGGTCCCTTGCTGCCGTCGCTGATTATCCTGTAGCTGCCCTCAATCTCAACCCTTTTTCCATCAATCTCCTGATAGATATAGGGCTTTTGCTGTAAGAGGCTGCCGTCTGCAAGGATGACCTCAAGGTCTCCGGCTTTTGTTCTCTTAATAGCCTTGACGCCGTTATATGCAAACTTTACACTTGCCGGATCGCCGCCTGCCCTGACAATAACATCATGCTCTATATCGCTGTTATTACCGTAAAATCTTATATCAATATTATCATATACGTCTTTATACAGAACAGAGCTGTAAGAGGGTACGTCTCTGCGCCATTTTTTGCTCTCATTACCTGTGAAAAAATTAAATCTGGCCTCCGGCGCTCCCTCGGCCTTTACCTTAATACCCTTATTGGCGTCTACAAAGGAGAGTTTAACGTCACTGATACTCTTGTCTTTAAGAAGAGATATGACAATACTATCCGCCGTAAAGAAGGTTGAGTGCCCGGCGCCTCTCTCATAGAACTTAACCGCCTTATCGGTCTGCCCGTCGTTTCTTACGAAATAGAGGGGGAGCTTACCGTAAGAGCTCATAACCGCGGCCTTTTGCAGGGTCGTTGCCCTATTAACAGGGGCCTCTGCCGCGTAGCCCGTTAAAGGTAATAAGATAAAAAACTGCAAAAGCAATAAGACGGATAACCTCATGATGTACTCTCCTCGTTGTACGGCCCTCTAAGACTGACCTTTCGTGTTGTAAACCTTGCAAAACGCCTGAAAGCGTAATCAAGGCCATGCAAAAGACACCCCAACTGCTTGCCTGACGATATTATAAGACAGTAATTAAAGCACATTTTTAAAGGCAAGTCAATCCCCCAAAGAGGGGGGGTTGAGGGTAAAAAAACACATATCCGGCTGTTTTTGCTATGTTTTTATGAAAAGAGCTCCCACGTTGTCTTAATGCCAGGCAGAGACTTTCCTTGACAGAAGACAGAGGCGGATTATATCCTTATTTTAATCATTACTACTCAAAACAGAGGCGCATAGCCCCCTCTTGCCATATAAGGCGCGAATTAAGCCTTACCTTAGAGATTTTTTATGACCTTACCTGA
>JAJRZX010000093.1 GCA_024275045.1 Deltaproteobacteria bacterium
AAAAGACACCCCAACTGCTTGCCTGACGATATTATAAGACAGTAATTAAAGTACATTTTTAAAGGCAAGTCAATCCCCCGAAGAGGGGGGTTTGAGGGTAAAAAAACACATATCCAGCTGTTTTTGCTATGTTTTTATGAAAAGAGCTTCCACGTTGTCTTAATGCCAGGCAGAGACTTTCCTTGACAGAAGACAGAGGCGGATTATATCCTTATTTTAATCATTACTACTCAAAGCAGAGGCGCAGAGCCCCCTCTTGCCATATAAGGCACGAATTAAGCCTTACCTGAGAGATTTTTTATGACCTTACCTGAGAGTACGCCGTAAACAAGAGGTTTTGATGAGAGAACTTACCCCCTTCTTAAGCGCAGATGAGATATGCGCCATAATAGAAAAACTCGCCCTTAAGGTACGCACAGACTACCACGACAAAAACCCCGTACTCATCGGACTCATGAAAGGGGCCTTTATCTTCATGGCAGACCTTGCAAGGGCCCTTGAGATAGACCTTGAGGTGGAGTTCATCCAGCCCTCATCCTACGCTAAGGGTACTGCCGCATCATCAGAGGAGGTGGTGCTTGTACATAGCCTAAGGGCTGATGTGAGAGACAGGCACGTACTGATTATAGACGGCATAGTGGATAAAGGCGCTACTTTACGTAAAGTGGTTAAAGAGATAGAGGGTCTCGAACCTGCCTCCATCAAGGTCTGCGCCCTTCTCCTCCGTGATGGCGTGGATCACGGAGTTACCGTGTATTACGCGGGAAAGACCATTCCTGCGGGTTTTGTACTTGGCTACGGCATGGATATAGGCGGAAGGTATCGCCAGTTAAAGGGTTTATACATGCTAAAGGAGAAAGGCCGGGGGCGTGGCTGAGCTCCCCTGAGTTGCCCTTAATAAAAACATGAACTTTGAAGACCATATAGAGGAACTCATGACCCCCGGGGCTTACAATACAAACCCCCAAGAGGTTGAGTTTCGCCAGACCCATATCTCATATCTCTTCCTGACGCCGCGCTTTGTCTATAAGGTGAAAAAACCCGTTAACTTCGGCTTTCTTGACTTTACTACCCTTGAGAAAAGACGCCACTTCTGCCTTGAAGAGGTTCGTCTAAATAAAAGGCTCGCCCCTCACACATATATAGGGCTTGTGGAGATAAGGGCAGAGAAGGGCCGCCTTCTCATGGATGGGGGGGATGGAGAGGTCGTGGAGTACGCCGTCAAGATGCGCCGCCTTGCAGAAAACACCATACTTGAAGAACGTATCAGGCAAGAGAGCGCCAAAATGGCAGATATTAAAAGAGTAGCCGCGGTAATCGCAGGGTTTCATAAGAGCGCGGAGAGGGGGGCTCATATATCGATATTTGGAGGGCCGGAGATAATTGAAAAAAATATTACAGAGAACTTTAACCAGATAAAAGACTTTGTGGACGAGCTTCTGACCCCTGCCGCCTTTAAGGCCATGGGAACAGAGGCAGAGGGTTTTATCGCCGGGAACAAAGACCTGCTCCTGCGGCGCATAAAAGAGGGCTTTATCAGAGACTGCCACGGCGACATACACTCAGAGCACATATCCATAAACAAGGTGATTGAGATAATAGACTGCATAGAGTTCAACGAACGCTTCCGATACTCTGATACTCTAAGCGATATGGCCTTTTTATCCATGGACCTTGATTTTCATAACAGAGCCGACCTTGCACGCGCCTTTGAGAAAGCTTA
>JAJRZX010000094.1 GCA_024275045.1 Deltaproteobacteria bacterium
CTCGGCGACCTTGAGTACATACTGAGAGACCTTGTAAAGACGGCCAAGACAAATGATTCCGTGCGCCTTGCGTCATCAGTGCAGGGTAAACTCGTATCAGGGCTGCGCCGTAAATACTCAAGGATAAAGGGTAACGGCGTAAAGGGCGCGCCTTTTTACGTGCTTGTGGGCACGCGCATGCCAAGCGTACTTGTGGAGGTATCCTTTATCAGCAACTCCAGGGAAGAAAAGAGGCTGCGAAGCACCAAGTACTTAAAAGAAGTCTCAAAAGGCATTACCACGGGAGTGGTGAATTACCTGAAGGCCGCTTCATGAGGATAAGCACCAATAATGAGAGATAAAAAACACCTTGAAGAGCTTATGGCCGCCGGCAGGAAAAATCTTGCCCCTGCGCTTAAGCGTTATCTTGAAAAAAGCGAAAAAGATCTTAAAAAGGCGCACAGGGCGAGCAGGTTCTCAGGCGTGGCCGTGTGCAGAAACTACACCGCCGTAATAGACGACCTGCTGAAGTTTATATATAGTGTGAAGAGCGAAGAGACCGGCCTTAAGCAGCCGGCTGTCCTTATTGCCGTAGGCGGCTACGGCAGAGGTGAGCTGAATATGCGCTCTGATATAGACCTCATACTGCTGCATAAAGGCACGGTAAGTGCCGGACTTAAGGACTTTACCGAGGCCATGCTTTATCAGCTCTACGACACAGGGCTTGATCTTGGTTTTACCATGAAAACCCCTGATGAGTGTATAAGCATGGCAAAAGAAGACCTTAACACCATGACCAGTCTCCTTGAGACCCGTTTTTTAACTGGAGACAAGGCCCTGTATCAGGAATCCCTGGCACGGATAAAGCAGAAACTCTTTATAAAAAAACGCATCAGCAACTTTATAGAAGATAAGATAGCCGAGACAGAGAAAAGATACCAGAAGTACGGGGCATCGGTATTTATACTGGAACCAAATGTAAAGGAAGGCGAGGGCGGGCTTCGCGACCTGCACTCCGCGCGTTGGATACTCATGGCCAGGGACGGGGTTGTTGATAAGCCCTTTTCCATGGCAATTATATCAGAGAGTAATAAGAAGGCCCTTGAGAGAGGTCTTGCCTTTCTGCTATGGATACGCAACGAGCTCCACTTTGAGTCCGCGAGAAAGACGGACCAGCTCACCTTTGACCATCAGGTACGCATAGCAAAGCTCCTTGGGTTTAAGGACACCGTGCATGCTCTTGGGGTAGAGTCTTTTATGCAGGAGTACTACGCACATACCTCAGATATTCATAATGCCTATGAGCATATTATCTCAAGATACCGTTATGAAAAGAGAAAAACATCTCGCAGATGGCCTGTTGGAAAGAAAAAACTGAACGAATGGTTTTATACATCAAAGGGATGGCTAAGCTACAATGAGAAGATACCCCTTACCGGGGCAGCTGTATTAAAGGCCTTTGAGTTCATATCCGAGCAGAGGCTGGAGTTAAACCAGCATACAAAGGACAGTTTTATTGAGTTTTTGAATGCTTTGGGCGACAAATTCACCATTACAGAGGATATGGCAGAGAGCTTTTTTGTAATTCTACGCTCCAGGCTGCCATACAAGGCCCTCTCTACCATGCACGCCATAGGTCTGCTTGGTATGCTTATACCTGAGTTCAACGAGGTGCGGCATAAGACACAGCACGACCTCTATCATGTTTATACGGTGGATACGCACTCGCTCTTTGCCGTACGTGAGCTTGAGAGACTTCTTGATGTTAACAGCGAGAAGTTTCCTCACCTAAGTGCCATACTTAAGGCCATACCCGACCGCAGCGCCCTTATGCTGGCTACGCTCCTTCATGATACAGGCAAAGCTTCCGGGAAAGGCCATGCGGAGATTGGGGCGAATCTCGTGCCCCGCGCACTTGAGAGGCTGCACGCTCCCGGGGAGATGACCGACCTTGTACAGTTTCTTGTGAGAAACCACCTTGAGCTTGCCAATACAGCGCTTTACAGGGACATTCATGATGAGAAACTCATAAAAGAGTTCGCCTCTCTCACAGAGAACAGAGACCGCCTGGACCACCTCTACCTCCTTACATTCGCAGATGTGCGCTCCGTGGGCCCTGACGTATGGACAAAATGGAAGGCCATGCTCTTTAACGAGTTATATATTATGGCCGGAAAGACCCTTGATGCAGAGGTCTCAGGCATAGAGGTCTCGGCAGACAGGGTGGCAAGGGTAAAAGAAGATATCAGACGCCTTATAGGGGCAGGCGAGGGGGGACTTAAAGGGGCAGAGACCTTTCTTGACCTGCTTCCGGAGAGATATTTCCTTGTAAACAGCGAAGAGGCTATTTTAGAACAATTAGCTGCCCTTAACGCCTTTGGCAGGGACGGCACACAGACTCACTCCATAAGCATAAGCCAGGGTATTACATCGGCTTATACTAATCTCATAATATGCACCCTTGATAAACAGGGGCTTTTTGCCATGGTCTCAGGCGTCATGGCAGGCAACGGCGTTAATATTCTGGGGGCGCAGATTACCACGCTAAAGAACGGCCTTGTCCTTGATGTGCTGCAGGTCTCCAACTCAAGCGGTGTGGCGGCTGCTGATGGTTTTAAATATAATAAGATAAATCAAGACCTTGGCAATGTTATTAGCGGCAAAGTATCTGTAAAAAATCTCATACGTAAAAAACCCTCAATACTTGACGGCATGCATAAGGCCACGCCTGTAAAGACAGCGGTGAGTATAGACAACGGTATCTCCGATACCATGAGTGTTATTGATATTCACGCGGAGAATAAGATAGGGCTGCTCTATGATATAACAAAGACTATCGCTGAGCTCGGTTTATACATTAATGTAGCAAGAATCTCCACAAAAGGCTCTGAGGCCACGGATATCTTCTATGTGAAAGATATCTTTGGGCAAAAGGTATACGGAGAATCCAAGCTTAATAAGATAATAGATACCCTTTACGATGCCATTGACGGCAAGAAAGAGAGTAAGACGGGTAAAAAAAAGCATGATTCAGACCATGCAGGCAGAGGCACTCTATTATGAAGAAAAAGGGCTCAGCAAAAAAAGGCCCTGCTTGTGAGGTGCTGGAAAGATACCTGAGTTATATTCTCATGGAGAGGGGGCTCAGCAGGAATACAACAACGGCTTATAGCAGGGATTTAAGCGAGTTCCACGACTTTCTTAAGGAAAAAAATAAGGAAATCCTGAGTAATGAACCTGATGACATAACCGCTTACATGTCCCATCTGCGTGATAAGGGGCAGAGCGTGCGCAGCTACACAAGGGCCCTTATAGCCATCAGGGGTTTTTATAAATTCTGCCTTAGAGAGGGGCTTATTGAAAAATCTCCGGCCTCCCTTGTAGACATTCCATCTTATCACGGCACATTGCCTGAGGTGCTTGGCGTAGATGAGGTAGAGAGGCTCCTGAAGGCCCGTGACGGCACGAGTACGCTCTCCATAAGGGACAGGGCTATGCTTGAGACCCTTTATGCCACAGGGCTCCGTGTATCAGAGCTTGTAAAACTCCGCTTAAATGACATAAGCCTGCAGAAGGGGCTTATAACGCCCCTTGGCAAAGGCCAAAAGCAGCGTGCCGTGCCACTTGGCGAAGAGGCCATGATATGGATAATGTCTTATATTACTGAGGCAAGGCCGCTCCTTGAGAAGAAGGGGGTGTCCTCGCCGCATCTCTTCCTCTCAAAACGCGGCCGGGCCATGACAAGGCAGAACTTCTGGGAGATGATTAAAAAAACAGCGCTCCTTGCCGGCATAGATAGGGCGAGGATAAAACCTCATGTCCTCAGGCACAGCTTTGCCACTCATCTCATTGAAGGAGGCGCGGACCTTAGAAGCGTGCAGGCCATGCTTGGTCACGCCGATATCTCCACCACTCAGATTTACACCCACGTCACAACAAAACGCCTTAAGAAGCTCCATAAAAAAGGGCACCCGCGAGGCTGAGAGAGGGGCGCGTTGCTTGTCCACGCCTGCTTTGCCGTTCCATATCTTATTTGACATAATATCCATTATGCGACATGTATATATGAGGGGATACATGCGTGTCTATGCTTATCTCTTTTAAAATAAGCACTTAGTGCCTTGTAAAAGAAGTTTATAGAGGACGATATAAGGAAGAGTATAGCGATGAGTTAATTAAAAAGCAGGTGCCCTGCGCTATAGAGCACGGTGTGAAGGCTTTAGACTTTGCGTTATTCTTTACGGAACAGGCATACACAAAATCCCCTGCCCCGGAGAAGGCTGCCTGCATACCCCAAAAGTGCCGGCAATATCATAACTACCAAGGGCTACGCGCTACTCCACGATTACGTTTGTTATGGTCTTGGTCACATACTTCGTGGCTTGAATCTTGGACATTACCACATCGCCAAGTGTCTGAAAGCTTGAACCCTCAACAATCGCGATGAGATCATATGGGCCGGTTACCATCTTAACCATCTTTACTCCGGCGATCATTGCGATCCTCTGCTCCACCTCACGGCACTTAGCGTGTTTGCACTCTATAAAGACAAAAGCCTCAACCGACATGAGAGCACCTCCCATCAAATATTACAGTATCACTCTACGGATTACACCATAACCGACTGTTTTATAAAGCTTTTATGGAACTGTAATTTAAAATTACAGATAAGAAACTTTTACTATGTATATTAGTATCATAGCATAGATTCTTTTTTTGGCAAATCAATTGCAGGAGTTATGGTGGTTGGATACCTAGGAGGTTACTCTTTTATAACTCTAATGAGTCTCGGTAAAGAGTCTTTTTAAGTCTTTGAGAGGGTCTTCTTTTATTTTATTGTTGGAAGCGGGGGTTGAGGTGCTCTCGGAAAACTGAAAATACTCACAAAAATTGGCTTTATCTTTGTTGATTACTGGCTCAGCCATTGGTTCTGAACACTGATTGTTTGAGTAGGAATTAAAAAATCTACAATTAAAACAAACTTTTAAGTCTGCCCTACAGTGGGGACAGAGCTCATTTCGTGACGGCTTAATACCAATGTTCACCCTCTTCTTGCAATGGAAGCAATGCTTCAACAAAATCCCTCCATATCTATAAAATACGTGTTGAAATAAGATGAACTTTGTTCTTCAGGTACTCAGCCGGTATGAAAACCCCACTTGTTTTTATTGCAGAGTGACTTTGTATCTTATTGGGGCTGATTTTAGTCTTGCGTAGATTAAAGGAAGATTAGAAAAAATGGGAATATCAGGTTATCCGTCTTTCTTACTGATTTTAAAGGACTTTAAATTATTATTTTTAAAGACAAATTAATTTTTTTTACATTGTGTAGATTTTATTTAAAACGCGATACATTTCATGCTTATATCTGTCTTGTTAAGTGCGTGCTTCTGTGTTAGGCTTTTACAATCACAAATACAAGGAGAGATGTAATTAATGGGCAAGGCATCAAGACAAAAAAAAGAACAGATAAAGGGTGGTAACGACGAGAAGGCTCAAAAACCAAAGGGGCGTATTCTTCGTTGTTATAAATGCGGTGAAAAAGTCTCGGAGTTTGAGACCGGTTGTCCGCACTGCGGCGCAAAACCTCCGCGTATAAACCCGGCAGTGCTGGCAAGAGTGCTTCTCGGCATAGTAATTGCTATTATCATTTATATCTATTTGATGTAATTAGAGCTGGAATTAAAGCTTTTTTTTGGTTCTGCCCCTGTCAATCACCCAGGCCAGACGATTGAAAGATACAGGGACAAATAAGACGACAAAGGCCACTAAAACAGTGCCAAGTCGTCCTGAGCCGGCCTCTCCGGTTGTCTCAAGAGACTTTATTATAAAATAAAAGAAAAAAAGCAGCGCCGGGAAAGATGTTACAAAAGAGAAAATCCTAAGAAATTTTACCATGCACTCTCCTGCCCTCTTACCCTTGGTTTCTTACTAAAAAAGTCTTAATATGAGATCATATAAACAAATTCAGCGATAAAACTCAACTTCATTCGCAGTACTTTTCTTTTAACGCGGCGCTGCAACGCCCACATCCTGCGCCTTGCCTGGACGAGAGGCTCTCAGTATGGGACAGAGCCCTCTAACTTGAACGATGTTATAGTTTCCGCACTTCCCAAGCCTGCAGGCCATCTTGAACTCCCGGCAGCCTTTTTTCTGCTCACCCAGCTTCACCAGGTATACAAAACCCATATTATCATATGCGCCTGCGAATTCAGGGTCTATCTCCGTAGCCCTTCTGTAATCTGCTATGGCGCGATAATATTGATTATTATTACTGTAGGAAATAGCGCGGTTGTAATATGTAGAGGGATTCATGGGATCCATGTCTATGGCTTTATTAAAATCAGCGATGGCATTATCATACTGTTTATTATTGCTATAGGCGATGCCTCTGTTGTTATATGCGGCAGTTAAGTCATGGTCTATATCAATGGCCATTGAATAATCAACAATGGCTCGCGCGTAAAAACCTTTATCATCATAGACGCTACCACGGTTCAGGTAAGCCGAGCTAAAATCCGGGTCAAGCTCTAAGGCCTTTGTAAGGTCCGCTATGGCCTTCTTATACTGGCCTTTTTTCTGATAGTTTCCACCGCGGTTATTATATGCCGCGGCAAACTCAGGGTCTATCTCAATGGCCATTGTATGATCGGCTATGGCAAGGTCGTACTCGCCTTTTTTGTGATAGGCGGACCCTCTGTTATCATAGGCCGCGGCAAACCTGTCATCTATCTCCACTGCCTTTGTATACTCTGCGATGGCCTTATCAAGCTCTCTTTTATTTACATAGTCAACACCTTTAAAGGCGTGTATCACCGCTTCTTTCCTAACGTGGAGCTCAATTGCATCCTCAATAATCTTTAATGAGTTCTTATAAGCGTTACGCCTTGAGTCTTGCTTCAGAGCTGCCTTGAACTCGTCGCGGGCAAGCTCCAATTTACCTTCGGAGGCTAATTGCACACCATCATAATAATGTTTATTGGCCAGAGTCGCCCCGAAGGAGAGAGCGGCAAGGAGATAAAAAAAGACCAGTGACGAGATACCACCGCTTATTAATCGAGACATGAGCTATATCCTACATCCGGAAACATTTCAAAAAAACCTCAGAATATACTTCTTCATCTGAGAGGACTTATAAGAGAGGTTTGTTACTTACTGCATTTATTGGACGCGTAAAAACATGAGCGTCAATACTCACAGAAACCCAACCATATGTATCTTTAATTATACATCTAATTTTGGCCTCAGTCAACGAGAGGCGCTCTGATTTATCAATATTAAAAAGGGGCTACCGGAAATCCGTAACCCCTTGGCATTCTTGGTGCCCTCGGCAGGATTCGAACCTGCGGCACACGGATTAGGAATCCGATGCTCTATCCTGCTGAGCTACGAGGGCATATCTTATAACGTAAAATAAAAAAACTTATGTAATAAAGCACGTTATTGGCCTTATATAATACACTTTACCTTTTTATGTGTCAATCCCATTTCGCCTTAATGATTATACTTTTTTGTAACGTCCCTGCAGGTCAAGAAGCCTTATTCTGATAATATCAATAAACATCTTAATTGAATCTCTGAGAGGATTTATACTGCTTTTACCTGAGGTAACGGCAAGGTGGATTGGAAATTCCGTAACCTTGTAGCGAAGTTTTTTGGCTATATATATAATCTCCACATCAAAGCTGAACCCTGACATTGTCTGCAGGCTGAAGATGTCTCTTGCGGCATGAGCACTGAACGCCTTGAAACCGCACTGAGTATCACCTATGCCGGGCACCGCTATAATACGCACAAAGAGGTTAAATACCATACTCATAACCTTTCGCAGAGGTGATATGTGTACCTCAATCTCAGCTCCCCTTACCGTGCGTGAGCCTATGGCTACATCTGTGTGATTATCAAGAATCAGCCTGAGAGGTTTCTCCACCTCTTCTATGGGGTAGGAAAGATCAGCGTCTGTAAAGACAACTACCCTGCCGAGCGCGGCAAGCGCGCCCTTTTTCACGGTAAACCCCTTGCCCATGCGTTGCTTATTCTCCAGAACTCTTATGCGGGCGTTCTTACCGCTCTCTGACTCTGCAATCCTCAGGGTCATATCCGTAGACCCGTCAGAGACTATTATTAACTCATAATCAAGTCCCCTGTGCTCAAGGTATGTTGTAACCCTGTTTATGGTCTCTCCTATAACCCTCTCTTCGTTATAGGCGGGTATTACAATGGATATTTCAACTGACATTCCTGCCCCTTCCCTCTTTTAATTCCAGCCCAGGAGGCCGGTAAGGAGCATAACTCCCGTTAAAATAATAAAAAATCCGCCAATATCAAATAATATGCCTTTACGCACCATGGAGAGGATTGAGACGTACCCCGAGCCGTATACAATGGCGTTTGGAGGCGTGGATACAGGGAGCATAAAACCAAAAGACGCGCCAAGCGTAGCCCCAAGGGCCGGGGGTATGGGGGATACTCCTGCGCCCTGGGCTATGGCTATCATTACGGGGATTATCATATTAGCAGACGCCGTATTAGAGGTAGTCTCGCTTAAGACAATGGCAAGGATAGTGCCAATGGCCGTAATCCCAATCAGCGACGATGCCCCGGTGACCCCTGTTAGAGCGTGACCGAAAAACGTAGCAAGACCGGTCTGGAACATAAGGCTGCCAAGGCTGAGCCCTCCGCCAAAGAGCAGCACCGTGCCCCAGTCTATCTTTACGGCCCTCTTCCAGTCCATTGTAAATTCGCCTTTACTGAAAGACACGGGCAGCATAAAAAGAAGCGTAGCGGCGATTATTGCAACAACCCCCACGTTGAGCCTTGTGCTTAAGAGCACTGATAAGGGCGCGCTTTTGCCGAGGATGATACCGGCGAGACTTGGGAGCACCCATAAAAACACGGCCATGTAGAAGCAGAGGGCCGTATTTTTTTCTCCCCTTGTCCATGGCCCAAGCTCTGCGCGCGCCTTTGCGATATACCTGTCTATGCCGGAAAGGCTGTCTACCTTACCAAGGCCGCGTCCGCGAAGAACCAAAAAGAGGTATATAAACATCACAGAGGTAATGGGTACGGCAAAGACCATCCACTCGTAAAATGATATCTTAACACCGGCAAGCTGCTCCATCATGCCAATGCCTATGACATTTGGCGGTGTGCCTATGGGAGTAGCGATTCCTCCAACAGAGGCCCCGTAGGCCACCATGAGCATCATTGCGGTTGAGAATTTTTTAAAATCATAACCACCGCCTGTCTCCCTGTGAATCTCACCCATGGCCGCAAGCACTCCAAGTGCTATGGGCAGCATCATGGCCGTTGAGGCTGTATTGCTAATGCCCATTGAGACAAGTGCGCAGATAAGCCCTATGGTGAAGAGCACTCGAGACGGTGATTTATGGAGAAATTTAATGGAGAAAATGGCAAAGGCAAAACGTCTGTCAAGGCCGTGATAAGTGATGGCCTCGGCCAGGATAAAAGAACCTATAAAGAGGAATACAAGGGGATGCGCAAAGGGCGCGAATACCACCTTTGCCGGTGCCACGCCAAGAAGCACGTTAAGCACCGCGCCAAGCATGGCGGTTACGGGTATGGGAATGGTCTCAGTAAGCCAGAGTACGATTACAAGCGCGATTACGGCAGTGAGCCTGTGCTGCACCGGGGGCATGGAGCCAAGTGGTAAGAAGTAAATAACAATAAAGGCAAGGGGGGCAAGAAAAATTCCCGATAGTTTTCTTAACCTCTCCACTCTCTCTTCGGCCGGTGAGAGGACTTCTCTGTAAGTCATAAAAGTCCCTTTATTAAAGGAGTTTCGGTTCAAAGAGTCTTAATATGGTCTTGTAGCGGGAGCCCGGGGCAGAGTTGCACAAAAGGTCTCTTTATTTCACAGCAAAATCTCAGAGCAAAAAAAGCGGTCTAACCCCTTCTGGTGTCCAAATAGGTCTGAGCGTAGAGGTACGGCGGAGGCCCCTGGCCGGGACCTCCCCTTTATAAATGCCTTATTTAACCTGCGGCCTCGTCTGCCTCAGCGGCCTCTGTAAGCTCTTCACAGAACATATCAAGGTCTGTTGAATGCATGGAGCAGGCCATTGAGATTGGTTCCGTACCAAATGCCGGGCAGGTAAAACACCCTGAGCCGAAGTGCCTTGTAAAGACCTCTTTTGTAGAGGGCCACCTTTCCGTGACCTCCCCTGTTGTCATCTCACCTGTGATATTTAAGTCTGACATGAATATACTCCTTTAATTTTTGGTTTATCTCAAGATTGGTAAAGTAATATTATATGATTTCAGGCACCTTGAAATCAATTAAAAAAGGGAGAGTACTGAAGGAAGGAGTATGTTATGAAAAAGTATTAACGAGAATGTGAGTTTCTTTTATTCTTTTGTTCGGTGGGTAGTGACACTAAAAAAAGAAGTATTAGAGGTAAGGACTGAGTAATAGCGGGCAGTGCCCCTCCCTGTAAAGCGATCAGGATTTTTTCTTTGAGCGCAGGGCCGCCTCATATCCTTTTACCGCCCAGTAGCAGAGCTCGTCCTTATCCTCCAGGGCCTCTTCGGGCACAGTGTAATAGGACATAAAGCAGTCTTTACCCTTTCTTTTATATGAAAAACGAGTCAGCCCTTTATCCTCGAATAGCTTTCTGCTTACATCATCGGCCTTGATGTACAGAGTATCATCAACAACAATGGCAAAAAAAACATCATCAGAATATATGCCGTACCCGCCGAACATGCGTCTGTCCCGTACAGTACCAAACCCCTCTAACATTTCCTTAAGGTATGAGATGAAGGAGTTTTCTTTGACCATAAAGCACCTTTAAAAGACTTCCGGTTAGTGGATTTACAGAAAAATCATAAAATATAGAAGCGTTAAGTATAAGGGTTGGCGTGCTGATCATACATCTTACACTCTACCACCCTGCCATGGGCGTCTACCTTAACGATTCGATAATGAGGAGGCGTACCATAATTATCACTTAGAGGGCCGCCTGCTGCTGTCTGTAGGAATAATGGCCGCTTCAGACCTGAATAGAGCGATGGTTCAGCCTTAGAGTACCTGCCAAAATAGATGTTCAGGCCCTCTGACTCATTGGGCTCAACTCTGAACTCGGCCTCTTGATGAGCGTGGCCGCAAAAAACTATATCCACTTCAGGGCCGTTATAACACGGGTCTTTCTCTTTTTTGCCAAGACATAGATGGAGAAACTGGCTCACATAATGGTTCGTCGTGCCGTAACGCGCGTTTCTCGGCGCGGGATATTTTTCACTACTTTCTTTATATCCCAAAAGCTTAAACATTAACCTTCTTGCATTGTAGCACGCCCTCCCAAGAAACGAGTCTACATCGTAATTTACAAGCAGCACTTCGTTCTTTTCCTTGAGTACGGGATTAGTCTCCAGATTAATGGGCGGAGAATGGAGACATACGAAAACACGTTGCTCAACATTAGTTCTTTTAAGATTAATGTTTTCAAGAGACTTCAATACGTTTTCAAACCAGGTTATCTGTCCATAGACATAGTAAGGATTGGCCGGATAAAAAGACATGGAGTCCGGTGCGCCGCCGATAAAGTTGTCACCAACACTTAGACGCCGCGCTTTCTTATTTCCTTCATTCCAAAATTGTTGACCTACCAGGCAGTCAGGCCCGGTATCCATCATAATAAAGTGGTTGCTGCCATAAGAAAAGGCGTAGTTAAAGTAAGGATTGATGTGGAGAAAATAATAATGAAGTGCTTTAGCGCCAGCCTCAATTGGAATTATGGCGCTTCTTACCATTTTTCTCAAAAACCACTTAATAATCTTATTTGAAGCAAAATGTAAGATGACGACAATTACTGGGAACAGTATTGGCAGCAATAATTCTTGTGAGAAGCTGAGTGTGCCAATAAAGGGCAACACAATCTTAAAAGAAGATGGCAAAGATGTAAAAAAAGATATTACAAAAGCTAACAATGGCACAATCGCCTTTGCCTGCCAGGTCTCTGATTTACTGATAAAAATTTTCAGGATTGAATGAAAGATGTTCTCTTTCTGCAAAAGCGTACCCTCTTTAACAATCTTATCGTAAATCATGTTCATTTTTGCGTTAAGCTCGTTCTGTGTATTGTAATAATTGCATTCGAATTCCTTGGCCTGCTTTTTTTCCAGACCAAAGACCTTGTGTTGTAACGCAATATCATATGGATGAAGGCGCCAGTCGTGATTGCCGGTAGTTGTATAAACAGGGACCTTGATACCATTACAAAGGCTTTTACCATTAGAGTACAAGCCTGTAAGTATCTCTATAAATACCTGCCAATTATTGTCTTCCTCAATAATCTCGTCGCTTAGACCATGATTAACAAAATCAACAAGGTCACCGCCCATAAGTACAAAATCCAGATCGCCTTTGTCCGCCGTCTTATTGGCCTCACTAATAAATTTTCTCACATTATCATTAAACTGAACTAACCTCTCCAAGGGACCGGTTACCTCTGATATCTCATCTTTAATCATATCATTCCTTCTGGCAAGATGAAGGTCTGTAAAATGGATAAAGTTGACATTCTTGCGCAGTGAATGGGTAAGGCAGACGGCATGGGGCTTGTTCATGTGAACTTCTGAGTCATAAACATTAAGATCGTAAAGTGTGGGTAAAGACCGGCCATTTACCTTGCGAAGGTTTTTTACAGAGGAGAGGTTTTTCAGTGAGACTTTTACCTTAAAGATCATAGTGCCCGGCTCAAGGACGTTCTCAAAGAGCTCCTTACTTATTGATTCCAGGGTATCTTCTACAGTGGAAGGAAGCCTGCCGGGTTCGTAGGAAACCTGAGTAACAGTGTCTACAGACAAAGACAGTGGCTTCAGAACCTTGGTGCAGTTGCTCTTGGATGACAGAAGACTTACGCAAAGGTTACGGGGTGGCATCTTTGCCGCTATTATTATGGTAAATGTAGGTTCTTGATTATCAGTAATCGAGAGGATACGTGGGCAACCAAGACTGGGGTTTAATATAAAAGGCAGTGCAGGTGGATTCATGATGAATTTTTCCTTTCTGACAGAGATGTCATCGTAGCAGATTATGAGGCTGACTCAAAAACCGTACCAGGAAAAATAATGATGTCTTGTTCTATTAGCGGATAACTTTTTTTATTATACTCCTCCATGTATGAATTGCGCAAGGGATAAATGCCGATGAGAATAAGTGAAAAAGTCCCACCAACGGATTAAACCTTTGTTATTTTACAAGTCTCTTGACAAAAAATGGCAGTAACATAAAAAGCACGGCAAGCATAAACATATAGAGAAGGTTTGAGATAAAATATGAGAAACCGCTGAGAAGAATGCCGCTTAAGAGCGGAACGCCTTTTCTCTGTTTTACTCCATAGCTGAAGTAC
>JAJRZX010000095.1 GCA_024275045.1 Deltaproteobacteria bacterium
CCATCCATACGGACAGTGGCAACTCCTGCGGTTTTGGTCCCCGGTTACAGCGGCGGGTCCGCGACGGTCTTGCACCGTGCTTCCCTTTTAAGGCCCTTGCGGGCCGCCTGTAATTATGGTTAAGTCTTATTTTATATACTTAGACGTTATTGTCAAGGAGATTTCAGAGCAGCAGAAAAGAGAAGGATAAAAACCACAAAAAAAACGCCTCCCATATTACGGGGAGGCGTTGATGTTTTCTCTTATCTATCTATGTATGGCGGAGCGCGCTGCTGCCCTTATCTTCGCGCCGAGAGCACGGACTCATCATTAGAGAGCCTTTTCAGGACTTCGTCTTTAACAAGTACAAAAGCCGCCTTCTCCGCTCCGGCTACGGCCTTTGCGGGGTTACCCTTTATATGAAGGGGGTTGATAAGCTTATTGCCTTTACGTACCTCGTAATGAAGGTGCGGACCTGTTGATATGCCCGTAGAGCCCACATAACCTATGACATCGCCTTGAGCAACACGAACGCCGCGCTTTATGCCTTTCTTAATCCTTGACATATGCCCGTAACCCGTTGAGTAGCCGTTGCTGTGTTTTATGCTGATAAAACGGCCGTAACCGCGCTTCCATCCGGCAAAGGTAATCCTGCCGCTGCCTGCCGCGTCAATGGGGGTGCCGCGCGGAGCAGCGTAATCAATACCATGATGGGCTCTGTATTTTTTTAATATGGGGTGATAGCGGCTGTTGGTAAAATAACTGCTGATACGCCTGTAGCGCAGAGGGGACTTTACAAGCATCCTCTTAAGGGACTGGCCCTGCAGGTCGTAATAGCCGGTTCTACCGCGGCTGTCTTTATAATATATGGCGTTATATTCACGACCACCGCTTGATATCTCGGCGCCGCGCACAGCTCCGTTCTCAACAAACTCATTATCAACATATATCTCTTCGTAAAGCACCTTAAAGGTATCGCCTTTTCTCATATCAGTGGTAAAGTCCACATCCCAGGCAAATACATCAGAGAGGGAGAGTACAACAGAGGGGGGCACATCGGCCTCCATGGCTGCGCGGTACAGGGAGCTCTTTATAACACCAGAGCCCAGCTTAAGGCGCACTTCTTTGGGCAGGTCCTGCTTCAGGGCCTTGTAGCCATACTTTGCCGTATCGTCCTTCTCTAAGACCAGCACCTCATAGGGGTTAATCTTATACTGAACCATGAAAGGGGCGTCGTTGCGCGTAAAGACGCTTACCACGGAGTCCTTTCTAAGCCTTGAGAGGCGGTAGTAAGGGCGCGCGGCTCTTGTTATCTTTTTTATCTCCTGCGGAGTAAGACCAAAGCCTCGCATAACACCGTAAAAGGTATCAGAGGCGGAGATATCAACATCGTATCTGTTGACGGGGTTTACTTTTGGTGCAATGGGTGAAGGTGTGTTTTTTGTGGAAGCCTCAGGCGTGTATAAGAACACAAGGCTTATCAGTACGCAAAACCCTGCGGCAAGGCATAATAAGAAAGGTCTGGAAAATCCGTTTTTGTTAATGCTTGTCAAAGAGGCCTCCCTGAAAATCTTTTAAGAAGTCTTAAATCTCCCAGATAATAGTAAATCAAAAGGCCCCTGTCAAGGACTTCCATATTATAGTTAACGCCCTGGGGAGACTTAATTCCGTTACCCAGGTCACATCCTGGAAATAAAAATGTATTTACACCTCCGTGGGAATATCTTAAGCTTAACAAAGGATGGTGCAACTGTGGAGATAAAAACAACTGATATACCCAATTCAAGAAGCAAGAGGGATAGCCCCCTCATACTCATCGCAGATGATGATCTCTTCTTTCGTGAACTTTTTCAAGACCTCCTTACAAAGATGAACTATGGTACGGTGACAGCCACAGACGGCGCCGAAGCCCTGGAGAGTGCCCTGAGGCTTACACCTGACCTTATTATAACGGACGTTGTCATGCCGCACTTAAATGGTTTTGAGCTTACAAAAAAGCTTAAGAGCGACTGGCGCACCATGTATACTCCCGTCATTATAGTCACCAGCCTCTCGGATAAAGAGGCGAAGATAAAAGGTCTGCGCGCAGGAGCTGACGAGACACTTAACAAACCGGTTGACGAGACAGAGCTGTACCTGCGCGTAAGGAATCTGCTTAAGGTAAAAAAATACGAAAAATAC
>JAJRZX010000096.1 GCA_024275045.1 Deltaproteobacteria bacterium
GAGGCTGAATATTTTAATTTTTTATTCTATCCCATATTTTTCTTTGAATTCGTTAATCCACCCATTGTGACGGCCAGACTCATCAATCTCTCTGACAAGCTGCTGAATGGTAACCCTACCGATACGGCGCGTATGTTCAGCCGGGACCGCTTCCATTAGAAAGGGCCACAGGCCGGACTCCTTACCATCACTTGAAGCCTTTAAAAATGCAGGGTTTCTTTCATCGTGAAGGAGCACGAAGCATCCATCCTTCTTGAGGGAGAAGAGGACCTCTCTGAAGAACTGGTAATAATTGATAAAGGGGCAGATGGTCCCTGAAGCAAAAGCCGTCCCTCCAAAGCTGAACTCATTCATTCGCTCCCAATATCCTCGCCCGATGTGGTGGAGGTAGCAGCCGTCGTACCCGTACTGGAGAGGATTTCTTCCGTCGCAATCGCCGCCGGCAAAAACAGAACAGCCGCCAAACTCCCTTTCAACAAGTTTTGCCTCTATGAAGACCCTTGCGGTCTCTCCCGATAACGCCAGATCTATTGATGTAGGTTGCCCGGAATCTTCATTAAAAACCGTACGGTCGTCATATTCGAAGCTGGCGTTGATCTTACCGGTAGGCCAGTTCATTCCCGCTTTTTTGATAGCAATGCGCAGTGGTTCGAGGTCTTTTCTTACTATCAACGGCCCCACAAGATTAAAGACCATTGCCTGGCTACTGAGGCCGTGGTGAAGATATTTGTGAAGTGGAAAAGTATCGGTACCAAGGTTTCGTTCATGCTCTTGCCGTATATATGCGGCCACGTCAGCACAAATGATATTCTCTGCCCAACTATCAAAAGCCTTGAGGCAATATCGCATTCTTGTATGCGTGATTAGCCCCTTGCTGAAAAACCATTTTGCCGCGGCTTCGCGTAGTTCACGCTCAAAGGCTTTGTAACGTCTGAATGACCATGTTTTAGCCAGCTCTCTGCTATTCATCCCAATAATTCCTATCCCAGATCAGGCCTTCTTCTTGGGCCTATATTTTACTCCTTTTATGTCCTTGAAGTCGGAATCTTGTGTCCAGATATGGGCATCAACTGCCCTTGCCGTGGCGAGGATGACGCTATCGGCAAGGGGGAGTTTTATATCATGGCCTATCTTCGCGGCACTGAGGGCGATGGCTGTGGTCAGCTCCAAGACTTTGCCCTGTTGCATGGCAGATATGGCCTGAAGGGCCGAATCCTCATCCCTCTGCTGGAGGACCCTCTTGAAAACCTCCAGGATGCATATGGTGGGTACAATGAGGTCTTCTGTATCTTCAATAGCGGGAGCGAAGAAATCGGCATTCGGCCCATCGGCAAAATACTCGAGCCAGGCTGAGGAGTCTACGAGGTTCACAGGCGATCCTTCTCACGTCTTACAGTGGTGTCTATCCCCTTGAGAAAGCCTCGCATTTTCTTCATCTCTTTTACGGGGATGTACTCTATGCGGTTCTCATACTGCAGTACATGAACCTTCGCGCCGGGCCTGATTTCAAGAGCCTCTCTGATGTCTCTGGGGATTACTATCTGGTATTTAGGTGATACCGTTACTGTTTCCATGCGTCCTCCATCGATACTGGTTATGTAATACCATACCATTAACGATAGATATTATCAAGTAAAAAGTATTAACGTTACCTCTGCACGAAACTACCCAAAGACGTTCATCTTACGTAAAACCGCTGATAAAGCTCAAATTCAAAAACAACAAAACCGAATTCTCCCACGGTGCTGCCCTCAATCGCCGGGCGGCTGTTACTTCTAATCAGCTCGATCAGAATTCTGCAACCCAGCTCCAATGAACGGCGCTGAAAAGCCTATGAAACGATGATTGAGTATCTGCATTTTTTTTAATGTCTATATTGTCTTTTTTCATCCCACCCGACTGTGCTAAAATTGTGCTAAAATTTAGCACAATGGATAGAATACACTGAAATACATGGAAGTATTGTAGCGCTGTTAAGGTATCGATTTTTAAGGTAAAAGTGGAAAAAAGACCTGAAGTCAAGTTCTTACGATTTTTTGCCTTCTTAGCGCCATAACCAAGGGTGAGCGTCTTTTGGTTTTTTTGTGATGGCCCATCAGCGCGGTTCATGTGTCCTCAGGATGTGTAGAATAATTATCGCTTACTTTAGCATTAAAAACAAGCACATAGGGAACCAGAGGTAGAAAAAATACACCATAGGGTGTAAGCCTTTGTATATAGGGAACCGTCTTGTTATAATCTTAACTTGCAGTGAAGCAATTTAATGCCTTGGAGAGGGTTAAGTACATGAAAGGCGTATATAAAAATAGAATCTTTGCCGGCACAAAGCTCCTCATCACAGTTTTATACCTCATCTTACTTACGGGCTGCGCGGGCCTGAACTCAGTCTACGAGCAAAGCCGCATAAATATAAAGGGCGGAGCAGAGATACTCATCGCGTCTGACATAGCCTCTTTCCGTCCATTCTGGTGCGGCACAAGCGGCAGACTCATATACGTAAAAAAAGATTATGCAGTATACTCCTACGACGTAAAGACCGGCAATAGCACGAATATCGCCGGTGTCTGGAGCGCGCCGGTGGGCTGTACCCCTGACGGTAAATGGCTTGTATACGAGGATACAGACAGCGTTCGCTATGATAAGGACAACATAGAAGAAATGGTCTCGGACTTTTGGCGCTATGAGTTCAAGACAGGCAAGAAGCAGAAGTTTGTGATCGCCGACAACAGTGCCGGTTACCTATCTCCCACGGGATTAAAGTTTTATATTGGCAGACGCCCCGCGGAGCGTATTCCAATGCCCGAGCCACACTGGGATATTCTGTGGTCAGAGGGCAGAGGCCGGGGGATTTTATGGCTCGCAGATGGTTCCGCGATTATCGGGTTTTATCAAGGTGTAGACCGGCGTAAGATGATTTTGTCGGTGGAGGTCTTTATCCCTGAAAAAAAGACTATCGCCATAACCCCTCAATTTCAAAGCTTTTACCCTTTGATGGTCGATAAACAGAAGAGGGTCTATATAAGAGATGGCGGGAAAGACGAACGTATTGTGAGGTGCAAAATCGACATAAAGAGGGAAACCATCTCATGCGAGACCATATTTGAGTCCTGGAATTCTTTTATGAATATAGACGTCTTCTCTGACGGTGAGACATTGGTTTTTTCCAAAGAGCAAGATGACAATTGTGTACGAATCCAAAAGATTGACGAAAAAGAGGCGCCTTGCTTGACAACAGCTGGTCTTCCAATGTCGTCTTATCTTGCTATCTCTCCTGACGAACATTGGCTGGCCTTTGAAAGAAGTCATTACAAAAAAAACAAGTATACTAATGATGACCTTTATATTATTGAACTGAAAAGCGAATAAGGAGAGTAAGATATGGGAGATTTAAGGTTCAGGCTACCCCTTGCAGGTAACCCCAGAGTAAACAGCCCATACGGTAGAAGGGTGGACCCGTTCACAAAAAAGAAGGGGGCCTTCCACTCCGGTATCGATTATAAAGCAGATGTTGGCACGAAGGTCTATGCAAGCGAGAGCGGAAGGGTCATAAGGGCTGCAAAGCACGTTGCCCTTGGAGAACTCATAATCATAGACCATACGCCTAACGCTAAAGATGGGACAAAATTCCTGTACACCATGTACGCTCATTTGAGTGAGTACAGTGTAAAGTTAGGCGACGATGTTAAGAGGAGCGAGCAAATAGGCCTGTCCGGAAAGACCGGACACAGAGTCACCGGCCCTCATCTCCACTTCTCCATCATTGAATCAACGACAAAGGTAAAATGGAATGCCACGGGTAATACAGGCCTTACCTCCTCATCAACCTTTTTCAAAAATCCGGAAGGCTATTATGGCGTTACTACGAAAGCCGACGGTCTCATCAATGAGATAACCGACGAGAGAGGATAGACGCAAGCTTGAGGAAAGGCTCTCCTATAAGCACATTATAGACCTCTCACGTGGGACCTATCGCATTGATGTATCGTTGGATGGAAAATTAATAGGCCACTTTGACAAAGACAATATGAGCTTTAAGGCAAAGGTGCGGGTTTAAGTGGCTCTGCGATATTTCTACGCCTTCCTGGTTTGGGCAGTTATCAGGGCGGCTTTTAAGAGGACACCTGTCTGAATCATGAAGAAGCGGGGTGGCAAGGCGCCTTATACAGGGGCTTCGTTCTCACCTACATTAGCTCACCAGAGGAATTCACTCCACCCGACTGTGCTAAAATTGTGCTAAAATTTAGCACAATGGATAGAATACACTGAAATGAATAGAAGTATTGTAAGGCCGTTAAGGTATTGATTTTGAAGGTAAAAGGGGAAACCAGACCTAAAATCAAACCCTTACGATTTTGTGTTTTTTAGCCTTCGGGACGCGGGGGTCGGAGGTTCAAATCCTCTCGCCCCGACCACTTTCTTTTTTTGAAAGAAGCAAGTCAAGAAAGAGCAGACATAGAAAATTATTTTAATAAGGCCGTTGAGCTGCTTTAATTGCTTAACGGCCTTTTGATTTATTTAATTGAGTTTAAGAGGCTATCTTGCAATAGGAGAAGACGGAAAAAGGTTCTCATAAAGAGTTACGTTGTCTGGTAAGTAAAAGAAGGCATAAAATAAAAAAGGGGGGGAAGGAATCTAAAACCCCGGAGTGCGCGGCATCTTAAGGGCTTTTTTTCTATAGCTCAGGTTCGCGCCAAGTCTGAAAGAGAGGCCGCGGGGGTCTCCGATACAGCGCTTGAGGATGTTTTGTATGGAGTAAGTCTTGCGGAATATGCGGTGGTACCCGTCAAGAAGCTCCTCGGCGCTCATGCCGCGGGGTTTGAAGACCACCTCGCCGGTATGGTAGCGGCTCCAGTCACGGTCTGTTATTCTGCCCTCACTCTCCATCTCTTTGTAGGTTACGGTGCCGGGCAGCGGGGTAAGTATATGATACTGCGCCGCGTTGATATTGTTCTTTATTATGAAGTCATATGTGTTTTGAAAGACATTGGCATCGTCTTCGTCAAGACCGAATACAAAGCTGGATACAATGCTTATGCCGGCCTTTTGTATCTTTTTTACAGACTCACTGTAGCTCTCGGCGGAGTTCCAGCCTTTTTTCATCTTTTCAAGGTTCTTCTGTGACAGGGATTCAAAACCTATAAAGGCGTACTTGCCTCCGCTCCTGGCGTAGAGTTTCAGGAGCTCGGGGTCCTTGGCTATTGTTATGGACGCCTGACTGCCCCAGCTTAATTGAAGTGGTATGAGTTTCTCAAAAAGCTCTTTTGCGTATTTTGGTCTTCCAACGATATTATCGTCCATAAAGAAGAATTTGTTCGTATTCAGGTCCTTTACCTCGGCAATCACCTCATCTGATGGTCTGACCCTGAACTTATTACCGAAAAAAGAGGTCACTGTGCAGTAGTCGCAGTTAAAGGGACAGCCGCGTGTAGCCTGCAGGGTATTAAATCCGCTGCCGTACATGGACCTGTCAAGAAGGACACGGCTGGGTATGGCCATGTTCTTCATATCGCATAACTCGGCCCTGTAACGCTCTTTGAGTTTGCCTCTCTTAAAGTCCTCAAGCAGCCCTGCCCATACCAGCTCAGCCTCTCCGATAACAACGGCGTCGCAGTGCTCCAGTGCCTCTTCGGGTAGAGCCGAGACGTGAACGCCGCCCATTACCACCGTATGCCCGGCATTACGGAAGCCGTCGGCTATTTCAAAGGCACGAGGCATCTCAGATGTAAGTCCCGTTATTCCCACAAGGTCTGCTCTTACGTTGTAATCAATGGCTTTCACCCTTGCGTCATGAATCTCCACTTCCCAGTCTTCGGGGGTAAGCCCTGCTATGGTAGTGAGGCAAAGTCTGGCAAAACCTGCTTTTCCGCTATTTGATACACCGCCCCAGTAGCTGCGCTTGTTGTCCGGAAGTATGAGTAAAAGTTTCAATAGGACTCCTTGGAATGATAGAGAGAGAGTACTGCGAGAATGGATACAATCGATATGTTTCTTCTTTAAGGCTAACAGGCCCTTGGGGTAATAGCAAGGAATGCTTGAAATTAAAAACGGTGCTCTTGCGTCGCTGTGAGGCCATGGGTTTGCATGAGATTTTTCACAGAAGTGTATCTTATGAATAGGACTCTTATCCTGAGATTTTCAGGTCTTGGATTTACTATTCTTATAGTCTTGACTTACCGGTGCCGTCATGGCTGAGATCAAAATGCAGCCATAATCTCAGAGAGTATGGCTGCATGTCTGTTATTATATAGGGGAATTACCCTTATCGCTCAACCCGAGCGACGGTATGTTCTTTTTTCTCCGTAATTTCGTGCGCCTCGGCTACTGCTTGAGAGGGGCGGCTTACGGGTATTGTTTCTTCTCTGCCCGCCGCCTTGTCTCTGACCCATGCGGTGTCCCTCAGCCGGGCAATCGCTCTGCGAAAAACCCTCAACATGCTGAACGGGTATATCGTGGCGGAGCACTCTGTGGATATTTCTTAAGAGCCCCTGCTCTCCCTTGCAGACAAGCGAGAGCGCAACGCCGTCTTCTCCGGCCCTGCCCGTGCGTCCGATACGGTGTACGTAATCTTCGGCAACGTTTGGGAGGTCAAAATTTACAACATGAGGCAAGTGGTCTATATCAAGGCCGCGTGCTGCGATATCCGTTGCCACAAGGGTGCTTACCGCGCCCTTCTTAAAGTCGGCAAGCGCCTTTGTGCGCGCAGCCTGGCTCTTGTTGCCGTGTATGGCCGTGGCGCTTATGCCATCGCTCATGAGCTGTTTGGAGAGGCGGTTGGCCCCGTGTTTTGTGCGCGTAAATACGAGTACGCGCCCCCAGTTGCCGTCTTTAATAAGGTGGGAGAGCAACTCGCGTTTATGAGAATGTCCCACTGGATGCACTACCTGTGTAACTGTCTCCGCGGCCTTGTTGCGCCGTGCCACCTCGATAAGCTCCGGGTTCTTAAGGTATCCGTTGGCAAGGGTCTTAATCTCATCAGAGTATGTGGCAGAGAAGAGCAGGTTCTGTCTTCTTATTGGCAGGAGTTTTAAAATCCTCTTTATATCGTAGATAAAACCCATATCAAGCATACGGTCCGCCTCGTCAAGGACGAGTATCTCTACCTTGGACAGGTTTACGGTGCGCTGTGAGGCATGGTCAAGGAGACGGCCGGGGGTGGCCACCAGTATATCTACGCCGCGGCGTAACTTATCTATCTGAGGGTTTATGCCAACTCCGCCAAATACCACGGCAGAGCGCAGGGGCGTATTACAGCCATATGTGCGTATACTCTCATGTACCTGCGCAGCGAGCTCGCGCGTTGGGGTAAGGACAAGGGCTCTCGGGTGACGACCCCTTCCTGTTGCGTTTAATATCTGTAGAATGGGCAGCGCAAATGCGGCGGTCTTGCCAGTGCCTGTCTGCGCTCCGGCAAGTACGTCGCGCCTCTGTAATACTACGGGGATTGTACGTGCCTGCACAGGTGTTGGTGTGGTGTAACCCTCGGCAGAGACTGCACGCAAGAGTTCGGCCTGGAGGCCGAGTTCATCGAACTTCATATAATAATGCTCCAATATAAGCGGCCTACCCCTTTGAATGGGCCGGTCTAGGCTGGATATTTAAGGTGATTGCTGTGAAAGGGTTGAAGATTAAGGATGGGGATCAACCATGACTCTGCGCGTACCGACCGGTTGGTACAATATGTAAAAAGAAATAATAACACGGATAGTGGAGTAGATAAAGAGAAATCTTACTCCCTCCCCGGAAAATAAAGATACCCGGCATAGAAAGACCAATGAGACTTATTCTGCCTTTGTATCGCCTTCGGGTTCTTTATTTTCTACTTTGTCTGTTATTTTCTTTGTTTCAGGCTCTTTTTTTTCTGATGCGAGAACAGTAACCTTACCGATCATACCCTTGTGTATGAAGCAGAGGTAGTAATACTCGCCGGGTTTATCGAACTTGAAGTCCCATGTGGCGCCACCCTCAATGCTGGGCGTGAAAATACCGCCATTGCCTATAAGAGGCATGGAGGCGAAGATATGAGCAAGAGTATCGTTGTTCTTCCACCTTACGGTATCGCCCTCGCGGATGATAATATTGTCAGGTGTGAAGACATTTTTTTGCTTTTCCGTGCCGGTGGGGATCTCAACTGTAATAATGCCTTTTTTGGCCTTGGGTGTTACTGCCTTATGAAGCAAGGAGTTGAACTCCGCCTGTTTGAGCTCAATGAGAAGGCTGGAGTCTTCAGTGAGGTTGTTGTATTCTCTTGCAAGGAGCTCGCCTATAAAAAAGTTAGCCTCTTTGTCCTCAGTGGCAAGGTCTTTTACCAGGGCCTCTTTAACAAGGGTACGCACCTCGGCGGGTATCTTGTCCTTGTTTGATTTTACAAGCTCACCCATGCCGGGAATGTCTTTTGCGTCATAAGCTCTCATGAACTCCGTTACAAGAGGAGAATACTCCGCACGGGCCTGGCCGCCAAAGAGAAAAAAACTCGCCATAAGCGTAATTAGTAAGACCTTGATTGCACTCATATTATACCCCCGTCCTTTAATCTTATGCGGTGATACCGCAGTGATTGCTCAAGCCACTCTTTGCCACATATTGTACGTGGTATAGAGCCTCCGGGGCTTGACCAAAATACTTATCTTTTATTACCTGCCATCGATTATATCTCAGAAAAATATTTTTAGAAGAGTTTTTTTACTCCCCTTTACTGCCATGCTCTTCTCCGCCGTCATGTGTCTCAAACTGTTCATGCTCTGCGCCTACGGCACCTTTTTTCTCAATCACGAGCTCTTTATCTTTGGGCAGAACGGTAATCTTGCCCACCATGCTGCTGTGGATAAAGCAGAAGTAAAAATACTCCCCCGGTTCAGAGAAACGCTGTATCCATGTCTCATCGGGTTTAATGCTCGGTGTAAATAATACCTGCTTTCCAATGAGAGGCATGGAGGAAAATATATGGGCCTCCCCGGCGTTATTCTCCCACTTTACCCATTCTCCGGCATTGATGATTAAGTTGTCAGGTGTGAAGATGTTTTTTTCATTATCCGTTGCGCGGGGCATGCTGATTATATTGATGCCCTTTACTGCGGCTCCGCGTACCGGGGAGTGAAGCCTTGAGTTGAAGATTTCTCTCTTAACCTCAATGAGGAAGGAGATATCACCGGTAACGTCTTTGTAAACCCGGGCCATGGTCTCGGCTATATACTGTTTCTCGGCTCTTTGCTCAGGGGTTAGTTTCTCTGAGTGGCTATCTTCAAGCAGCTCTTCAATCTCCCCGGGCACAAGGTCTCTGTGTTCTTCTATAACCTTTTTAATGCCGATGTTTACATCATATGCTTTGCGGAATGTCTTTAGAAAATCGGATTCATCACCGCGGGCCGTTGCGGCGGTAAGTGTAAAAGTCGTTATCATCAGAATTAAGCTGAAGAGAACTCTGCGTGTTTTCATCTGATCCTCCGATGATTCAATAAAAAAAATACTCTGTTTAAAAGATTATATAGTATTTCAGCAGAGCCTGAAAGTCTTTTTATGAGTGGTCTTGAGCTCTTTGCCCTCTCTTTTTACATCATGTATACTCCCTTGCATTGACTTTATCGGTAAATATCCATTACCATGAAAACAAGAGCCATTGAGAGTAAAAAAGCAGGTAGAGGAGCGGTGCGAAGCGGTGATAAACAATTCAGCCTTACTGAAAAAACGCCTTGATAGTCTTTACAACGCATATGATAAGGGGTTTTTATCAAGCGATCCGCTTTATTATGTGCACAAGTTCAACACTCCCCTGGACTGTGAGATAGTTGGGCTCATAGCCTCAAGCCTTGCTTATGGCCGTGTCTCCGGTATCAAGAGAAGTATTGAAAAGGTCCTTGCTCCCATGGAGGGCTCTCCCGGGGAATTTACCATGAATTTTCGTCCTCATGTGGAGGGCAGCCTTTTTAGCGGATTTCGCCACAGGTTTAATACAGGGGCGGATATAACCTGTCTGATCTATTTTATGAGGCAGATGGTAGAACAGAGCGGTTCCATCGGGGGTTTTTTCATGAAGGGGTACTCTCCGGGGGATTATAATATTAAAAAGGCCCTTGAGGTCTTTACCGCCAATGTACTGGCCCTTGAGACGGCAGGTATATACGGCGCTGACAGACTGCCTGCTAAGGCGGGGGTGCGGTTCTTTTTCTCTTCTCCCGCAGGGGGAAGCTCATGTAAGAGGCTTAACCTCTATCTTCGATGGATGGTGCGACGCGGCGATGGTCTTGACCTTGGTATATGGAAGGGCGTGAGCCCGGCTAAACTCGTTATTCCCCTGGACACTCATATCGCCCGCATAGCAGGAAACCTCGGATTAAGCAGCAGAAAGTCAAGAGACTGGAAGATGGCAGAGGAGATTACGGAATCACTTAAAAAACTCGACCCCAAAGACCCTGTTAAGTATGATTTTGCCCTCTGCAGGCTTGGAATTCTGGATAAATGCCCTCACAAGGTGGATATCTTAAAGTGTTCCAGGTGTTTATTAAATGATATCTGCGTCCTTTAAAAAGTCCTTAAGAGGGGAAAACTTTTGACAGAGAGGGGATGGTTGGGTTAACATTATTTCTTGGCAAATAGATGAATTTTTTGCGTTATCGCGAAGGAGAGGGCAGAGTAATGCGTATTCAGGAAGTTATGGACCTTATAAAGGACGATGTCCGCCTGGTTGAGGAGTCTTTTACGAGAAATCTCAACTCAGATGTCTGGCTTGTAGGCAAGGTAGGTGAGTATATCCTTGCAAGCGGCGGCAAGCGTTTCCGCCCCCTCATTATGCTCCTCTGCTCAAGGCTCTTTGATTACAAGGGCGACCTTCACATAGACCTTGCCGCTGTTATCGAGTACATACATACGGCAACTCTGCTCCATGACGATGTTGTGGATAACGCAAACTTGCGCCGCGGCACGGCTACGGCCAATGTGGTATGGGGCGACGGGGCCAGCGTGCTTGTAGGTGATTACCTGCTCTCACGGGCATTCAGCCTTGCCGTGTGTAACGGTAACGAGAGAATACTGCAGGTACTTTCACAGACCACTACGGGTATGGCAGAGGGTGAGATTAAGCAGCTCCTGAAACATGGCGACATAGAGACCACGGAAGAGGAGTACCTGGAGGTAGTTACCAATAAGACGGCAGTGCTTTTTGCCGCCTCATCTCAGGTGGCGGCCATGATATCTGGGGCATCCCTTCAGCAGGAGTCAGCCCTCTCAGAGTACGGCATGGGTCTTGGCATAGCTTATCAGCTTATGGATGATTGCCTTGATTATATCTCCACGGATGAAGACCTTGGCAAAAGCATAGGTAATGATATCCGAGAGGGCAAGGTAACGATGCCTCTTATTCACGCCTACAGCAAGGCAGGCGAGGCCGAAAAGTCTGTGCTGCGCGAGGCCTTAGAGTCTGATGCGAGCGGGAGTGAGGTGGTTAAGGATGTGGTGGCTGTAATTAACAGCTACGGAGGCATTGAGTATACACGGCGCCGTGCACTGGAGTATATATCCAGGGCCAAGAAAAACCTTGAGCTCTTTAAGCCCGATGTGGCGAGGATGTCTCTCATGGCTGTTGCTGATTATGTTGTTGAGCGTAAAAACTAACCCTTCTTTCTGACCAAACTTATGAACTCCGCCATTAAAAAGAAGAGAAGAGAGAGGGCCCGCAGGGTTCTTGATATTCTCAGAGTTGAATTCCCCCATGCACGGTCAGCCCTTAATTACAGAGACCCCCTTGAGCTGCTAATATCCACAATCCTCTCTGCGCAGGCTACCGATAAACTCGTTAATAAGGTTACTGAGGGGTTATTTCAGAAGTATGGTTCGGCCAGGGATTACGCTGCTGCGGAGATTGGCGAGCTGGAGCAGGATATAAGCTCTGTTAATTTTTTCAGGAACAAGGCAAAGAACATCAAAAAGTGCTGTGCCAAACTTATTGAGGAGTTTGGGGGCAAGGTGCCGGCTACCCTTGAGGAGCTTGTAACTCTACCCGGAGTTGGGAGAAAGACGGCAAATATAGTCCTTGGCAACGCCTTTGACGTGCCTGCCCTTGCCGTTGATACGCATGTAAAGAGGGTCTCCCTGCGTCTCGGGCTCACTGAGTCCGTTAAACCAGATGATATAGAGCAAGACCTTACGGCTATTATAGATAAAGGGTCCTGGACCCTTGGTACGCACTTACTCATACTTCACGGCAGAAAGACCTGCAAGGCGCGTAAACCTCTCTGCGGGCAGTGTCCCGTAAAGGAACTATGTGATTATTACAAGGGGCATAAGGGATAGGGGATTTTTCTTATGCCGCCGCGGCGTATACAGAGAGGCAGGGGCTTTTTGGGGTATCCTGAGGCTTTTTTATCTATGAGAGATCTTATTTTATGCGCGCCCTGATTCTTAATAAAACCATTTCTTTTAGAGATGATTATCCACGGCCAGAACCCATTGGTGATGAGGCCCTTGTACGAGTAGCTTACGCAGGTGTATGCGCTACAGACATGGAGCTTGTAAAGGGTTACATGGGGTTTAGCGGCGTACCGGGGCACGAGTTCTCAGGCGTGGTGGAGTGGGCGCCTGATAAGTCCTTTGCAGGCAGAAGAGTGACGGGTTCAATTAACATTGGCTGCGCCACCTGCGTCTACTGCGCCTCCGGGCTTGAGAATCATTGCCCCCGGAGAAAGGTGCTGGGCATACTTAATAAAGACGGTGCATTTGCAGAGTACCTTACTCTGCCGGAGAAGAACCTTTATCTTCTGCCTGATAGTATTTCATTTGAGGAGGCCGTATTTATCGAGCCCCTTGGGGCAGCCTTTGAGATAATACGTCAGATACCTGTTGGCAGCGGCGTAAGTGTTGCCGTGCTTGGAGACGGCAAGTTGGGCCTTCTCGTTGCACTGGTTCTTATGCAGACCGGGTGTGACCTTACGCTAATCGGCCGCCACACTCATAGATTGGACGCCTTTAAACAAAAGGGTATCTCCGTAAGTTGCGGTATGGAAGGCGTACATACGGAGTTTGATGTTACCGTGGATTGTACGGGGGAAAGCAAAGGTCTCTTCAATGCCCTCTCCATTACCAGACCACGCGGCACGGTGGTGCTTAAGACAACGGTTGCAAAGAGAAGCGGCGAGGCCTTAAATAAAGCGGTAATAGATGAGATAACCATAGTGGGTTCGAGGTGCGGCCCTTTTACCCCGGCTATTCAGGCCATAGCCGGTGGAACAATAGATGTTAAACCCTTCATAAGCGCGGTCTATCCCCTTGAAGAGGGGCTTTGCGCCATAGATGAGTCAGGGAAGTCCTCGGTGCTGAAAGTGCTTATAAGTGTAGATGATGGAGCAGGAGTTTAAGCATGGGAACAGTTTATGTAATTGGGCATAAGAACCCTGATACGGACTCAGTCTGTTCGGCCATAGCTCTGGCGCGCCTTAAGAAAAGGCTTGGTATGGAGAACGTGGTGGCGGCGCGCGCAGGGGATCTGAACCCGCAGACAACTTTTATACTGGAAAGGCTCGGCATCACCCCTCCGCTCTATGTGCCGGATGTACATCCGCGGGCAAGGGATGTTATGGCCGAGAACCTCTTTACCGTCTCTCCGTGTACGCCTCTTATAAAGGTCGTAAAACTCATGGAGCGGGAGAAGGTGCGTTTTATCCCAGTTATTAACGAAGACGGAAGCCCATACGGGGTGATTACGCTTATGTACCTTGCCAGAAAATTCATGGCGGCAACCGAGCCCGGCCCGGCGCGTCTTGTGCGGGCCTCTACGGATAATATAATCGAGGCACTTGGCGGCAGGTCTTTATTGGACTTCACAGACGGGGCGCAGCAGACACTCTCTTTATTTGTAGGTGCCATGAGCGTGGAGTCTTTTCTCTCCACAATCAGGAGCAAGGGGGCGGAGGAGTGTGTAGTCGTAGTTGGCGATAGAGAAGATATTCAGCGTGAGACCATAGAGCTTGGCGTACACCTCCTTATTGTAAGCGGAGGTTTTGATGTAAGTGATGGGGTCCTCTCGCTTGCAAAAGAAAAGGGCGTAAGTCTCATCGTATCACCCTTTGATTCCGCCACCACGGCGCAGATAGTAAGGCTAAGCACACCGGCCTCCATGATATGCGATACCTCCTTTGATACCATTGACCGCAATGAGCTTACAGAGACCATTAAGTACAGGCTTGAAAAGGTTACGGGCCTGATGGTGGTTAATAAAAAAGGCGTTCTGCAGGGCCTTGTCACAAGGAGCCGTATCCTTAAACCATCGCCCATATCCCTTATACTGGTTGACCACAACGAGCTGGCACAGGCCGTGGACGGTGCCGCCAAGGTGGAGATTATGGGTGTTGTGGACCATCACAGGATAGGCGGGTTTCAGTCCATGAAACCCATACCCTTTGTCTGCGGCCCCGTGGGAAGCACCTCAACCCTTGTTGCCGAGCTTTACGGGACCGAGGGGGTGGCACTGGATAAAGACATGGCCGCCCTTCTTCTTGCAGGGGTGCTCTCAGATACGGTCTTACTGAAATCCCCTACCACTACAGATAGAGACAGGGATATTGTAAAGATTCTTGAGAAGGTCTCGGAGATTGATTCACGGGTATTTGGCGAGGAGATATTCCGCGCCACCTCGAGCCTTAAAAAACGCGGCGCAGAGGCGGTTGTAAAGAGCGACCATAAGGTCTTTACGGCTGCCGGCAAGACCTTTGGCATAGGTCAGGTTGAGACCATTGGTTTTGATGAGTTTTACAAGGAAAAGGATAACCTCAGAAAGGTTCTTCAGGGACTCATGGCAAAAGAGGGCCTGCTCCTCTCGGCGCTTCTTGTTACCGATATCGTGCTTGGCACCTCGCTTTTTCTTGCCGTGGGAGTGCCGGAGGTCTTCTTTAACCTGGGTTACCGTGAGATAGATAAGGATGTCTATGAGCTAAAGGGTGTAATCTCAAGAAAAAAACAGGTAGTACCCCATATTCTCAATATCTTTAACGAGATATATTGATATCGCAGGCTCAGCGCCCATAGAGATAGAGCGCTACAATGCCTGAGATTACAATAAGATTTACAAGTGCTCCAAGAAATATGATAATATCAACCGGACTGCTCAGCAGGCTCTTTATTCGTTTACTCATATCTTCAAAATAATCCATGGAAAAAGGTTTGTCAACTATTAGCATCCTCTTGGAAAGGTCTTTTTCGTATGGCAGGTAATGAAAGAATGGATAAGGACTCAAGCCTCTTGGGGGCCATAATATTTATTACGGCCCTTGCGGGCGTTCTGTATTTCTTTTACTGGTTTCTCTTGCATAACTGAGGATTGTACTCTCATGGCAAAGTCTATTCTGGCGTTTTTTATATTTGTGCTTCTCTTTGGCGGCGCCTTTATTCTTTTGGATTTTATTATCTTTAACGCCCGCGGGCTGCCCCTTATCTATCACGCCCTTTAATACTATGATTTTTGAGAGATTATTTTTTTTATAATGAGATTTGCAGCCTTTATAAGACCACCGTACCTTCTGCGCATGGTAACCCTCTCGGCCATTATTTTTATGGCCTTTTTTATCTTTGCCATGAATCCGGAGCCGAGTTACGCCTCAGCCCCCTCTGCTCAAGACGCGGCCATGAGCAGAGAAGCAGCACAGGCAGGGCATGAACTTGCATCAGATAAAGTCAGCTCAAGATACGCCCCTGCCCCCAGGCTTCATGCAAGAGATTATCCCCGCATAAACGGTGTGAACGGCAGGGTTTCCGTATGGCTTGCGGCGCAGATGCACCTATGGTTCGCTGCCTTTGTGCTCTCAGTGCCCATATTTGTCCTTATACTTGAGGGCATTGGCATGATTAAGAGGGACCGCAGATATGATAAGGTTGCCTACGAGTTCATACGTGTAAGCATTACGGCATACTCCCTTACGGCCCTTACGGGCGGGCTGCTGCTCCTGAGCTTGCTTGTCTTTTACCCTCAGCTTCTCGGTTATCTCTCTCAAATATTTGGCCCCACCATGCTTGCCTATGCCTTTCTCTTCTTCTTTGAGAGCCTTGCCCTTTACATATATTACTACGGCTGGCACTCCATGAGGTCAGGCACCTTGAAGTGGCTCCACCTTACAACTGGGCTTCTTCTAAACGCATCGGGCATTACACTTATGTTCATCGCAAACGCGTGGATGACCTTTATGATATCCCCCGGAGGCGTTGATTCCGCAGGGGTCTTTGACGGCAACATCTGGCACGCCATACACACCGCCCTCTGGAACCCTCTAAACCTGCACAGGTTTATCTCCAATATCGCTTACGGCGGCTCCATTGTGGGCGCCTACGCGGCCTATAAATTTTTAAGCGCAGCGGGTACGGAGGAGCGCGCTTATTACGACTGGATGGGTTACACGGCAAGCATTATAGCCGTGGCCGCTCTGCTGCCTCTGCCCTTTGCGGGATACTGGCTTGCCGTTGAGATATACGCGTACAGTCAGCAGATGGGCGTAACGCTCATGGGCGGCGTCTTTGGTAGAATATTCATAATGCAGGCCGTGGTAATAGGCTCGCTCTTTCTCGCGGCTAATTATTACCTCTGGTGCGGTATGCACAGAAGCGACGGGGCCTACAGGTATACGAGGTATGTAAAGTACATTGCCTTTATAATGTTTCTCTGTTTTCTTGTATGGTTCACCCCTCATACCCTTGTCCTGAAGGCAAGTGAGGAGCTTGCCATGGGAGGCAGGTACCATGCCCTTGTTGCCCCGCTGGGCCTTATGCCTGCCAAGAACACGGCGATAAATATAATGCTCTTATGCACGTCTCTGAGTTTTCTCCTGTACAGGAGGGCCAACAGGGTCTCGGTCGTAACATGGTCGTCTTACGGCAATGCCGCCATCATCGCGCTTTACGTTGCCGGCACATTAAATATTATATTCCTTGGCGTATATTACGGTTACTATACAGATACGGTCTATAAGGTAATTTCATCCATCCCGCAGGTCTCAACCACTATAACCGTAATCTCAGCCGCCTTTATTATCGAGTACTTTATGCTTAGAGGCGCAAGAGAGTTTGCCCCCTTAAGATGGGGGCGTATGCCGAGAAGAAGCCAGTACGCACTGGTGCTCATAGCCGTATCACTTACCTGGCTAATGGGGCTCATGGGATATATAAGCGAGGCCATAAGGCAGCAGTGGCATATTACGGGGATTATGAAGGACAACTCACCGGACGCCTATACTCCGGCGCTCTCCTATGCCGTGAAGACCGTCTCCATCGGCACTATAATCTTCCTTGGTATAATCCTCTTTATCTTCTGGCTGGGCCAGCTTAAGACCTCGGAAGGCACATCGGCCTGAGGGGCTGCGGATTTCACGGTCTCCGGAGATAGAAAATATCCCGGGTTTTGCAGGGGACTGGTTAATGCATCTATTAAAGTTAGTTATCTTCGGCCTTCTTATTATAGGTTTTTATACCTTCTTTGGTGTGGAGTATTTTCCGAAGGTAGCCCTTGAGGGCCCGCCTGAGACGGCCTCTTCCTATACGGACGGCGTTATGGAAGATGATGATATCGTCTCTCTTGGCGAGGTTATCTTTACTGGTAAGGGCGTATGTACGTTATGCCACATGCACTCGGGCAGGGCCGAGGTGCTTGACCGCGTATTTATAACGGCCCCTCAGCGTCTGAAGGATTCACGGTACAGAGGGAGTGCGAAGAGCGCTCTGGAGTATGTATTCGAGTCCATGCTCTCTCCATCGGCCTATGTTGTTAAAGGTCTTGGTGTCGTTGGTTCAGGTGATAAACTCAGCGCCATGCCCGATGTAAGGAGCCCGGCGATAGGGCTGAGCGATGCCGAGATAAGGGCTGTTGCTGCCTATCTTCAGAGCCTCTCAGGGGTAGAGGTTACGGTAACACCCGATACGCCCATAACTTACGGCCGAGCCGCGGGCCGTGAAGAGGCAGGCGAAAAATAAAATCCATGAAGATCTCACCTCTCTTACAGTTTGTCCTTTTTACAATCGCTGCCTTTATTATCGTAAACATGCCCGCGCTCTTTGGCCAGCCCCTTCCAGAGAGCCTCATCGTACTTTACATGTTCTTTTCCATCGTCATGATACTCCTTGTTATTACCGTAACGGATAAAGGGGCCGAGGGGCTCTTGCGTCCCATTGTGAGTTTTGTAAATTCACCGGAGAAGAGGCGTCTGCGGAGAGTTGTCTTTATACTCATACCCCTTGCATTCGCCTTTCTTACCTACCGCTCTTTACACTCAGAGGTTGCTGCACCGGTTGAGCACAGGCAGGTGCACCCGGCTCCTCCGGATTCATTCCGGGCTTACGGCAGAGAGTTTGTGATTCAGAGTACAAAAAACCCCTTCAGGGCCCTTGAGAAGACCAACCCCGGGGAGTTCAGAAAGGCCGTAAAGCAAGGCGGCGAGATATATTTTAAGAACTGTTTTTTCTGTCACGGCGCTCTTCTTGACGGCAGAGGTCATTATGCCCGTGCCTTTACCCCCGCGCCTCTGCCATTTAAGGGAGGCAACACCATAGCGCAGCTGCAGGAATCATATCTCTTCTGGAGGATAGTCACCGGAGGGCCGGGGCTGCCCTATGAATCGGCGCCGTGGAGCTCAGCCATGCCCGCCTGGGAGAGTATGCTCTCAAGCACCGAGGTCTGGAAGACCATACTCTTTCTTTACGATTATACAGGCAACAGGCCGCAGGAGCTGAGATGAGTTTAATAACTCACGCAGGTCTCTTGTATTTAACCTCAGTCCTGGCAGGACAGGTAGAATGAGAAAGATTTTTTTAATATTAATGGTTATTACC
>JAJRZX010000007.1 GCA_024275045.1 Deltaproteobacteria bacterium
CGTTGAAGGGCTCCTGAAAAAGCTCATCTTTGACACTCTTGGTCTACTCGGCGAGAACCTTACCCTTGTCTTCCTTTCTGTTAAGCGGGGGATTAGCTCGCTGACGCATCAAAGAATCATAAAGAGCAACACCCTTGCGCGTGAGATAACTTCCCTAACAAATCAAAAAAGTATAATCAGCAAAACCCCAAAGAGAGAGGTCAAGCCATGAGTATGATATGGAACGTTTTTATCCATGTATCAGCCCTGCTTTTCTGGGCGTTGATGTGCGCAGGCGCATACAGGGCCTTCAAGAGCGCAATGGGCACAAATGAAAAAGTTCGGACGCATGAGAACGTGGTAACGGTTTTGAAAAAAAAATCAATAAAACAATAAAACGCCGACAGGAGGAATTGATGAAAAGACTGAGAAGAAGAGACACGAAGTTGAGCGTGATAGAGAGGTTGGTAGCCATGAAACTGCTTGCGGGAAAGACCCTTTTTCCTGATGGAAAACTGCGGAGGTGTAATGGCTTTGCACTACTCGAAGGTCCAGGCAAGAGGCAGATAATAGGCCTGGCCAACATCGTCACCAACGATGGAGATCAATATTACGCCGAGGCCGCCGTAGGCGCGCCCTCATGGGCCGTGGCCGGGATGAGGCTTGGTACAAATGGTGCCGCAGTGGCAAAGGCTGATATAGACGTGGGAACCTTCCTCGCGGGATCAGGAAAGGCCGTTGATGCTACCTATCCAATGACAAATGATACGGATCCGGATAACACTGGGGCTGGTATTAAGATAGTCTCATGGCGCGTGAGCTTCGCCACCACCGAGGGAAACGGAAATGCCATTGCCGAGCTGGCGCTCGTGGACAACATCGTCACGCCCACGAAGGCCCTTACGCATGCCCTCTTCGCGGCAACCTTTACGAAGACCTCCAGCGATACCCTTAAGGTCTTCGTCAACCACGCCATGAACGGGGTCTGATATGGCAGAATACGCCTATACGCAGAAGAGTAACGAGATAAAGGTACAATTTCAAGAAGACGGAGTCGCGAAGGACTTATCGGGCGCGTCGAAGATAGAAGTCGAATTTTACGCCCTGAATCATGATCCCATAGACAGAGTGGCGCCCATAGCGGCCTTGAATTCCGTTAACGACGCAGCTCTCTTCGATCTGACGGATATAGTGAACGGCAATCTTACATTCAAACCGGACAATGCATCTCTGGCGCCCCTCACGGCGGCGCAGTATTACGGTCGGTTTGTCATCTACGCCCCCAGCTATCCGCTGGGTCGCGTCTGGGCCAAGACGAATAAGGATTTATTTACGTTTATGGTGGGAACGTAGCCTGAAAAACAGCGTGAAAACTTACCAGTCATCAACCAGTCATCAAACCCATAAAAAAGGGGTTACGTTTTTCAACGTAACCCCTTGATTTTAGTGGTGCCCAGAGACGGAATTGAACCGCCGACACGAGGATTTTCAGGAAAATTATCCTTTTTTATGGCCTTTATCCATGGGGGTCTCGGCGTCTTCGGCGTACCTTATGTAGTCATCGAATTTAGCCCCTTCCTTGCGTATGAAATCGCCGCCCATGTGAGTGTATATCTCCGTCACCTTGATTGTAGAATGGCCCATGATGGACTGCAGGGCCCGCAGGTCTACGCCTGCCTCGGCAGAGTGCGTGCCGAAAGAGTGGCGCAAAAGGTGATGATATACCCTCTGGTTTACCTCGGCCTTTTTAGCGGCGCGTATGAGGGCCTTTCGTATTGAGTGGTATGGCTTGCCTGTGTGGGGGTTGATAAAAAGGAAGCCCTTTTTCTTCCTGCCTACGGATTGGGTTAGGGCCGCGCGGAGCCTGCTTGTGGTCACAGGCACAAGCCGTTCCTTGCCGCCTTTGCCTTTTATCAGAATTACGCCCTGCTCCAGATGCACGTCTTGAACGCGGAGGGTCATCACCTCACTGCGGCGCATGCCTCCGTCGTAGAGCAAGAGGAAGATTGGCTTATACTTCGGCTCCAAGGCTGTATAAATTCTCTGCATCTCATCACGCGTGGGTATGAGCGTTTTGGCCGAACGCACACGGGCGAACTTCTTTATCTTAAAGGGAAGAGGGTGGGCATAATTGCGCTCTACGGCCCAGTTGATGAGGCTCGATAGATAGCAGAGCTCTTTATTTATGGTGCGCTTTGATACGGTTGGCCCTTTTTTGCGGTTATAAGCTATGTCGGAGAGCCGTTGAGTTTTATACGATTCGATAACACTCTGCGTAAGGCGCGGCAGTTGGCGGGGGCCGAAAAAAGGAAGTAGTTTATTCCAGCAGTTTTTGGCGTCGCGAAAGGTATTTTCTGAGATATTTGTCTTGTACTCGTTTATCCACTCAGGGTAGAGATCTATGATTTTGGGATTAACGGGCATAGTCTGAAAGTGAGACTTGCGCATCTCCGCCTCATAGAGGCGCGCCGTAGCCTCGTCGCCCGGGAAGAGCTCACGGATGCGCTTGCCCTTGCCGCCTGCGGGGTAGTAGTCGATTATCCACATATTAGGGTCGTTCTTGTAGGGACGGACTGACATCAGGCCTCTGCCCCTCCGGTCATTACGTTATCGATGCGGTCGAAGCCGCACTTCTTGCAGACAGCGCCCTCGTCTCTGAATACCTCACCACACATGGTGCATTCTGTTTTTGGCTTCTCGACGGCGGGAATGTCTTTTTTGCAATGCTTGCAAAAAACAGCATCGGGGTGTATCCGTTCGGCGCAGAAAGGGCATTTGCGACACGGTGGCGGTGGAGCGGGCGCGTCAAAAATAGTCCTGGGCTTTTTGGCCGCAGATGGCACTGAAAGCGATCCATGATCTGGGTTTGAACTATCAAGGTTTTTTTTTGCGAGTGGAGAGCCTTCAGGTATTACCGTAGGGTGTCCGCAATTTACGCAAACTTTCTTTCTCGCCGTAAGCCGCCATATTGAGTAAATAAGGCCGGGGACTATCAAGAGCATCCAAAGCAAAAGCTCTGTAAAAAAACTGCCCGGAGTCTTTTTTTTAGATTTGCCGATGTGTCCACAGCTCGTACAATACATAATAGCTCCCTATTTTAATAACTCCGCACTATTCCACTTTTATAAATTTGGCCCCAAAGACGAGCGACCCCCATTGTTTTGTGGCGTTTGAATAAAATGATTCACCAAGGGCAAAAATATAGAGTTTACTCCCCCTCACCTGCCCACTGTTGAGAGCATTGATTAGTATAAAAGTGCTGGTTCCTCCCTTTTTGCCGATATTTGCATCCTTCGGCATGCCCTCTTGCTGCCAGATGACATATCCGTCGGGTGAGACAAGATAAGCCCGCAGGTTAACCATGCCGAAAAACTCGTAAGGCACCGGTGGCTTACGGACTGTTATCTTGCCACTCACCGCAAGTGCCGGGCCGAACCCGATATTTGTTGTATCTACAGAGACTTTAAAATGTGTCGTGTCAGAGGGGAGGCATTGCAATTTCCCTAAGCCAATCTTTTTACCATAAATAGACCAGTCAAAGACGGTCAGAGACTTCAGGGTAGGACCGTACCATACCTTGCATTGCCCGGCGATAGCGAGCGCAGGGAGAAAAAAAATAAGGCTTAATGCCAGGATTAAATATTTTCTCATGGATTTTCTCCTTTAGACCTTATGCTTGCGCCATGTTTCTTTCACCTTGCCTACAATCGTATGATTCTCATTAGCCTTTATGGGCTTACGAATAGGATTGTCTGATTTTAGCCACGCCGTGCCCTCGCGATCTACTACGTAACGCTTGAGCATAGTCTGATTGAATTCATTAAGGGCCACAACCACGTCGCCGGGCCTAACGTCAGCCTTTTCAATGGGTATGAATATGGCATAATCGCCATCTCTTATGTCCGGCTCCATGGAGTTACCATGGACAATGACAGCGAAACACCCCTTTTGGGCCTCGGGCAAGGTGATATATTCAATGACTTCCTCTTCAACAATCTCAGGGAACCCGGCAGGAACATGACCAAAAACGGGAATAGAGACGGCCTCTTTGTATTCCACGCGGGTACCTGTGAGAAACCAAATATAATCTTCCTGTCTGAGACGATCATGATATTTATCCCATATTTTTTGAGGGATGGTGCTTTTGATGGGAAAAACTCCATTTTCCCAGTTCTCAATGCTTTTAGAAGAGACTTCAAGGCTTTTCGCAAGCACTTCGCGCGGGATTTTTAGAATTTTTTTTCTAATAAAATAAAGGCGTTGGCCTGTAGTCTCATATTTTTCCATAAAAATGCTCTATTTTCTCTTGACAATTAGAAGGAATCTTCTATAATCAAATCATCACATCAACTAAGGGGGGGCTTCATGTCAGACAAAACAGCACAAAAACCCGTTTTAATCACAAGCTCACAAGCAGAGAACATCATCCAACTTCTTACGGACATCCGTGGCCTGATAGCTCATGCCGACGGTTACTCCTTTGACCCCGAGACAAAAGAACTTACGCCTCTTGTCAGCCCCGAAGAGCAAGCTGAAATTCGGGAGAAGGGAAGTCGAATTATGGCTAATGCCTTGATGAAGTTGACAAAAAATACAACTGAACTTTAACAATCGCTTGCCCCTTAATTACAGGGGCCTGTTTTTAAACTCTTTTTTAATCGTTTCTGCATAGCAATTGATTTTTTTCGCAACTTCTTTTATGGATTCTTCCTCAACCTCGGCGGTTATCTCAACGCCGGACATCTTTTTTAGAAGAAGGGCGGTATAAAAGGCCGTCGTTATCTGCGCGGCTATCATTGAAATTTGAGGGGTATTAGGGATATTCAGATTTATGTTCCGTGCATCTTTTTTACTCATGGCTTTACTCCTTTTTAACGCTTTAACAACTTGGCTCGGACCTCCGAAGACCCCCTATCCAAAGAGACCTCCCGAGCCGAGGACAGACCAGCCCCGATGACGTTTACCGGCGGCAGAGGGGTTGGTTCTGTTTTTACAAATATATCAGAGGGGACGCTTAAAATCAACATGATGTGAGATTACAGCAAGGCTGAATAAAACGGAATTACCAATTTGAGGGGGCACGGTAATGGTATACAGGGCATGGACATCATGGCAGGCGATGGAGGAGACCATACGGCAAGACACTGTGGCCGTAGCCTCCGGCCTTCATATTTCAACAAGCCTCGTAAGAAAATGGAAAGAACAACCCCTCACAGATGAAGACTTCTTCCAGTCCGGAACGCGCAACCCCCTCGACCGTATCGAGACCGTAATAAGCACCATAGAGAAAACTGACCCTGAACGGGCGTACCTGCCAATCCGTTGGCTGTGCGCCCGTTTTCGTTTTATGCCGCCCGTAAAACTGCCCGACGCCGGGCCTGCGGGAAAGGACGTGCAGAAGGCCCTGCTTGACTGGACGCGCGAGTTCGGCGAGACCTGTGCCGAAATAAGTAAAGACCTTGCAGACGGACGTATAAGCCCGCCGGAGCTGAGGCGGATACACAAAGAAATCCTTGAGGACATGGCCGCTGTTATGGCCTTATTCCACCTGCTTGAGGAGATGGGCTGATGAGTGCTTTCAGTAAAGAGATCGCAGAACTCAAGGCTAAGGTCCGCATGATGGACGCGCGGCTGAGAGAGCTTGAGTACGGACCCACTGAAGATGCCGAAGAGTTTGAGGGCGTCTCGCCTGTGGAGCAGTTAAAAATCAAGCTCATAGCGCAGGCCCGGGCGCGTGGAGACAAAGGCCCGTTACAGGCGAGACAAAGAGAATTCGGAATGAGGGTTAAAAATGGCCAACGCTAAAAAATATATGAGGCTTGTGCATCTACTCTTTGACGGCAAGGTCAGCTCCGAGCTTTTTTATAAAGAGGTACGGCGGCTCCGTGCCGGCGAGTTGCCTCTTTTTGCGAATCCTGCCTCCGTCCCGGCTAACGGTCAGCTTATCCGACCTGACCGTAAAAAGGTGAAGTCCGCCGCCCTGCCGGGGCGCAACCCGCGGGCCCTCGCGGAGGGCATAAGCCATGAATGAATCCGGATACAAATACTGCCCAAAATGCGGCTCCGTACGGATTAAAAATTATCAGGTGGGAGGAGACCGCTTCTACTGCCCACGGTGTAACGAAGTCTTTGCCATTAAGGCCCGCAAACCCGAGACGTGCTTCCATTGCGGGCGGATAATAAAAAACCTCGCGAGGGCGTCTTTGTGGGGAAACGACAGATATAAACACTTCCGTTGCAGGCGTGTAAAAGTCCAAGGCGAGAGGCCGTTGAAAGAGGCAAACTCATGAAAAAAGTAGGAGCCTACATACGCGTAAGCACGGAAGAGCAGGCGCGCGGCGGGGTCTCGCTGGAGATGCAGGAGGCCAAGATACTGGCTTACTGTAAGGTCTACGACCTCGACGTTATGTACCTGACACGCGACGAGGGTGTGAGTGCAAAAGACATGACGCACAGGCCGCACGTGCAGAGCCTCTTTGACCTGGCATATAAAGGCGAGATCGAGGGCATTGTCGTCTACAAAACAGACCGCCTCTTCCGTAACCGCATCGACGCCCTGGTGACGGAAGAAGAGCTGAGAGACTACGGCATCGCCCTCCACTCCGTTACCGAGCACATCGACACCACTACGGCCATGGGCCGGCACATATTTGCCATTATCGTCAGCCAGGCGGCCTTCGAGCGCGAGCTCATAGCCGAGCGCACACGCGACGCCCTGCGTCACAAACGCGACACGGGGTGCGTTTACAACCATACGCCTTACGGCTTTGACAACGTAGATGGCAGGCTCGTTTCCAACCTGTTCGAGCAGGGTATTATCACCGAGGCCCGCGGGTTGAGGGCCTCGGGGTGGACATTGCAGGCTATTGCCGACCACCTGAACGAGCAGGAAGTACCGACAAAAGGCTACGGCCAGGGCGAGCGCCGCGTGCAGGGCGGCAAGTGGTATCCGCAGAGCGTTAAAAACTTAATTAGTTGAGGAGGAATACGATGACGGACTTTGAGCTTCAGCAAACATATGCGGGAATGAAAGCATGGACGTGGCTGGACGCCTTTATGATGATCGTGCTCTTTGTCGGCGCGCTCATGGGTGTAGTGCTCTTTGGTTTTGTCCTCGGCATCGGCATGGAGCTGGCGCGGGGGCTGTTTTAATGGAGGCTATCATGAAACAGACAGACGAGCAAAAAGCGGCTAAAAAAAAGATATCAGAGCTGATGGGCAAACTATCGACTAAACAGATATTGCTTTTGGGCATATCAATTATAGGCGGCATCTTGTATCCCCTGCCTGAAGACAAACGCCCCGGCGTTCTATTGGACATCTGCACGGAAATAAATAACGGTGTGGCAACTCTCAAAAGATAAACATAAACAGGAGGCTGTCATGGTAGAAAAACGCGACGAAAAGGCCGAGAAGATGATTGACACGCTCGTTAGCGTGACGCCCGGCGTAAACCGCGCCGACATCAGCACCATCTTCTACCTCGGCGCCACTTACGCCAATGGCAAGGCACAGGAGAAGCTGGATAAGGTAAGAAAACTGCTCTCGAAGTTCGGCGAGAGCAGGGTCAACCGCATTACAGACGTGGGAAGGGAGCTATGATGGAGCTTATACGAGAGAGACGACGGCTGATAACGGGCGACAATATGCTTGCGGCCATATTTGCCTTAGCCTTTGCGGGCGTCTTGATTATGGTCAGCTTGCAAGTAGGCAAGCTGACTGCCCGCCAGGCTGTGGAAGATAAGGTAACGGCCCTTACCATTGACAGGGATTATTACGAGCAGGCATACCTCACACTGCGCGAGGCCACGAGCATGGAGGTAACAGCAAGCGGCAAGGTGGCCTATTACGCCGATGGGGACGGGCTATGAAGTGTAAGTTCTGCAACAAAGAGATACGGCCCGGCAAGCGGGCCTATGAGTTTCTTCACGGCATTGTCTCCGATGACAAGCTCATCGCGGCAAATACCCTTGGTGTCTGGTGCGAGCCCTGCGAAGGAGACAGGCGGATACTGAGCCTGAAAAGGCCGGAGGACGAGTCATGATGAGTTGCATCTATCCCAAATGTCCGGAACTGGCCATTGTCGGGGACTTTTGCATAAAGCATTTTAAGGTTGACCACGACAGACGGCGGGCTGTGAGAGAGGAGAAGATGGGTAAAAAAGAGAGCAACCCGGGGCCGCCACCAGGGGCCGTAAAACCGCCGCCGCCCGCTCCGCCAAAGGCCCCGCAGACAGAGATGAAGGTCTGTAAAAGGTGCAAGAAGGACAAAAGCGGAGATAAATATTTCAGCAAAAAGAACCGGCTTTGCCATGCCTGCGGGACAACTATTAGAAAATATGAGAAGGCTGGAAAGCCTGTGCCTGAGTACACCGGGCGTAGAGGGTCAAGACCAAAGACGGCCAAGAAGCCGGACAATGAGGCTTTTGGGCCAATTAGCGATGAAGAGTGGGATGCTTTTGCTGAGTGCGTGGGAGAAAAAGAGGTTGTTTTGTCTGATCCCGGCAAGACGGAAAAGACCATCACGATTAATATAGCTAATCCGCTCGGTAAGCCAGCTCAAAAGATGATAGACGAGGCTTTTGAAAAAATGAAGGATAAGAAGCGGCCAGCGGCCAAGGATATTAAAAAAACAGAGGTGGTTCCGTCCGGTGACGGCAAATATTTTCAGATAAAGACCTCCGTTGACCCTGATTATTATCTAACTGTCGATTTTACCGACTACCCCGAGCTAAAGGCGGCCCTTGACGGCCTTGCCCGCCAAGACTTCCGCACACCGGAGATGCAGGTATTGGCCATACTGGATGAATTTTTGAACTATGCAGGGAAGGTGACACCATGACAGAGATAAACAAGCTTGTACGCGGGATATTCGAGGACGCCCTTGTAAAGTACGACGAGGGCGAAAAGAAGTACGGCGAGCTGGAGATTATGAAGGATCCGAGAAACTTCCTGAAAGAGGCCGAGACCGAGATCCTTGACGCCATGGTCTATTACGCCTTTGAGGTGATAAGAATACGCAGGCTTAACGACGCGCTGAATAGACTGGCAAAAGAGCACCTTAACCGCGAGATGGAAAGAGTGCGCGAGGAGTTAAAAGAAGACCGCGTTATGAGGGTAGACGAACAAAAACAGGAGGCCCCATGAGACACTTTAACAGCGCCCATGTCTGGGGTTTGCTCAAGGAGTTCAAGGAGAAAGAGACGGCCAACGGCAAGGCTTACGTTGACGTGGTAATAGACTGCTCCTCAGAAAAATACGGTAATGTGCGGGCCTTTGGGCGGCTCTGGGGTAAGTTTGTGCAGGAGTTTTTGGAGGACTTCAGGCCCGGCGACCTTGTGGCCATGCGCGGCATGCTCTCGCAGTACGAGGGACGAAAGGGCGCTATACGGACGAATTTTACCCTCTACGGGGCCGAGCATTGGGAGCCCGCAGATTCGAAACACAAGCACCGGCGCGCGGCCTTTATCCTTGCAACCGAGGTCCTCGATATAGACGACTCCGGAGAGGAGACAGTTGTCCATGTACGGTTTGGCCCCCAAAACGGAGACCCTGAAGAATACGTCATAGCCCTGCACCCCGATAAGATCCTCGACATCGAGGCCGGCGGGATATGGCGCCTCAAAGGAGCAATCGAACAGGATGAAGACGAATGGGGCGAGGTCACCAGGGCGGCGCGGCCGGTGATTCTGGTTGTCCAGAAGATGAAGGGACCTGCGGCGCAGACCCCGGCGGGGAAAGATGAGGAGGATGTACCGTTTTGAGTGACCGCTATGACGACCTCCTCGTAAAGATGGTTCATATCATCAGCCGCCGCCTTGAGGGGATAGAGAAAGTTGAAAACTTCCTGCCGTGGATGGAAGAGTCTTTTCCGGAGATGGCCGCCGAAGAAAAACGGCTGGACTCGGAGATTGGCAGGCTTCACGGAGGCGATTATGCCAATTTCCGAACAGCCGTGGTCAGATACAGCCGTCATTTGACATCCATGATTAAGGAATATAAAAAAACAATAAAATTAGGGGGTTGCAACTTGACCCCCCAAAAAGCCGAAAAAAGGTCCTTACAGCCTATGCCAGAGGCAGGGCAGGAATGGCACGGCGCGGGCCAGAGGCCGGGTTGGGGTTTATGGGAGTGGAGGGCTAAGTATGAGTAGCGATTATCCGGAAGGTGAAGAGCCAACTCTCGAAGAGCTTATTGCCAAAGTCGAAGCAAAAGGGATTGACCTGAAAGCAGAGGTCGAGAGGGCCGTGACAAAACGGATTGAAACTCTCCGGCATGACGTCGTTCAGCCGAAGCCATTTTCACGCGGCGACGGGCCTATGACTCCGGAGCCGCCAGCCATGCCCAAGTCAAAAATCAAGGCGCGGAAGAAGAAAAGAAGGTTGCAGAGACAGAACAGGAGGAAGAACAGATGAGCGCACTGCCCTACTCTAAATCAACGGCCAGCCCAAGCGCGGCGCAAGACCGGATAAGAAAGACCCTACAACAGCGAAAGAAAACGAAAAATTAAGAGTTTTTTTAGAAAAAGAGTTGCAA
>JAJRZX010000097.1 GCA_024275045.1 Deltaproteobacteria bacterium
ATAATAGAAGCTCCCCGGTTGTACTTAGCGGTGCGCTTAACTCGATATTTTTAATGACACCACCCTTAGGATTAGAACTCTCTACCGCAGGTATCATTAACCTCGCAGTAGTATCAAGAGGTGCGCTTAACTCAAGAGCAGCGGGTTCATCAGGCACTTTGGTTTCGGGGGTAATTACCTCAATGTTTTTTTTCTGAGGCACACTCGCCTCCCCTTTAACTTCTGGCGCATCGGATTTATCAGTGATTATCTTCGGCGCAATTACCCCAGGGCCCGGCATCGAGGGAGAAAGCGCGATATCATCATCTTCAACAACTGCCGTTGAGAGCGGATTAAAATCACCATCCATAAATACCTTCTGCGCCTCCTCCCATGTGGAGGCTCTTATAATATTCGTTGCCAGATATACCCTTGGCAGCGCGCCTCTGTTCTTATAAACCTTTGCGTCTTTACCGCTGTAGATAAGGGGGAACTTCTCTTCAAAACTCTTTTGCAGAGTCTCATCACCGCCGCGCTTCCCGTAATCAGCCGGGAATATAAAATACCCCACGCCAAGCATGGAATACCCTCTCTCTCTACCCATAAAATCAAGCTCAGGCGGGCTATCTATCTTACTGTAAATATGCCTGCCCTCCTGATTCTCATCGCCTATCCTCTCGGGCCGCCCGCTGAACCAGAGGGACATCTCTTTCAGCTCTCCAGAGGTCTCAGTGTGAAGATATTTTTCACGGAAAGACTGAAACTCCCGTGGGGTAACGGAGTTTACGTACCTCACGTCATCAAGGCCGATAGCGCTTGCGTAATTTGGAAAGAGCGCGCCATAGGCACCTGCTACGCGCGGCCTGCTGCCGTGGGAATCCTTATTAATGGCAGAGACATAGGGAGAGGTACTGAAAGGGTCGTCAAGCGGCGGAAAGCCCCTGGGGGCCAATGTATCCATGAGAAAGACTGAACCTATAAAAAGAATAATTGCTATAAAAGCATAGATAAACCTCTCTCTGAAGAAAAAAGATACAACAAGCAAACCCAGGCCCAGCGGAACCCACTTCATCAGCAGCGTCTCCGGTGCATATCCACGCGGCACACACCACCATAACTCCAGTAAGGCAAGTATGATCAGGGCGTAGACGTTCTTGCCGCCTTTATAAAAATATGTAAGGGCAAAACCCGCACCAAGTACGATAAGCGTTACCAGTGAGCCGCCTATTATGGATAGAGATACAAAGGCACGCATGGAGTCGTTAAAGAGCTCGTCCCTGTGAAGGAAAATACTTATTGAGGGGTAAAAAGAGTAGATTACATACAGTGCGCCGATGATAACAACGGCAAGAAGAAAGACTACACCGGCTGGTATGGAGAGGAATTTTTCACGCTCCTCGCTCTTAGAGGCAGAGGCGCTTAGATAACTCTCAATAAGGCTAAGCCCAATGGCCGCGGCAACGGCTATGGAGAAGACCCAGACAGGACTTGCCCAGCGAAGGGTCCAGACCATATCAAAAATCGGGACCTTGCCAAGAAGTATAAAGGGCCATACTCCGGCGTTTTTAAGTAACATGAAAGCCGCGATAAAGATAAAGAAGTAAAAAGTCAGCCTCTGCGGTATCCTGCGCCTGAAGATACTGATAATTAAACCTGCGAGAATAAGAAAAACAGGGAGCACGCCCGTGTAACCGCCGATATTATCCCAGACGCCGTTTACAGGTAAAAACCTGAAGTACGAAGCGCCAACCTGCGCCAGCAGGGACGTGCCTTTAATGGTCTCCGGGTTTGCAGGAAAGTACGAGAGCGTGGGAGTGATAATGTTAAAGAGAGCGCGCCACTGAAGCAGGCTCTCAGTGCCCATGGTCCCGCCCGCCGGGTGTATATGCGCCCCTCTTCGCACGAGCTCCACAAAGAGCAGTATAAGGGGCGAGCTTACGGCAAGACCGGTTAAAAAAGCGATGACAATTCGCGGCAGACTCAGCAGACCATTCTTAATACCATGAGTGGTGAGGACCCTGAAGAGGTAGTACAGACCTGCAAGGGCCAGTACATAAAGGGCTGTCTCGGGCTGACCCGCAAGCAGGACAAGGGCAAAGACTATGGCAGAGAAGACTATCTTTACCTTCACCCACCTTGCCCGCGGCACACTTCGCGCAAGGTGTTCAACGGAGTAAAGGAGCAGGGGCAGCATCATGGCCGTATTGGCAAGCTGCTCGAGGTTTATAAACCATGTAAATACCCCGGAGAACATGTAAAAGAGCCCCCCAACAAAGGCGCTCCAGAGCCCCACACTGCCAAGAGAGCTGATAAAGAGATAGGAGAAAAATCCCGCGATAAGCAGACGGCCAAGGATAAAGTAATCCCACGTCTGTACAGGGGCAAGGTCCTCGGCTATCTGATAGGGAAAGAAGACACGCGTGGAGTACTGCGCCGCAAGGGGGGAGCCGGCCCCCTGATAGGGGTTCCAGAGAGGTACTTTTTTATCTCTGTACATATCCCCTACGAGTTTATTAATGGGAAACTCGTAGTACACAGGTGTGGCAAGGTCTACGTTGAAGCTGTTAACAGGGGTTCTGCCCCTAACTCCGTATACGCCTCTGGCCGTAACGCCGTGAGGCTGGTACATGGTGGGTATGAGGGTCTTACCGCTTAAAAAAACAGGGAGGTAAAAGAGCGCGATAAGCGCGGCGTATAAAATAAGTACGAGTATATGGCCTTTAAGACCGCTTTTCTCTTCAGAGCTGTTTTCAGTCATCTCAGTCGCAGAGAGCCTCATTCTTGAATTATCATGAATAATATTGGGAAAATCTTCTGGATTATATCAACTTTCGTCCATTTGAGCAAACTTTGAGTGCACCTGCGCTCCGCATGATGGACACCTCTCCATTTCTACCAGTCTTTTCAGGTATTTATGCACAACAGTAACAAAAGTAGCGTGGCTCCACGTAAGCGGTGAGACTGAGAGCGGCTGATTGGTATAGGGGTCTATCTGCTCCGAGAGCACACCGCTCGGCAGTGCCCTATCGGCCGTCCATTTGAGAAGCTCAAGCGCCCTCTCAAGGCCCTCCATATCAACAGCAGAGTCAATATAATACCATGCCATCCAGAGCGTGGTTATAAACCAGGGATTGCCTGTGGTCTTTCCATCAACCCGGTAGTAGCCGTCGTTCTCATAACGGGCAAGCCCGCCTGAAGGAGAATTAAGGTGGAGCTTATCATAGACCTGGCCCATGGTGCTTGCGACCTTATCATCCCCTGCCTCGTAAGCTCCAAAGGCAAATACACCAAAGAGAGAGGCGTCAACTGTCCTGTCAACTGTAAGGACTTCTTCGCCCTTCATGGTTATCATACGGGCAAAACACTTCTCGTCCTCAAGGTACAGGTACTTGTCCATGGCCTCTTGTATGGAGCGAGCGCCTGCTTCGTACTCATCCGCCAGTGTACCTTCTCCAAAGGCGCGTGTAAAACCCGCGGCTCCCATTAACCCGCCGTAAACAGCTGCCACGGTAAAGGTGTGTATACCGTGAGACTCCTCCCAGAGGTCGTAACTTGGCAGCGGCAGGCCCGTAACGGGGTCTCTGAAACTCATCATCATATCGGCGGCGTTTTTTATAAGAGACCTGTACAGGGGTTTTATGAACTCAATGTCTTTATACTTTCTGTAATGGGCCCAGAGCGCCCAGATAACCAGCGCAGTCTCATCCTCCTGTATAGGGAGCTGAGTCTTGCCGTTAAGGACCCAGGGGTGCCATGAGCTTGCCGTGGTGCCCGAGGGGTTGTATTTATGCATAAAAAACCCCTTCTTCTCTATGAGCCGTTCTGATAGAGCGAAAAAAGCCCTTGTAACCTCTGGATACCCTGCCATGTCCAGCGCATAGGCCGAGAGCGCGCCGTCACGGGGCCACATGTAACTGTAGGTATCGCGGTTAAAGGCAACAGCGGATGAGTCGTTGGCCGCTATGATACTGCCGTTGTCATCTATCTGCGTACGCATGATAAGCAGGCTTCTGCGGTATAGAGAACTTATATTCTCAGGGAGAAGCCGGAAGTTAAGCTTTTCCTTATCAGCCCAGAGCTTCCAGTAATCTGTGGTGCGTTTTAAAATACGGTTTGGTGTTTTAATTAGTACCTTTGAGTTAAGCGCCGTAACCTCAGAGAGGCTCTTGCCGGCGCATATCCAGTAGTAAGCCTCTTCGCTCTCACCCGGCCCCAGGCTCATGTTAATGGATACAACGGAGTCAACACTGCCCTGTGCAATGGGGTTACAGCTTAAAACCCCGTCTTCAGCGTCCTTCCATGTGCCCTTGTAGGGCGCGTGCTCCTTGTGCCCCGTGGCAAACCCCCTTACCCCGCCCGTACCGTCATAGAAGACGTTTACAAGAAAGTACCGCTTATCCTTGTAATGCACCACTGAGCCTGTATCAGGGCGAAATACCGCTGTATCACCAATATCATTACCGTAGATATGAAAATCCTGAGCAAAGAAAACCCTTACCTCTCTCTGAACATCAGAGGTATTGGTAAGCACAAGTTTTCTGAGGAAGATATTTTCGTGAAAGTCCACCATATCGTTAAATCTCATGGATAGACCAAGTACTGCGCTGATAAGCCCTACATCAGTGACCATGGTATCATCAAGGTAGTCAAGGGTTATATCCCATTCATCGGGAACCCAGCTGAAAGCACCGTTAGACCACACGCCCAGCCTGAAAGGGTCTCTGCCTGTATGGTTTTCCTGACCAATGTGGGGGAAATAAAAGTCTCGAAGCTGATAATCCCTGTCAAAGGCAACAAGGAGCCTGCCGTTGCCAAGGGGTATGTCTCTGGCCATAAAAAATCTCCATTAAAAGGCCCGCTCTGCTGAGACCTTTTTTACATATGCATAACTCTACCTGACCGGCGGTTTCGTACGGGCCGTAACACCTTAACTCTGTACCCCTTCCACGCAGGGCGCACCTACTCCGATATAATCCTCCGTATCCGTGCCTGAGTCTCCTTCACGGTCTCTACGCCGGTATTAAGTATATGGCACGACGCGGTGCTGAATAGACGGCTGAAAAAGGTTTTCTGCAGCTCCGGCCTTTTTACAAGGAGATAAGGGTTGTAAAAGGACTCGTAGCTGAACTCACCTACGTTATCCCCTGCCCCTGATAAGACCTGATACCTGCCCTCCTCAAGAACATCTATGCCCTCGGCTGAGTTTAGCCTTACCTCGGCAGGGGATTCCTTGTCGCGGCGAAGCAGTATTACGGAGTGCACATCCGCCTCGGTGACGAATTTACCGGGGCCGCCTATCCACTCCGGGTCAAGTATGGCGCGGGAATTACCAAAGGAGGTAAAGTCGTTATCCTCAACATTCTCGCACTTGCATCTATCCAGGATGGGCACCAGCTCAGGAAAGCTCTCCACCATATCAGTGCGTAGATAATACTTTCGCTCTGATATATAAGCCCGTGCGCCGCTCTCGCCGTAAGACACGAATATCCAATCATCTGAGTGTACGAGCCCGTCAGGGAGCTGCATAAGGCCCCATGTATGAGTGCTCTTGCCTGTACCGGTTGGGGCTATGATAACAACGCCCTTTCCGCCGACTACGGCGCAGGAGCCGGGTATGGAGTGCACATCGTGCTGAGTCTCAAGTATATCAGCGGCACTGCCAAGGGCCCATGATTTGCACTGGCCGTAGTACTCGGTATTGATAAATATGGCTGTCTTTGTATCATGATGATAATATCCATGAGGTTCCTCTCCCTCCACGCCCATTACGGCATAGATGGTGCCGTGGGACAAGACATGACGCCCCCC
>JAJRZX010000098.1 GCA_024275045.1 Deltaproteobacteria bacterium
CGATAAGGCCGCACTCTTAGGTGCCTCCTACTTTCTTTTGGAAAAAAGAAAGTAGGACAAAGAAAACCAATATGGAACAAGGCTTAGTGCCCTAAAGATGCCTTGACCCGCCACGTTACATCAATGCTCTGAACAAGAAAGCAGGACAAAGAAAACCAATATGGAACAAGGCTTAGTGCCCTAAAGATGCCTTGACCCGCCACGTTACATCAATGCTCTGAACAAAAAAGCAGGACAAAGAAAACCAGTATGGAACAAGGCTTGCTGCCTTAAAGATGCCTTGACCCGCCACATTACATCAATGCTCTGAACAAAAAAGCAGGACAAAGAAAACCAGTATGGAACGAGGCTTGCTGCCTTAAAGATGCCTTGACCCGCCACATTACATCAATGCTCTGAACAAAAAAGCAGGACAAAGAAAACCCTTATGGAACGAGACTTGGTGCCCTAAAGATGCCTTGCCCAGCCGCATTAAGCATAAAAAAAGCGACCACAAAAGGGTCGCTTTTTTTTATATTACAGTACCTCGGTGAGGACTTATTTTTTCTGGTGACATCTATTGCACTCGTAGAGCGCAAAGGTCTTTGGACTGTTATGGCAGCTCGGGGAGGCGCAGAACTTACCTTCCATATTACCTTTCATGTTAATGCCGCTGGCACCGATTTTCTTCTTGAATATCTTGGGGTGACAGACACTGCACTTGTAGCTTTTTTCATGAGTGGTATGAGGGAAGATAACAGGCCCAATACCCCTTACCTTTGCTTTACTGGCTTTCTGGCTGTCAAGTATCATCCTATTGCCAAGCCCGCCAATGGAGACGGCGGGCATGACAATGATAGATAGAGATATGATGGCTGAAGCAAGAAGGCTCTTTTTAATCATGACCTTACCCACCTGTTTACTTGGAGGCCTGCTTTTTCGGCACAGTATGACACCTTGTGCAGTTAGAGAGCGGGAAGGCTACTTTGTTGTGACACCTGCCGCACCATTTGCCCTGTACAATTCCAACCATGCTCATATTGTTCTGACCGGCGGCGGGTATGAATATCTTCGGATGACATACCTCGCATTTGAGCCACCATGTGTGAATCTCATGGGGGTAGCGAACGTCATTAACATAGTCGCCTTTGGCCTTGATGATTACGTCCATCTGAAGGGGCGGAAACTCATCCACACCTTTTGTAAGGCTGTGCTTGGGTTTGATATAACCTTTGCGCACAATCTTGGCCCAGTCAATGAGACCGAATTTATCCTTGGGCAGTCCGGCGGCCTCAAGGGCCTGAGGATGCCAGGCGCGGCCTTTCTGATAGCCAATGCCTGCTGGTTTACTCGCATCGCCTGTACCTGCGAGCTTTCCCTTGGTGCCAAGGTATATAACACTTGTGGGATCGTCGGGGTTAACCTTCTGTACTCTCTTTGCGCTTTTCTTGGGAGCGGCCTCGGTCTCCGTTATAAAACCGGTAACAGAGAAAGCGAGAATCACAAGGAGAGAGAAGAGGATGATCAATCTATTGTTCATTGAAGACATCTTCATTTGTTCCTCCTATTAGTTCTCGTTTGTCGGTGCGTTAGGCTTGCTGCCTGTGTAGGAATGACACCTCTCACAGTACAGCGGGGCCCAGGCAACAAGGCCGTTGTGGCATTTGCCGCAGAACTCACCGCTCATTATTTTAGTCATATTTATGTCGTTCGCGCCTTTCTTGATGATAAATATATCCTCGTGACAAACCTTGCATTTAAATCTAATCCTGTGAAACCAGTGGGGGAATACCACGGGTTTTACCCCTGCCTTTTTCATACTCGTTGACTTGCTGTTGAGGACTATGTCCCCCCATTCCGCGTTAGCAGTCCCTGTACTAAAGATGCTTGCGGTAATGGCCAGGCAAGTCACAAGAAGAATCACGAAGATCTTCTTATTCATCAGACGGCCTCCTTCGTAAATGTGGTATGAAACTCTTTAAAATGTAGTTATATTAGTGCTACTATATATAGATAGATAATAAGAGTCAAGGGAAAATTAAGATTTTTTAACAAAACTTTTGTTTTGAAATGACATAGCGGCTATGTTATAAATCCAGCTCCGTTATTGTACAGCAAGACCATGTACTTGTTCAGCTTAACTTATACGTTACCTGTTTTACGTGGAGGTTTGTTTTGAGTGAAAAAACGTCCTCATGGAAAAGGACTTGCTTTTCCGTTGAGATAACAAAAGAGTCCCTGGGTAAGACCGTTACCCTTGCCGGCTGGGTGCAGAAAAGAAGGGATCACGGAGGGGTTATCTTCGTGGACTTAAGGGACAGGAAAGGAATCGTGCAGGTGGTCTTTAACCCCGACTCGGGCGGTGATGTCATGAAGTGTGCTCATGACCTTAGAAGCGAGTATGTTATCTCCGTTACCGGCACCGTGGGACTTCGCCCCGAGGGTACTCTTAACCCCGCCCTCAAGACAGGTGAGATAGAGGTAACGGCTTCAAGCCTTACTGTTCTTAATGCCTGCGCTCCGCTGCCTTTTGTCGTAGAGGACGATACTGATGTGAGCGAGGAGCTGAGGCTTAAATACAGGTACCTTGATCTCAGGAGACCGTCGCTTCGAAGTAATCTTGTCCTTCGCCATCGTGTGGCGCAGGTGGCAAGGAATTTCCTGTCAGATGAGGGATTCATAGAGGTGGAGACACCCATGCTCACAAAGAGCACGCCTGAGGGAGCAAGGGACTTTCTTGTGCCCAGCCGTCTTAACGGTGGTGATTTTTACGCACTGCCGCAGAGCCCTCAGCTCTTTAAACAGATACTCATGATAGCCGGGCTTGAGAAATATTTTCAGGTAGTAAGGTGCTTTCGTGACGAGGACCTGCGCGCTGACCGTCAGCCCGAGTTCACGCAGATAGACGCTGAGATGAGTTTTGTTGAGTCCGATGATGTTATAGCCGTTATGGAGTCTCTTGTGGAGGCCCTCTTTAAAGAGGCCGGTATTAGCGCCACCGCACCCTTTAACCGTCTTACATACGATGAGGCCATCTCGCGTTTTGGTCTTGACGCACCTGATACGCGTTTTGCCATGGAGCTTGTGGACGTAGGTAGTATTGTAGCGGGGTCCGGATTCAAGGTCTTTGCTGCAGTAGTAGCAGGAGGCGGTGTGGTTAAGACCATAAGGGTGCCGGGAGGGGCGAAGCTCTCCAGAAAAGATATTGACGAGCTTACCGCTGTTGCCGCAACCTACGGGGCCAAGGGCCTTGCCTGGGTAAAATTTACCCCCGATGGCTGGCAGTCTCCCATTGCGAAGTTTTTAAGTGATTCCGAGAAGAGCGCAATAGCCACTGTTACCGGGGCAGGCGAGGGGGATTTGCTCTTATTTGTGGCAGATTCTCTTGACGTTGCGGCCACGGCCCTTGGCAGGCTGAGGTTGTTCATCGGAAAAAAACTTGAAATTATCCCCGAGGATACTTTTAACTTTGTCTGGGTAACGGATTTTCCAATGTTTGGTTATGATGAGACGGCAAAGAGGTTTACCGCTGTTCATCATCCCTTCACCTCGCCTTTGGACGAGGACCTGCCTTTGCTTGAGACAGAGCCTATGAAGGTACGCTCAAAGGCATACGACCTCGTGCTTAACGGTGTTGAGATAGGCGGCGGCAGTATCAGAATACACGACCCCGGGGTTCAGTCGAGGATTTTCACCCTTCTTGGCATATCAGAGGAGGAGGCCGGCCAGCGTTTTGGTTTCCTGCTTGAGGCCCTGAAATACGGAACTCCGCCTCACGGCGGCATTGCCTTTGGCCTTGACAGAATACTCGCCATTATGACGGGAGCCGAGTCCATACGTGACGTTATCGCCTTTCCAAAGACTCAGAAGGCCGTATGTCTTATGACAGAGGCCCCTTCAAGAGTGGATAATGCGCAGCTTCAGGAATTATCTTTAAGGGGTTTGAGGAAAAAGGATTAATCTTTTAACGTGGCACCTGTGTCAAGTTCAATAGTGAAGGTTGCATCCCCCCCGTTGGTTTTCTTTGTCTTATTTTTTTAAAAAGGTATGCGGGGTACCTATGCCAAGTTTAATAGCGCGGGTTGCATCCCCCCCGTTGGTTTTCTTTGTCTTA
>JAJRZX010000099.1 GCA_024275045.1 Deltaproteobacteria bacterium
CTTAACACTTCGATTCTTCGACTCTTTTTCATCTCATAACCGTATATCCGCGATACCCATTATGAATACAGATAGGGAGCTGTGCAAAACAGCTCTTTCATTATCATCCCCTGTTTATCTTTATTCGTATGTGGCTGTCAGGTTGGGGCTCCTTTATTACGTCCACAATCTACTGTAATTAACCTTGTATAAATATTATAGACGAAGGTCGAAGAAAAGTCAAGAGGTGAAATGTAGAAATGGTCTTTTAAAACAAGGTGTTACGGGATGGAATGGGACGCTGTAGGATGGATTTTGAAGCATTATGAAGTGCTATGAAATGTAATGAATAGGTAAATTTTTTATGCGATTATACCTCCATTGATACAATACTAAAAATTAAAAGACTATCTATGCGTTATGCTGAGGCGTTTAGAGGCATTAAACGATTTTAGCCTCGCATTGCTTACGAATGCAGCAGCTATAAGGTCGAAGGGCTGAAATCTCATATTTTTGGCATAGTATTACCCGTTACGAGAGAGCTGGTGAAAAAAAATATGAAAAATTCATTAGGCCTCTTGGTTAACGAGGGCTCCGGTTATCCTTTCAAATTTTTCTATCTGTTGCTCTTTATCCTTGATTCGTGTGAGAGACCTTAGAGTACGTTCGCTGACTATCTCTTTGTCTGTCGTCTTGGGCAGGGAGATGATGTATTGTTGGATCTTAGGATCGAGTTTAAGGAGAGCGAGTATTTGTGTGACCCTCGCACGGCTGAGACCTTCTTGGCGAGCGATAGAGCTTCGGGAGTTAAACCTACCGGTATCAAGGAGCCTTTGCCACTTGATGGCCCTCTTAAGATGAGCTACTACGCATGGTGTCTTGGGTTTTTTTTGTGGCAATGATTCTGCGGGTGTAGATGAAAGATGGATATTGTTTTTATTATAAGCCCTTAATGACCTAAGTGAATCAGCCCTGCAGCCACCAGCGTTATGGTAAATGAGGAAGTAGAATTTGTGGTGGAAAAAGTTTTGTTGAGTGTGACAGATGCGGAGCCAGTATAAGAAAAGGGCCCTATAAGGGCCCTTTTCTTATTACATATGCAGCTGGCGGGGTTCGCCCCCCCCTGCCGCAGGCGAGGCGGGCTGTAGAAGAGTAATGTTTTCACCTGCTGCTTCTTTACCACTCAGCTAAAAAAGTCATTAAGCTCAGATAGATTACTGAAATACAGATCACGAGGTGAGAATAATAAAAAAACAGAGAATATTGGGAAAATTTTTTTTATAATAAAAATCTCGGTTTAGATACAGCCCCTCTTCAGCACACCTTTTGCCTTGACATGGCGGGTAAATATTGATATAAATCAGACCATTCCACAAGAATTAAGCGGCCGTACCGGAATAAGAGGTGAAATAGGTTAGAGTATAATCAGCCTCTTGTTATGTGGAGTACTTTCTTTAATTGAAGTCATCTATTACAGGTTTTCAGATCAGATAAGAGCGAGCATGCCGTGCGGGTAAGGGGAACCTGCCGGAGAAAAGTTATCACTTTAACTGAGAGACTGGAGGATATATGTCCCACAAAATTTACTGGACAAAAACAGATGAGGCACCGGCGCTGGCAACTTATTCGTTACTCCCTATTATTCAGGCGTTTACAAAGGGAACGGGTATTGAGGTTGAGTCAACTAATATCTCTCTTGCGGGACGTATCTGCGCACACTTTCCGGAGTATCTTACGGAGAGTCAGAGAGTCCCTGATGACCTGGCGGCACTTGGCAAACTTGCCAAGACCCCTGAGGCCAATATTGTTAAGCTGCCAGATATCAGCGCCTCTGTGCCGCAGCTGAAGGCCGCTATTAAAGAGCTGCAGGAAAAGGGGTATAATCTGCCCGATTATCCTGAAGACGCCAAGACCGAGGCCGAGCTTGATATTAAGGCAAGGTACGCAAAGTGTCTTGGGAGCGCCGTTAACCCTGTGCTGAGAGAAGGCAACTCAGACAGGCGCGCCGCGGATGCAGTGAAGCAGTACGCAAAAGATCATCCGCACAAGATGCTCCCATGGAGCCCGGACTCAAAGACGCATGTGGCAAGCATGAGCACCGGAGACTTTTGTTCCAATGAGCAGTCCACCACAATGGAGGCTGCAACAGATGCCAGAATCGAGTTCGTAAACGAGAACGGCGATGTAACGGTCTTAAAGGCAGAGCTGCCGCTCCTTGCCGGAGAGGTTATTGACGCTACATTCATGAGTAAAAAGGCCCTTACAGAATTCATCGAGGAGCAGATACAAGACGCTCTGGAGCAAGATATACTTTTCTCACTCCATCTTAAAGCTACGATGATGAAGATATCAGATCCGAAGATCTTCGGTCATGTTGTGAAGGTATATTACAAAGACGTTATCGCTAAACACTCTGACCTCATAAAAGAGCTTGGTGTTGATTTTAATAACGGTCTTGGCGATCTTTACGCAAAGATAAAGACCCTTTCCGAGGAGAAGCAGGCCGAGATAGAGGCGGACATTGAGGCTGTTTACAAGACCCGTCCTGCCCTTGCCATGGTGGATTCCGATAAGGGTATTACAAACCTGCACGTGCCCAGTGATATTATAATCGATGCCTCCATGCCGCCCATGATACGTGATGGCGGTAAGATGTGGGGTCCTGACGGAAAGCGTCACGATACTAAAGCCGTAATACCTGATCATAGCTACGCCAGCTTGTTTCAGGAGGCGATTGATAACTGCAAAAAGAACGGCGCCCTTGACCCGGCCACCATGGGCACGGTTCCAAACGTAGGGCTTATGGCGCAAAAGGCCGAGGAGTACGGTTCTCATGATAAGACTTTTGAGGCCGCAGGCAACGGCACCATGCGTGTTGTTGATGCCAACGGCAAGGTCATTCACGAGCAGAAGGTGGAAGAGGGCGACATCTGGCGCGCCTGCACCGTAAAGGACGCCCCCATACAGGACTGGGTAAAGCTTGCGGTTAAGAGGGCAAGGCTCTCGGGGATGCCTGCGGTTATCTGGCTTGATGAGAACAGGGCCCATGACGCGGAGCTCCTTAAAAAGGTAAATGTCTACCTCAAGGACCATGATACAGAGGGTCTGGATATTCAGATTCTACCTGTGGCAGAGGCCGCGAGGCTCTCCTTTGAGAGGATAAGAGAGGGCAAAGACACTATCTCTGTAACAGGCAATATACTTCGTGATTACAATACGGATTTATTCCCCATTCTTGAGCTTAATACAAGCGCGAAGATGCTCTCCATAGTGCCTCTTATGGACGGCGGAGGACTCTTCGAGACAGGCGCCGGCGGCTCTGCGCCAAAGCATGTACAGCAGTTTGTTGAAGAGGGTCATCTGCGCTGGGATTCACTTGGCGAGTACCTTGCCTTTGCCGAGTCATTGGAGCATTTTGCCAATGTTACAGGGAATAAAAAGGCCAAGGTCTTTGCAGCGGCCCTTGGTGAGGCTAACTGCAAGTTCCTCAAAAGCAACAAGTCTCCATCTCGAAAGGTGAATGAGATTGATGACAGGGGCAGTCATTTTTATCTGGCCTTATACTGGGCCCAGGCCCTGGCCGCCCAGGACGAGGACGCCTCTCTTAAGGAGTGTTTTTCCGCTATGGCAAAGGAGCTTGGCGATAACGAGGAAAAGATTATGTCTGAACTAAACGCCGCGCAGGGAGCCCCTGTTGATATAGGCGGTTACTACCTGCCTGATGATGAGAAGGCGGAGAAGGCCATGCGCCCCAGTGCCACATTTAACGCCATACTGGCGGCCTCTCACTAAGGGCACGCTAAAAAAGAGCCTTCTTAGAAGGCACGGATAAGATGGGGGGAGATTTTTTTATAGTAGTGATTGGTTTGCTGCTTTAAAAAGAATCTCCCCCCTTTATCTTTAAATGGAGTTACGGATTTCCGCCATTTATATACATGAAAAATAAATCCCGGTATTAAATCCCATGGTCTCCTATCTTCTTTTTGTTATTGGTATAGCTCTCCTTGTTAAAGGCGGAGACGTCCTTGTTGATGGCGCAACATCCGTTGCCCGCAGACTCGGTGTCTCGGACCTTGTTATAGGGCTCACCGTAGTATCTATCGGCAGCTCCGCGCCTGAGCTCATTGTAAATGTAATAGCAAGCGTGAGAGGGAGCGCCGACCTTGCCGTAGGAAACATTCTTGGCAGCAACACGGCCAACATACTCCTTGGCCTTGGCGTGGCTGCTTTAATCTACAACCTCAAGGTACGGAGCAGCACCGTATGGAAGGAGATACCCTTCAGCCTTCTTGCGGTTTTTGTCATGGGATTTCTGGCCAATGATGTCCTCCTTGGAGGGCAAAGCTCCTCTGCCATAACAAGGGCCGATGGGCTGGTGTTATTATCCTTCTTTGCAATTTTTCTCTATTATGTCTACAGCCTCGGCAGTAAGGGTAAGTCCGGGGAGGCGCATATTGAGACAAGTAAACGTTCAGTGGCAAGGGCCGTACTCATGGTTGTGTGCGGAGGGCTTGCACTGGCGGTGGGCGGAAAATGGGTAGTAGACGGCGCGCTGGCCATAGGCAGGGCGCTTGGGGCCAGCGAGGCGCTTATGGGGCTTACTGTTGTGGCCATAGGCACGTCTTTGCCGGAGATAGTCACATCTGCGATGGCCGCGCGTAAAAAGAGCGCTGATATTGCCATAGGCAACATTGTGGGCTCAAACATCTTTAATATTTTCTGGGTCCTTGGACTCGTATCTGTTATCAGGCCAATTAGCTTCAGCGCCGCGCTGAATACGGATATCCTCACTGTTATTTTAGCTACAACCCTTCTCTTTGTTATCCTCTTTATCGGCCGTCGGCACACCCTTGCAAGGTGGGAAGGGCTGGGGTTTATCAGCATCTACGTGGCCTATCTTGTATATCTTATTTGCCGCGGTTAGAAAAAATAAAAGGGGAGAGATTTATTATCTTAAAGCAGCAGGAACTGCCGCGATAAAGATTAAATCTCACCCCTCTTAATTAGCGCCTTTAAGCAGGATGGCCTCTCAGTAAGATAACTTCCCAGGCGCTCAGTTCTCTCTTTCTTCCAACATGTTGGTAAACATATCGGTATTTATCGTAGTTTTCTCGCCGCAGCCGGGGCAGGCGATTACCGTGCCTTTACCAAGCTCGCTTGTTTTCTTTTTAAAGTCCTTGTTGCAGACCGGGCATGTAATGGATATTGTCACATCTGGCATCTTGTACTTCCCCCTTTTCTTTAAATCAATTTATGGATAAGTATTTGTAGCACAAAAACGGGAAAAATGGGAGTTATTTATTTCCTCATTTTAGCGCTGAGTTATTTTTTATAGAGTCTTACCTCTTGTTTTTTATGGCGGGTAACTTTGATTTTATCTCTCCGTTGTCCCCGCGTGACCGGATAAAATCAGAACCGCTGACACAACGATAACCAAGACATAAGAGTTTTATTTTTTCGAAAAAATATATTTTTGTTTTGAAAAAACTTGTACGCTTTTTTGCGGCAAGCCTTTGTAGAGATGATGATGAAAATAAAAAATCAGATGTCCAACGTATTGGAACTTACGCATTAATCTTATCTTAATATTTAATGAGTATAATGGTTATTAAGATATGAAATCGAATAATCAAGAGATGTTTGAGACTTAAGATATGGAGAAAATAAAATGAAAAAATATACTCAGAAAATAGAGCTTGCTTTAGTGTCTTTTTGTTTCATGACGTTCATCGGCTTGTTCGTGGGCCTGCATATGCTGCCCCATTAATCCCCGCGGTTTTAAGAGGGGGATCGTAAAAAAAACAGAACACATTTTATGGAGGCGCAGAACATGAGCAGACAGGATAAAATCACAGCAATCTTCGGCATAGGTCTTAACGTATTGGTGGTCTCTATTGTCATCCTTGTTGCCACAAACTTTTTCGCTTGAGTCACAAGAGAGCAGCCACTCCTGCCCCGGTTCTTGTATCTTCTGACGGGGCAGGAACTTTAATCAATACGCGGGTATAAACACGGCACAAAAAGCAGGAATTGCCTTGCAGTAACAACCCCTTAATTACCCGGACAGCGCCTTGGCGCCGGTTGCCCGGAGAGCTTAAAATGTGATATAATATACATAAGAGGCAGAGCATGTATGCGGGTACCTCTCCCTCTTAAAGTCACTGCTTCTTGCACAGATATCCGAGTCTGCGTTTACGGTTAATTTTAAGTATATAAAGACCATGTTGCGTATGAGAGTTACACCCTCTCCCATTTTTTATTCTCTATAATTTAAATTACTCTGTAGCAATACAGAGATTCTGTCACACAAGGCGGATATTATTTAGAGAGCTTTTTCTTAGTCATCCTATGAGTATTTACAGCATCTTTGGGAGGTAAATCACCATGAGTGAGAGTGCCGGCAGATTAACTTGGCTCAAAAACCTGTACCCCGGTTATTTTGTCTTAACCATGGCAACGGGAATAATAGGCATAGGTTGTAACCTGCTTGACCTGCCCTATTTGTCCCACTTATTTTACTTTCTTACGGTGATATCCTGGTCTATAATAAGCCTCTTGTTCATCGCGCGCATCTTGCTTTTTCCAAGAGCCATCTGGAACGACTTGATGAACCCGGTGCTTACTTTTAACTTCTTTACCTTTGTCGCCGGCACAAGTGTGCTAGGGCTTATGCTTGATCTGCAGGGCTATGAGCTGCTGCCGCTTTTATGCTGGGTGGTGGCCTTCGGGGCCTGGGTGCTCCTCCTCTACGCAAGCTTTGCCGTCCTAACCCTTCTCCATGGCGAGCGTAAGGTCAATGTCGTAGACGGCGGCTGGCTCGTATGTATTGTTGGCACAGAGTCCCTTGTGCTCCTTGGTCTTAAAATCGTCCCTCACATAGGAAATCTTGACGCCTTAATGATGCTGCTGATTTTTATGCTCTGGGGCGTGGGGATAATTCTTTACGGCATTTTTGTAGCGCTCTTTTGTTATAGAATCTTTTTTATTGAGATGAAGGCCGAAGATTTTACCCCGCAGATGTGGGTCATTATGGGAGCCGCGGCCATTACCGCCAATGCCAGCAGTAGTCTGGATATGTCGGCTCCGGTCCTTGTTGTGCTTACAGAGGTGCACGCCTTTATTGACAGCGTGGCTCTTCTCTCATGGGCATGGGCTACGTGGTGGATACCTTTGCTTGTGGTTATCAGTTTCTGGAAACACGCCGTTAAGAAGGTTCCGCTCAGCTACGAGCCGAGACAATGGAGCGTTGTCTTCCCTATCGGCATGTATACGGTTGCAGGTTTTCAGCTCTCACTGGCCTCCGAGTTCGAGCCTCTGCATCAGATATCTCATGTCATGATATGGTTTGCCGTGGTTCTCTGGGCCCTGCTGATGGTAGGTCTGCTTAGTCGCATAGCGCGGGGGCTTTTTCTGGGTAATGCTGATGAGCATGGTAAGAGCAAGCATGGTAAAGGTCTGAGCGCCTCAAGAAATTCGCTTCAGGCGGTACCACGAAAAAGACCATGAGAAGCAGAGGCTGTGCTCTCAGAGAGACTCTGCCGTGTAAGATAATAATATTAGCCTTCATATATAAGAACAACAAGCAAAGAGGCCGTAACCCCCTGAGTTATAATAAAAACCCAAGCAATTGCGGCCTCTTTTATTATGGCAGTCCTAACGGGAGTCGAACCCGTGTTTTCGCCTTGAGAGGGCGACGTCCTGGGCCACTAGACGATAGGACCAGTAAGTTAAGATACGTTTATTTTTTTACCGCAAATCAGTTCTTTTGTCAATGGCCTAATGAGGCGATAAAGACAAATCAGGGCAAATCATCTGCTTTAAATCTATAGGAAAGGGCGTTTGGTACTGTTAGAAAACCTTTCTCAATGACCTCGCCTTTTTGCAGTAAGATATAGCTGTATTTTGTATAAAATCTTATTTTTTTTATCTCTTTAAGAATCTCACTCGATGTTGTGGCCTTGCTCCGGAAAAAAACAATATTTTTCTCTGCGTTGTAGGGGTTCTTAATGGCAACGGCCAGGGCCGTATTCGCGGTCTCATAGGTTTTGTCACCAAGGGTGATGGTATTATCATCTATACTCAGTCCATCAGGCAGGCTTAGCTCCATCTTATCCATTAACCCGGTTATGCCGGTGCCGCAGAGTAAGAAGAGGGATTTTTTCTCAAGGGTTTTTTTAATCTCATCTTTTCCTTCATCTGATATCTTAAGCTCATAGTCCTTGGAGAGCAGCTCTGCCCCGGGTGAAAACTTCGCGCGCTCAGGGGCATCATCTGCAAGAACGATAAGGGCGTCTTTGTCTCCAATGACCACGCTTAATGAGGGCGGGACCTCAGATGGAGAGAGTATGCGAAATACGCGGTACTCGGGGTCAAGCTCAAGCACGGCAGGGGGGAGCGCCGTGGTGATGGAAAAATCATTCTTTTTCTGCGTTATCTCAAGGTTTTTTTGAATAACCTTACCGTCCTCGGCGGTGGAGAGCCTCAGAGGAAGGGTTAGCGTGTAAGCGGGTTCATCCTGATCTATGCTGAAGGATGTTACGTAGCCCTGCTCTGATTTTTTCGTGGATACGCCGCTAAGTACCAGTCTCGGTCCTCCCACCCCATGGAGCCATTGCTTGAAGAACCACGTCAGGTCTACCCCCGATGTCTTGCTGAAGGACCCGGCGATATCGCCCCAGGTAGCGCGCTTAAAGGCATATGCTTCATAAAAGTTTTTTAGCGATTTATTAAACGTATCGCTGTCAAGGAGGTCCTCGAGCATGACAAATACCATTATGCCTTTATTGTACCCAACAGCGCGCTCCGCGGTCTCCGTGGCCTCTACAAAATCATGGAGGGAGGGGCCGTCGGGGCTGGCGAAGTTTTTATAACCCTCGAGTTTCTTAAAGCGGAACTCCGCTGCATCCTTATCCCCTTTTTTGCGTTCGTAGAGATAATCCGCCGTGTAGGTAGTAAGGGCCTCGGACCAGTTTCCCAGACTTGCGTCAATGTACACGGAGTTGCCCCACCAAGAGTGGGCTATCTCGTGTCCAAGCGAGGTATCAGGTATAAAGGGCAGTCTCAGCACCCTGGAGCCGAGGAGCGTAAAGGACGGCATGCCGTAGCCTGTTGGGAGAAAACTCTCAACTACGGCGAATTTCATAAAGGGGTACTTCCCGAAGAGCTCGCCGTAAAGGTCAAGGTACTCTGCTGTCTTTTTTATGTAGGTCTCTGATAGTTTTGTCTCTTTTTTAAGAAAGAAGGTGTACAGATTAATGCCGTTATGCGAGGACTTTTTTACATGGAACTTTGAGGCTACAATGTCCAGCCCGTCTACCGGGCGGGTGGTCTTCCAGCGGTCAAAGGTCCTGTCCGCAGAGTTCATGTGCAGCATCCAGTCGCCCTCGCTCACAGTGGTGTAGCCGCGCGGCATATTAATGGAGAGGTTGTACTGGGCCGTGCCTTCCTCGGTATGCGGGTACCAGAAGGATGATGATGGCAGAAAGACCCCTCGCCGCCCCATGACCCCCTCGTTCACATAGGAGATGCCCCGTGTTATCTTGCGCTCCGCGGTCTTTATGGAGGCCATGGTGGCATTAAAGCTCATGTGTATTGTGATGGGCTTGCTGCCCATGGGACCGCGCGGCAGTTTTATGATAAGTTCTTTAAGGGGTTTGCCGGCGATGTTCTTAAATACACGGTAAGGTCTTTTCCCTTTGGAGCGAAGCCGTGTTATCGTTACATTTTTATTAAGAAGAAGGCGAAGACTCCCACCCGTACCCTCTACCTTAATGGTATCAGTGCCGTGCAGGCTCCTTGCGTTCAGGTTTACCGTTATACTTATGTTGTGTGATATTACTCTGGCGTCAGAGGGCATGGTTGCCTCTGTGGCGGCCGCCTGAGCGGTCGTTGTGTTAAGTAAGAGAGTAGTAAAGATAAGGGCTAATATGATTTTAAAAGGATTTCCAATATCTTGTTTGTTTTTTCGCATCTTACTTGACTCTGTCAGCTTGTAATATAGCGCAAGGCTGTATGATTCCAAGGCAGGGACTCTCGCGTCGAGGTTGGAGTTAATTGGCTGGGGGACCAGGATTCGAACCTGGATAAACGGATTCAGAGCCCGTTGTCCTGCCGTTAGACGATCCCCCATCACGCAATTAAGAACAAGATCGGCGCACCGGCCGATTTGTATGTTTGAAGAATTAATGTAGATTAAAAGAAATCCTTAGTCAAGGAAATACTTCTTGCGGGGTGCGGCTCTTTTTGGTTTTTATGGTGATTTGTGTTGACTTGGCTCTATTAAGTCTTGTATACTTTTATTCTTTTATATTAAGATAATTACATGATTATTAAAGTAGATACAATCCCCTCCGAAGGGCTTGCCGTTGAGCTTGAGGAGAGGGCGGAAGATTTTGAGAGCAGTTTCAAGGGCTCGGCGTATACGCTCTCAGGGCCTCTGCGGGCACACCTTGAGTTTACGGTAGGAAAGGGCAGCCTGTATATAGACGGTGAGGTAAGCGCACTTTTCAAGGCCCGCTGCGACAGGTGCCTTGAGGAGTTTTCCTTTAAGGTACAGACACCGGTGTCTCTGTTTTTTACAAGGCTGCCCGGTTTAAAAGGCGAGCTGGAGCTCAAGGCCCCTGATATGGATATCAACTCTTTATCAGGTGATGAGATAGATACAAAGGATATCCTCCTTGGCCAACTTGCCCTGGAGATTCCATACTCGGCCGTTTGCAGTGATGATTGCCGGGGGCTCTGTCCGCATTGCGGAGTGGATTTGAATAAAGAATCCTGCATCTGTGAGGCAGGGAGTAAGGTTGATGCGCGTCTGGCCGCGCTTAAGAACTATAAGGTCAAATAAAAAAAAGATGGTGGTGTAGACAATGCCGAATCCGAAAAAAAGACATTCAAGATGTAAGACCGGGCAGAGAAGGAGTCACGATGCCCTTAAAAAGACGGGACTCTCGCTCTGTCCGGCCTGTGATGAGCCAAAGCGTCCTCATCACGTCTGCCCGAGCTGCGGAGCCTATAGAGGCAAGACCGTACTTGAGAAGGACGATTCTCTCTAACGTGTAATCTTCGCTTTGTGGGCGCGGGCTCTGTGGTTCTCATAATAAGCGGTACGATATTTCCGGGAGTTGGTGAGGCTGATCTTAAGCAGCCTGTGTGGAAGAGTGCGCCTCCTGTAGCTGCTTGATTATAGGCAAAGGCGCGCAGAGGGTGATATTATCGTAGCAGAACAGCGGCGTGCCTGCCTTAATCCAAGACAAAAAACATTATGATGAAGATAGCTGTAGACGCCATGGGGGGCGATAACGCACCTGCCTCTGTTGTAGAGGGAAGCGTTGCGGCTTCTTCTACCCTTGGTATACCCATAATTCTTGTTGGTGACAGAGTTAAGATAGAGTCTGAGCTTAAGAAGTATCCCGTTGATTCACGTAATATCTCCATAAGACATACCACGGAAGAAGTATCAATGGACGAGTCCCCCATTAAGGCCATCAGGTCCAAGAGGGATTCATCGCTTCGTGTATGCTTTGAGCTTGTTAGGGCTGGAGAGGCCAGCGCCCTTGTGACGGCAGGCAACTCCGGGGCTGCCATGGCCGCGGGCATCCTCCTCTTAAAAAAGATAAAGGGCGTAGAGCGTCCCGCCATAGCCGTGGCAGTGCCTACAAAAAAGGCCCCTGCCGTGCTCCTTGATGTTGGCGGTAATGTGGACTGTAAGCCCATGCACCTTGTACAATTCGCCATTATGGGAGATGTGTATGCCCGTTACGTCCTTAAAGAGCAGAGGCCGCGTGTGGGACTGCTCTCAAACGGCGAGGAAGAGGGTAAAGGCAACGAGCTCACACGTGAGACCCATGCGTGTATCAAAAAACTTCCTCTCAACTACATAGGTTACGTTGAGGGAAGGGATATATACAGGGGCGATGTAGATGTTGTAGTAGCCGATGGTTTTGTGGGTAATGTTGTACTGAAGCTCAGCGAGGGCCTTGTGGAGGCCGTTACCTCCATGCTTAGAGAAGAGATAACATCAAGCCTGCTCTCAAAAGTAGGTTATATGCTGGCCCGCGGGGCCTTTAAGAGGTTCAAGAAAAAGGTGGATTATGCCGAGTACGGCGGCGCGCCTCTGCTGGGCATAGACGGCATATGTATGATAAGTCATGGCAGAAGCAACCCAAAGGCCATTAAAAACGCTGTTACAAGGGCCTATGAGTACTCAGTTGGAAAGGTTAACGTGCATCTGAGAGAAGAGATCGCCGCTGACTCGGAGCTGCTTAGAAAGGCTACGCGTGCCGAGAAGGCTGTATAGGATATAGAGGTAAGGTATGTTAAGGGCAAGGATATCGGGCACGGGCTCTTATGCCCCTCACAGGGTGCTCCTGAATAAGGACCTTGAGCAGATGGTGGATACCACGGACGAGTGGATATCCCTGCGTAC
>JAJRZX010000100.1 GCA_024275045.1 Deltaproteobacteria bacterium
ACAGGAGGAAGAACAGATGAGCGCACTGCCCTACTCTAAATCAACGGCCAGCCCAAGCGCGGCGCAAGACCGGATAAGAAAGACCCTACAACAGCGAAAGAAAACGAAAAATTAAGAGTTTTTTTAGAAAAAGAGTTGCAACTGAGACCATCAACTACGGCGCATCTAATGCATCCAATTGAATCAAACCTGAGGTCTGTGATCTTTGAAATTCAAGAAGGGGAATACACAAGAATGTTTGCCAAATCTGAGGGGATGGCAATACTCCGGAGACAAAAGGCGATAAACCACGCATGAATCAGACTTATGCCGACATAAAAACACGCCTCAACCTTGAGCGCTTCATTCAGGGCCGTACCCACGGGAGCTTTACCTCCGTGGGCTCGGCGCGCAACCTTGACGAGTGCCCCTTTTGCGACGGGCACGACTGCTTTCGGGTCAAGGGCGACCTCTGGAAGTGCTACCAGTGCGACAAGGGCGGGGACCTCTTCAGTTTCCTCGAGGCTCAAGGCATGGACAAGGGCGAGGCGCTGAAAGAGGCGGCTAAAGAGGCCGGCGTAAAGCTCAAAAAACAGGCTCCGCCGAAGGTGCTCTCTGTAAACGAGAAGATTATGCTGGCCGCCGCGGCCCATTACAGCGAGGCCCTATGGCAGGACGGACGCGCCGCGTATCTGAAAGACAAACGGGGACGCACGCAGGGGACGCTGGAGGCGCAGAAGGTGGGCTTTGCCGATGGACGGCTCGCCGAGCGCCTTATTGAGGCGGGTTATAAGACAGAGGACATCATGGCAAGCGGTCTTGCCCGGGCAAACGGCGACGGCAAACTCCGCGATCTCTTCCCTAAAGGGCTCTTTATCTACCCGCATTTTTCGCGCAAGCGCGTCCTCCACTTTACTCAGAAAGACCCGGAAAAGAAGGTGCGTCATCAACTGCCAAAGGAGTTCCGCGCCGAGGCGTGGCGGTTTTATAATCAGGACGCCCTCTCAAAGTATCAGGAGATCATTGTCTGCGAGGGCGAGAACGACGTGCAGGCATGGATGGACCTCGGCGTCTGGAACGTAATCGGCATTATCGGGCAGATATCGGAAGACCAGATAAAGGCCCTCAAGAACTTCTGCAAGGGTAAGACACTTTACCTCTGCTTTGATAACGACGCGGCGGGGCAAAAGTATACGCGCAAGGTCGTTCGCGAAATGGCGTCATCGGATTATCACCATAAGGTCATCAGCTTTGACGGGGCCGGCGATATCGACGAGTTCTTTAAAAAAGCCCTGGAAGCAAAAGAGAAGGTCAGGCCCCGCGACCTCCTTACCGCGGCGCTTACGCCCGTAGCCTGGGAGGTAGAGCTGGCAAAAGCCTTACCTGATTTGGAAACCAAGCTCAAGAGCCTCAAAGCGCAGAAGGTCTTTGAGCGTATCAGCGAGATGGTGGACGCAGAGCAGGAAGTCTACGTCGAGAAGATAGTGGCCCTGGGCTTTACGCCAAAGGCCGTGGAGGGCCTGCTCCGCACCGGCGGCGAGCTGAGAGAGCGCGTGGCCACTTACATGGCCAACCTGAACAGCAAGCGCGACGCAGACCCTATTTGTCTGGCAGGCATGATATTCAAGGGCTTCTCTTCACGGGGCCGTTGGTTCTACGACCTGGAAGATAAATGTTATTTATTTCATAAACACAAGATTTATCAGATAGGTTCCAACCGGGCCTTTAACGCCTTGATGAAGAAAAACACCAACCTCTTGCCTACTCAGGAGCCGGGCCGGAGCGTCTGGGAGTCTCTGGCAAGCGATTGCTACAACATGGGCAGTATGGTGCGCCTTATGAGCTGGCTCCATACGGACAGGAAAAACGATGCCATATACATCAACCTCAACAGCGACAAGAACACCATCCTCAAATTGAGTCCGCGAGTCATTGAAGAGATACCGAACGGCACGAACGCCGACGAGGTTCTGCTCTCTACGTCAAAGCGCATAATGCCATTCAACTACTTGCCCGACTGCAAGGTGAGCGAGGGCATGGCTCGCCTTAAGGAGCTTATCTTCGACAACCTTACCTGTGAGGTGGAGCAGAGATACCTCATAATCTCATGGCTAATGTCGGCCTTTCTTATCGACTTTGCGCCTTACACGGCGCTGATGAAGTTCTCGGGATCTACGGCCAGCGGCAAGACCACGGCCGCACGGCTCCTCTCTCTGCTCATATACGGCAACGAGCACCTCTCTGACCCTACGGCCAGCGCGGCCTACACCGTAGCATCACAGAACCCTCTGCTCGTTATAGACAACCTTGAGAGCGAGGACATGACCAAGGCGCTGAGCCGCTTTCTGCTCCTCTCGGCCACTAAGGGAAGCAAGGAGAAGCGCGCCGGGGGCACAGATACGGACACCATAGAGGAGAGCCCCAAAGCGCTGGTGATAATCACTGCAATAGAGCCATTCACCAAGCCGGAGCAGATAAACAGAACCTATGATATGGAGTTCAGCACCAAATATAAGCGTGATGAGTTCGTGGAAGACACCGTGGTGGCCGGCATCCTGAAAGACAGAGACCTTATCCTCTCTGCCATGCTTAAGGTGATAGCCTGTCAGACCTTGCCGCACCTCAAACGCCGCGACGAGTTTAATATTGTACTCAAAAAAGAATACAGAGGGCACGCCAAAGAGCGCACTAATGAGTACCTGGCCCTCCTTATGCACATAATGAACTCGCTCTTGAAGTATATCAATTTTTACGATGAGGACGAGGTGGAGCTCTCGGGAGAGAACGGCGCGCGGGAGATATGGCGGCGGTGGATAGAGTACCAGGACGTCAAGGCCCGCGATACAGAGGTGGGCACCAACCCCATGGTAACGATGCTTAATCTGCTCTGGCGCGAATACAAGGGCCTCTTTGAAAAGAAAGCCGAGGAAAGCTCACAGTACCTTGCTGGCCCCGAAGAAGGGGTGACAGTAAGGCACGAGGAGTACGCCCTAAAGATGACCATCATCGAGCAGGACGGCGATAAGAGCGTCCGCTTTGAAGCGACCAGCTGTGATCTCTATGCCGTATTCAACAAACTCTCACGGAATATGGGGATAAAAGGGCCATACAAGAACACCATGCAGTTGGGTGTCAGGCTTAAGAACGATGAGAAGTCGCTCAAGCAGGGCGGCTGGGAGCTGCTGACGCAGGCTGAAGGAGTGTGCCATTGGAAGATAATTCACGGAGCGCGTGTGTATCGCTTTCAGAAGAGGCTTGGGAGAGATCTGTAATGTCGAAGAAAATAAAGACTCACAAACTGTCACTACTGTCACTTATTTTTATAATAGTTAATAAAATCAATAAGTTATATATTTTTTTTCCTTACTCTCGGGAAAAAAGCAAGGGGCATCTCTCACAACTTCAACCCTTCAACCCAAACCTTATAAGTATATGATTTTATTAAAGAAAAGTGGGTTGAAGTGTGGGTTGAAGTTGGGTTGAAGTGGGTTGAAGTTGGGTTGAAGTTGGGTATTGAAAGGGCGCAACCTCAACCCAATAAAAACAGGTACTTACGAGTTTTTGGTTTAAAAGAGGGTTGAAGCTTCAACCCAACTTCAACCCACTTTTCTTTATAGATATTAAGTGTTTATGGTTTTTGGGTTGAAGGGTTGAAGTTTAAACGGTCTGCCGGCTACAAAAACAAAGGGTGTGGCGGGGTGGATTAGGGGCTGGAGGGAGGCAGGAACAAAGGCTTTAATGGGGTGTATGTCTATATAGTTTGGCTTTTGCGTCTTGAAAGGATAGTTTTAATAAGGGTTTTAATGGGTTATTAAAGGCGTTGTAAGTATCTATAAAGAAAATGTTTTAGTTTAATCTGTTTTGTGTGTGTGTTGGGGGGATTTAAGATGGGGGTCTGGAACGGAGCCAATAAAGCTAAATAAAAGGGTATGTATATCAATTGGTTATATCCATAAAGGCATGACCGTGGGTTTAAAAGAGCCACCCCCCTACCAAAAGCTCAGCAGGTGAAAGCCATATCCCTGCACCAGGTAGCTTATATATTTTGTAAGGGGTTTTTTGATTCAGATATAGGGTTATAAGGGGGTTAAAAACAGGGGGCGCGGGGGAAAACAGGAGGAAAAATGAGATTACACGATGGGGATGAGTTAATTAAGCACTTCAAGAGCTATCTTTCTGTGATACGCGGCAACCGGCCCGGTACGGTGGAGCTTTATGCTCGTATTGTGGAGCGTTTTTTTGAATGGTTGCCTTCTCAGGGGGGCTCGGGGGGAAGAATAGACCTTTCCGTTATCACTTCTCTTGATGTGGAGGCCTGGCTCAAAGACCTTTATTATCATCAGGCTAATGTCCGGAATGTCACGCGCTCCACAAAGCTCTCGGCTTTGAAAATTTTCTGGAAGTATCTGCTCTCGCGAGGGTATATCAAGAGCGACCCTGTCTCTCTTATGCCCTCGCCGCGCGTGGTGAGGCTTATGCCGAAAAAATTCACGACAGGCCAGCTCTCGCGCCTCTTTGGTTCTCCAGACGCGGCTATGCCCGCCGGTCTCCGTGATTTGGCCATATTAAAGACCCTTTACGGCACGGGCCCGCGCGTCAACGAGATACGATGCCTTAATTTGGAGGACGTTCACCCCTCGGGCCCTGCTTCCGTCTATCTCCATTATCAGACCAAGGGCGGTAAGGAGCGCATGGTGCGCCTTGCGCGTAATCCCTCAGAGGCCCTGCTTCGCTGGTGCGCTATACGCGAGAATCACGCTGTGCCCGGAGAGCAGGCCCTCTTTGTATCGCTAAAAAACCCCGAGGCCGGCACGCGCCTCTCTAAAAACGCCTACAATTCGATTTTGAAAAAATACGCCGACGCTATAGGCATCACAGGCGAGCGCGTCTTTGTACATCGCATGCGAACCACCTTTGCCACGGACCTGTACGACCTTGGATATAACATCCTTGAAATATCCATACAAATGGGGCATACGGGCGTTGAGACTACCCAGCGCTACATCGCCGTCTCGGAGAAGGCACTTAAAAAGACTTCCATCCCTGAGAGCCGTTGGCGGGAGCTTGAAAAACTTGAAGCGAGGAGGATAATCGATGGCTGAACAGCCGGCGCGGGAGTTTTTTGCGGAGGTAGAGCTTTTATTGAACGAGGCCCTGGGCGAGCCGCGCGGCTCGCTGGCCCTGCACGGCCTTCTGGAGGGTTTTGCGGGGCTGAGGGTGTATGTGCCCTCAACTACGGAATTATGGCGCCGCTGGCGCAACAGGCGGATCCGCGAGGGCTTTCATGGGGACAACCATGAGCCCCTTGCATTGGAGTGGGGGCTCACGGTGAGGCAGGTGCGGAATATTTTAGACGAGGAGGGATAGTTTATCTACGCCGAGGCTTATCCCAATATGGCGAATGGCATCCGGGACAGACCTTTGGCCTGTCTGGAGCGCGCGGTATCCACTCGCGAGAGCATCTTAAACATGTATGGATCGGCAACTCTAACTCGCTGTCATACTGCTCAAGAGCGTCATCAGCAACTTCAAGCAAGAGCTCAAGGTCTTTACCTGCCGGCGGGTTGTCAAACCAGACAAACTCACTAAGCGTCTGCCCGTTTTTTAGAGCGTACTCAAAGCCTGAAAGTTGAGACTCGTCTGTAATCTCGGCGTAGAAGCCGGGGGTTTTAGTATGTAGAATGAACTGCCTGTTGCCGTCTTTATCTTCGGCAAAGAGCCACCGCGGAGCTGGATTTTTAGCCATTATCAACCTCTTTTTTTTTAAAGTTCAACAAACTCATACTTTTCGAGTTCTTCGATGTTCCTCGGCGGATTTTTCTTTGACCCAAGATAAATGCTTTTAATTATGCGTGGATTACAGCTCAACCAGCGACCTTGCCTATTTGAAGCTATGATCCAAATACTATTCGGATCGCCACCGCCGGTTTGATTTATAACTCTGTATTTTTTGGTATTTTTTTCTCGCACCAAAATTGAATCGAAACCACCGCCGGGCCCTCTTTTTTGCCTTTTTTTGATTTCATCAATTCTCATGATTTTTCCCTCCAATTATTGAACTACGTTTATTATGTCTTTAAAATTCGCATCATCGTCAAGCCCAGCTTCATCGAGAGCTGTCATGTAAACCGCCTCCCAAGGCTTTATGCCCTGTTCGCAATAAAAAAAACTCGGATAATCATACCTGCTGTCTTCGCGGTGATGAAGTTCGGTAGAGGCAACCCCTGGCGTTGGCTCGAAGAAGGTAATCCATACCTTTGCGCTCATGCCTGCCACGTTTATGTAGATTCTTTTTTCGTCTGTTTTGGGATGAGTCCAAATTCTTAATGAAGTCTTCATTTTATTGCCTCCTTTTATTTTACCTCTTAACTTGATTATAGTATATGTTTATAGTCATATAATGTCAAGTCTTTTTTTGCTTTTTTTAAAAAAAAATCCCCCCCCCTCAAAAATAGTGAAATTCTCGGCCTTAAAATTTCCGTGGCTTTCCGTCACCATAGAGGGGTAGGGAGAAGTTTATCTTCTCCTCATAACTATATGGTGATGAGGTTATGGCCGGGAAAGAAGAGCAGAAAGCTGATGGAGTAGAATCGGGCATCCCCAGCTCCATACGCGTCAAGCGCCGTCGCTATACTATGAGCCCGAAGGCCCTGGAGGCGCGGCGCAAGAACGCTCAGAAGTCCACGGGGCCGAAGACAGAGGAAGGCAAGCGCGCGGCTTCGCGTAACTCATGGAAGCACGGGCTTTACGCCAGCTCCTTTATCCTCGGCACCCTTGGCCGTCCCTGTCTGTCTACCTGTGACAAATATCCCTGCGAGCTTGTGGAAGACAACGGCATTACGCCCGGCGAGACCTGCCTTGACCGCCGTTTCGTAGCCGAATCTTTCGAGTCCATCATCAAATCCATCGAGTTAAAACAACATGAGGACTTTAACCACCTTGCTGCCCTGGAGATGGCCGGGGCCCTCCAGATACTTCGCCGGGCCAAGGAAGACATCCTTGAGGACGGCGTAGTCATTAAATCCGTAAAAATTGACAAAGACGGCAATACCATCGGCTTTGAGTACCGCCAACATCCGGCACTTGCAATCTATACGAAGCTCCTCGGAGACCTCGGCTTGACGCCCAACGATTTTGTGATGACGCCTCGGGAAATATCCCGCGCGGAACGCCATAAGGACGACGAAGAGCGCGACACCGCCGGAAGCATCATGGCCAAGGCCTTACTCAAGCTCACAAAGGCTCCGAAGGAGCGCGATGAGGATTGAGGCCCTAAAAAAGAAGCTCGTCATACCCGAGGACGTCTTTGACGGGTTTCTCTCGGCGCAGGGGTGGTCATGGCATGAGCTCGCGCGCGGAGACCTGCCGATGAGTTTTGAGGACATTCAGCTCGGCCTCATCTGCCGCGATCACGTGCTCTGGGCGCGCGCCTTTCTCTGCGAGCCCGATACGCGCGACCCTTACGAGTACTGGGATTATCAGCTTGCCTCTGCCCTTGATGAGGGCGACGTTATCCACGCCGACGGCGCCGAGGTGGGCAAGACACGAGAAATTGGCAACAAAATACTACATCGCGCCTTTACTGTAGAGGGCTCCTCTATCCTTGTAGGCGCGCCCGAGCAGGTACATCTTGACGAGATAATAGACTACTGCAACGACCAGATGTTCGACCTCTCGCCCGAGCTTGGCCGTGGGCTTAAGCGTCATAAAAAGCATCCTCATCACGTCTTCTATTTCAAAAACCGCGCGCGCATATACTTCAGCCCCGCTGGTTTTGAGGGCACGGGCTTTAGGGGCAAGCACGTCTCGGATTACGCAATCATGGACGAAGCTGCGAAGATAAAAAACCCCGATATCTGGAACGAGTTTTTCCGATCAGCAAAGCCCAACTGTTCAATCCGCATATACAGCGTGCCAGACGGCGATCGTGCTACGACTTTTTATCGCCTCAAAGAACAGGCGCGGGGCAATGCTAAAAAAGAAGACAATGAAATATCAAACCTCGTCGGTGGGCGCAACTTTACCTTTTATCAGTGGCGTAAGACGGCCCAGCCCTTCCCCTTCTGGAGTAAGGAGCGCCGCCGTTTTTACATCGATCTTTACGGCGGCGAAGAGTCTGCCGGATATAAGCGTAACATCCTCGGGGAAGACGGAGACCCCGAAAACCCCGTCTTCCCCTACCTCCAGTTTGAGCGGTGCCTTAAGCACATGCCTGAGTACTTTGTCTTAAAAGTGCTTGTGGACAACGGCAGTGTGAGCCTTACGGGCTCGCGCTACAACGTGACTATGGGCGCCAACGGCCGCCGCGCCGGCAGTGAGGTGATTATTACGGAGTCTTCTTCCCGGGCCTCGGACTTTGACCTTGCGGCAACCCTCAAGACCTTTTTCAGCTCGTTTCACGGCCTCCTTTACATGGGGTGCGATCTTGGCTTTTCAAACGACCCTACGGAGATGGTAGTGCGTCTGGTTTACGGTAAGGTCTGGCGCACTGTGGCGCGTCTCCAGCTCAAGGGCGTCTCATACGACCTTCAGGCCAACGCCATTGACGCCATGGACGATGTATTCAGCCCCAAGGCCATTGGCGTTGACTTTGGCAACGCCGGTTCTGCCGTGGTTCATATCCTGCAAAACCCCGACCATTACGAGGGCAAAAACTACACGGAGCGCGTCCGTGGCTGGCAGTTTGCCGAGGCCGTTGACGACATGGACGAGGACGGCGAGGTCATTATCGACAAAAAGACGGATAAACCGCGCCGTAAGGCCGTAAAGCAGTTGGCCACGGAGATACTCGTGCGCAAAATGCAGAGGTGTGAGTGGGAGGTGCCCTTTGACCGCGATTACCTTGACCAGTTCCCCTCACATACATACCGCGTGGGCTCCCGTCATCTTATTTATTCCAAGGGTAACGATCATATCATCGACGCCGAGCGTGTTGCGACGTTAGCGCAGGTCATACCCTTTGCCACGGCTCCCGATCTATTCAGCTCGGGCATCAACATCAGGCAGGGGGCCGCGTGAGGATACTCGGGCTAAACATAAGCAGGGGCAAGGCCCCCACGGACAAACCCGGGCCGAGTCAGTTACAGCGCGCGTCCGTGGCCCAGGGCCCTTTTACGCCCCTCTTTAAGTCGTGGATGGCCCGCAAGGTCATGCCGTCACTTTACGAGGCCCTGCGCGAGAGCATCCCCGTTGTCGATGCGGCCATACATAAGCTCGGCACCCTTGACGGCATCTTGCGCGTCGAGGGCGATAACAAGGCCCTTGTGGCTGAGATAGAGGACTGGATGGAGGGCGTACAGGTAAACGACATGCAGAGGGGCATGCAGTCTTTTGTGAATAACTTCACAAACGAGACCTACGAGCAGGGCTTCTCTATTTCCGAATACGTGCTTAACCGCGCGCGTACGGACATCGTGCGCCTTAACGTGGCCGATTCAAAAGACATACGTTTTCGGCGGCCCGAGAAGGGCGACCTTGAGGTCTGGTATAAAGGCAGGTCTCACAGCTCGCGCGCCCGGAGCGCCACGGAGCAGGTGGGTGAAATCCTTCATGACAATCTGCCCACAACAGTCTCAAGCCTCTCCGCGAACGGCTGGAACAAGTTGAAGCGCGAGAAGCTCCTCTATTATTCCATCGCAAATGAAAATCATAACCCTTACGGCACCTCCGTACTGCGCTCCATCGAGTTTGTCTCGAAGATTCTGCTCACCATCGAGAACGCACAGCTCAATTCGTGGGAGCGTTTCGGCGACCCCACTTATCACATGGTTTATAAGTGTGGAAAAAAAGACATTGGCATTGGCTCGCTTGAGTCCCGCCGCGCCGCGCTCGCAAAGGACTTTAATGATTATATTGCCGCCAAGAGGGTTGGGAAATCTGCGGATTTTGTCCATGCCATTGACCAGAACTCTGACATAACCATAAAGGTTATCGGCGCTGACGGGCAGGTGCTTGAGATGGAGGTACCGGCGCGTCATGTGCTGGAGCAGATAGTCGCCAAGACGGGGCTTCCGCCATGGGTATTTGGTTTTCATTGGTCCACTACGGAGCGCCTTGCCAAGCATCAGGCCGAGCTTCTTTTGCAGGAGGCCGAGACGCGCGGAGACATTAAACTGCCGGGC
>JAJRZX010000101.1 GCA_024275045.1 Deltaproteobacteria bacterium
AACGCTTATTAACGACATACTTGATTTTTCCAAGATCGAGGCAGGTAAGATTGAGTTTGAGAATGTTGAATTTAACCTCAGGGCCGTTGTAGAGGATATCTGCGATCTGCTGGCCATGCGCGCCCATGAAAAAGGCATTGATTTTATCTCAGAGATAGAGCCCTCTGTGCCCTGGCGTCTTATTGGAGACCCGGGCAGGGTGAGGCAGATTATAACGAATCTTGCCGGTAACGCACTGAAGTTTACCTCAAGAGGCGAGATTGTGGTAAAGACAAGCCTTGTAAAAGAGGGCATAGACCACTGTGTGCTCTACTTTGAGGTTAAGGATACAGGCATAGGGATTAATGCCGATAAGATAGGGGGGCTCTTTAACGCCTTTACTCAGGCGGACGCCTCTACTACTCGTAAATACGGCGGCACAGGGCTTGGCCTCAGTATCTCAAAAAAGCTCGCCGCTCTTATGGGCGGTCACATGGGGGCCGAGAGTGAGGTTGGGGTGGGCTCTACTTTCTGGTTTACAGTCTCCTTTGAGAGGGCAAAGAGCGTGGAAGAACCCCTCTGGATGGCCTACCATATTAAGGGAATAAGGGTCTTAACGGTTGATGATAACGCCACGAACCGCCGTCTTATGAGCCTGCTCCTTGATTCATGGGGCATTATCCATGACGAGGCCGCAGACGGAGCCTCTGCTCTTGCCATGATGCGCAGCGCTGCCGGAGAGCAGAGACCTTATGATATATCTCTGCTGGATATGCAGATGCCGGGCATGGATGGCGAACACCTTGGCAGGCTTATTAAGGATGATGCTGAGTTAAGGGGCACCAGGCTTATTATGATGACCTCCCTGGGAGAGCGCGGCGATGCCGGGCGTCTTAAGAAGGCGGGTTTTGCGGCTTACCTTACAAAACCCATAAGGCAGTCGCGTCTCTATGATTGCCTTGCCCTTGTCCACGGCATGAGGCTTGTTCCCGCCCATAAGAGACCCGAGGGGATTATTACGAGCCATAGTATAAGTGAGAAAAAGAACCTTGACCTTCGTATACTCCTTGCCGAGGATAATGTGACGAACCAGAAGGTAGCCATGGGCATACTTGGCAAGATGGGGTGCAGGATAGATGCCGTGGCCAATGGCGCTGAGGCTATAAAGGCCCTTGAGACTGTGCCATATGACCTTGTTCTCATGGATTGCCAGATGCCTGAGATGGATGGTTACGAGGCTACGCGCAGGATACGTTTGGCGCAGACCCCGGTGCTCTCTCACAGCATACCGGTTATAGCCATGACAGCCAACGCGCTTACAGGAGACAGGGAAAAGTGCCTTGAGGTAGGCATGAATGATTATATATCCAAGCCCGTTTCACCGGGGGATCTCAGAAACATTATTGAGAAGTGGTCAGCCAAGGCCGCGGTAAAGGCAGAGTGCGTGGAGAAGGGCACCGACAGCGAGGATATAGTCATCAAGGCAGCTGGCAGCAGTCTTGTCTTTGACAGAGAGGGCTTGCTTGCGCGTCTTATGGGTGATGAGGAGATGGCCTCTGAGATTGTAGAGGGGTTTATCGAGGACATGGCAAGAGAGATAGAGAAGGTGAAAAAAAGCACTACAGAGGGTGATGCGGCCATACTGCGGCGCCAGGCCCATACCATAAAGGGCGCCTGCGGCAATGTTGGAGCCATGGCCATGAGAGATACGGCCATGCTCATGGAAGAACGGGCAAAGGCCGGGGCTATTAAGGAGATGCTGGCTGTAACGCCGCTCCTTGAGGCCGGGCTCAGCGCCTTTAAAGACGAGGTAAGGTCCTTTTACGGTTCATAGGTTTAATAAGAGAGGTGTTTCTCAATGCGAGGAGGTAGTTTGTAATGAAGATACTCATAGCTGAAGATGACCCCACGTCCCGCCGCATACTTGGCGCGGTTCTTACCAAGTTGGGGTATGACGTTGTCTCCGTAGCTGACGGTAATGAGGCATGGGAAGAGTTAAAGAAGGATTCTTCGCCAAGACTGGCCGTACTGGACTGGATGATGCCCGGCCTTACAGGGCTTGAGGTATGCAGCAAGGTAAGGGCAAGAGGGGCAGAGGAGTATACGTATATAATCCTGCTCACATCCAACAGCTCTCATGAGGATATTGTGGAGGGCATGAAGTCCGGGGCCGATGATTATGTGGTAAAACCATTTAACCGCTCTGAGCTTGAGGCCCGTGTTAAGGCAGGGCTGAGGATTATCAACCTTCAGAGCGAGCTTCTTCTGGCAAAAGAGAAGATAAGGGTTCAGTCACGCACTGATGCGCTTACCGGAATAGCCAACAGAAGGGCCATATTTGACCACCTTGACGGGGAGCTTAACCGCTCGGAGAGGGAGAGAAAGAATATCAGCATTGCCATGCTTGACCTTGACCACTTTAAGAGCATTAATGACAGCTACGGTCATCAGGCGGGAGACGCTGTGCTGAAAGAGTGCGTGAGACGTATCTCAAGCACTATAAGGCCATATGACTTTCTCGGGCGCTACGGCGGCGAGGAGTTTCTGCTGGTCCTTCCCGGCACCGATGAGTCTAATGCCATGCTTGTATGCGAGAGGATACTGGAACAAGTGCAGGCCGAGCCCGTTGTATTTAAGGGCATCAGCATACCATGCACGCTGAGTATCGGGCTTGCCACGTGGAGCGGCCGTGAGGATGTGGATAAGCTTATTGAGGCATCGGATAAGGCCCTTTACATGGCAAAGGATAAGGGGCGAAACCGTGTGGTCTTTTTTTAGCGCCTGGAGGGGTAAATAATTCCCTTTGTACAAAGGTGTAAGCAAAATATGCCCCGTACCCGGCAGTATTGGAGTGCGGGGCTTTTTTGCGTCTTAGCTCCTTTTTCCTGTAATTCTCTTATTTTTTCAGGTACTTCACACTCTTCTCCCGTATTTTCATCAACTGGCACAGTTGTTGCGTCATTTATTCACCGGAACATATAAAAGAGGTGAATAAATGGACAGGTCAATATTCGTAGCGTTATCAGGTCTATCAGCGGGTTTAGAGAGATTAAACGCGGGAAGTAACAACCTTGCCAATATAGATACCATTGGTTTTAAGAAGTCCGTGCCCACTTTTAAGATTGTCGCGCCATCGGAGCAGGTCTCAAGGGCTTTTGCAGCACCCGGACCTGCGGTTAACGATATGTCAGGCGGGGTTATGACACAGAGCGGCAGAGCCCTTGATGTGGGACTTGAGGGCAAGGGGTTTTTTGTCGTAAGGACGCCGCGCGGCGAGCGTTATACAAGGCAGGGCGATTTTAAGATTAATAATAACGGCGTACTTGCCACTCAAGAGGGTTTTCCCGTTCTTGGCGATGGCGGGGTTATAAAACTGGGCGACTCTGAGGTTGAGATAGACGCTTCAGGCGCAATATCAGAGCATGGAGTGGTTGTGGGAAGCCTTAAGGTAGTGGACTTTAAGAAAGAGGCCCAACTCAGGTACGAGGGCGGGCTTTACAGCTCCAACTCCTCTGCCAGTACCATTAAGAAGGGGGAGACATCCGTGCTTCAGGGTTTTATCGAGGGCTCTAATGTGAGCGCTCTTAAAGAAATGGTTGCCATGATGGAGAATCTGCGGGCCTATCAGACGCAGGTTAAGCTTATTCAGGCTATTGACGGCATGAGCAGAAAGGCTATCGAAGAGGTGGGCAGGGTAGCGTAGGGGAAGTTTTTTATTATCAAGAAAAATATTTAATAAAACGGCGGAAGCGGTGAGAAAAAACTTGGATTTATTAACAGCATGTAATAACGGAGGTGACCTATGTTAAGGGCCCTGTGGACAGCCTCAACAGGCATGGAGGCGCAGCAGCTGCGTGTGGACATGATAGCCCACAACCTTGCCAATGTAAATACCATTGGATTTAAGAAATCACGTCCTGATTATCAGGACCTGCTTTATCAGGAGATAAGGTCTGCCGGTGCCTCCTCATCGCCTTCTACGCAGATACCCACGGGGCTTAACGTGGGGCAGGGCGTAAAGACAGTGGCTACGGAGCATTTATTTACACAGGGCAACCTGCAGAAGACGGAGAACCCGCTTGATCTTGCCATTGAGGGAGGCGGGTTTTTGCAGATACTGCAGCCCAACGGCGAGATTGGGTACACAAGAAACGGGCAGCTCAAGGTAGACAGCTCAGGACGGCTGGTGAACTCCGATGGTTATACACTTGACCCGGAGATAAGCATACCCGATGCGGCTCTAACCATAACCATAAGCGCCGACGGCATAGTCTCAGTAACAGAGCCCGGTGTCTCCACGCCCACGGAGGTTGGAAACATCGAGCTTGCGAGGTTCGTAAATCCCGGAGGGCTTAAACCCATCGGTAAAAACCTCTTTACCGCCACGGGCTCATCAGGGGACGCTGTTACCGCGGCCCCGGGCACAGACGGCCTTGGAACCCTTGCTCAGGGTTTTGTGGAGACCTCAAACGTGAGCGTAGTTGAGGAGATGGTGGATATGATAGTGGCGCAGCGTGCATATGAGATTAACTCCAAGGCCATTCAGACGGCTGATGAGATGCTGCAGGCCTCTAATTCCATGAAGAGATAAGGGGTTTTATGATGAAGATTTTCATATCTGTACTGAGTTTTCTGGTCTTGATTTCCACAGGCGTTTGGGGCGCGGAGCGTTCTTTACAGGAGACTCTGCGTGATTACATAGCCGCCAATTCAGCATGGCCGGGGGCCACCGTAACCGTGGAGAATCTCAGCCTCAAGGGCGACGCCCTTGTCGGCAATGAGTATGACAGGCTTATTGTATCATCACGGAACGGCGCGCGTACTACTGGCAGGGTCTCCTTTAATATAACCCTCTTAAAGGGCGAGCGCAGTGTGCGCACTGTTGTGGCGGTAGCTGATGTAAGTGTCTTAAGAAACGTAGTTGTTGCAGGCGGGCCCATTAAGATGCATGGCGACATTAGCGCCTCTGACGTAATGTTGCTTATGAGAGATATCTCTAAAATACCTGTTCATGCAGCGGTTTCTCTTGATAGTGTTATAGGCAAAGAGGCCAGACGTCCCATACAGGCGGGTTCTGTTGTGCGCGATGATTATCTCTTGAGACCGCAGCTTGTTAAGCGCGGCCAGAGCATTACCGTGCTTGGTGAGAGCGGGCTTATAGTGGTGAGATCACGGGCAACGGCTATAACGGGCGGGGTCCGCGGCGCTCTTATTAAGGCAAGAACGCCGGGTGGTCGAGAGATATCAGGTACGGTCTCAGGCAAGGGGCTGATACTCGTGGACCTTGGTTTATAGTTTATTTGATAAGTACGGATAAGCTTTTCAGGGCTCTGCTCTGAGCTCTTAACGAATACAGGACGGTGTGGAGTTTATGAGAATTATGGATATGTTGACAGCCTTGTTTTTACTTACTCTCGCTGTGCTTGCAGGGTGCGCCTCAACGCCGGCTCCGAGAAGGATAGATACCTCATCAATACCCATGCAGGGTACGGGTTATGTAATGACCGCGGGCTCCTTATGGCCGGGTGAGACATCAAGGAACAGTTTTTTTCAGGACCTGCGGGCAAGAAACGTCGGCGATACGGTGACAATTACCATATCAGAGAAGACAAGCGCCACAAAAGAGGCCACTACAAGCACCTCAAGGGTATCGAGTAATGATATTGCCGTTAAAAAACTCCTTGGCCTTCCCCTTAAGTTCGGTATGAGCGATTTCCTTGGCCAGGGCACGGCCTTTAAGCCGGAGGTTGCCAGTAATTACGACTCTGCCTTTGACGGCTCGGGCACTACAAAACGCTCGGGCCAGTTCAAGGCAAGTATTACCGCAAGGGTGGTGGAGGTCCTTCGTAACGGCAACCTTGTCATAGAGGGCAAGAAAGACACAATCCTTAATAACGAGCATCAGTACCTTGTGTTAAGCGGCATAATAAGGCCCGAGGACTTAAGCGTTAACAACAGTGTTGATTCAAACCTGATATCAGACGCACGCATAGAGTACTCCGGCAGAGGCGTTATATCTGACGAACAGAACCCCGGATGGATGATGAGGATACTGGATAATGTCTGGCCTTTTTAATAAGGGGATACTCCCTCTCATAATATGCCTTTTTCTCATAAGCCCGGTACGGGCCTCAAGAATAAAGGATATCGCCTTCTTCGAGGGGGTGCGTACAAACCACCTTGTTGGTTACGGCCTTGTTGTGGGCCTTGACGGCACAGGGGATAAGAGCGGAGCTGTGTACACAAAGCAGAGTCTCTCGAATATGTTCGTAAAGATGGGGATAAAGATAGACCCCAACCTTATCAAGGTTAAGAATACAGCCGCGGTTATGCTTACAGCGGAGCTGCCTCCTTTTGTAAGGCCGGGCAGCAGGATAGATATCCTTGTCTCTTCCGTGGGGGACGCGAAATCCCTGAACGGAGGCACCCTTATAATGACCTCTCTT
>JAJRZX010000102.1 GCA_024275045.1 Deltaproteobacteria bacterium
GCGGCAACGCTCTCGTCCTCAGAGGCTATCTTGGCGGCCATGGCCGTGCTTGAGGCGTCATTAAGGGAAGCATGAGGCAGATGCGCCTTAAGCCAGTTTCTGCACTGTGCAAGCGCGTGAGGACGGGATGATACGGTCTTTACGTCTGAGAGTTTTCCAGTCTTGTTCAGCAGCGCCATGGAGACCTCAAGCATTATCTCCGCGGAGATGGTAAGCGTTGAGGAGACGAACATATCAAGGGTGTGAGTAACAACACCCTCTGCCGTGTTCTCTATGGGCACAACGCCGAAATCCGCCCTGCCCTTTTCTACGGCCTCGAAAACATCTGCTATCTCTTTTTGAGGCAAAAACTCAACGGATAACCCGAAGTGCTGAATGCACGCCTGATGCGTAAAAGTCGCCACAGGACCGAGAAAGACCACCCTCAGTGGTTTCTCAAGAGAGAGCGAGGCGCTCATAATCTCACGGTACACGGTCTTAAGCGCGCTGTTTGGAAAAGGGCCCTTGTTTTTCTCAATAAGACGGCGATAGACCTCTTGCTCGCGTCTCGGCACATAAAACTCGGCGCGGGCCTCTTTTTTGGCCTCGCCTATGGCAATGACCTCTTTAGTCCTCTTGTTAAGGAGCTCAAGAATCTCACTGTCAATATCGTTAATATTTTGTCTGAGAGCATCAAGGTCCGGCTTATTCTTCTTCATACACGTCCCGACGAAAAAATGTATAGAATCTATAATAGTTGAATCTATTAGATTAGATTATTCAATGAAAAAAATCAACAGTTTACTTGTATTACGGGAAAAATAAGGGGCAGGAGTTTTGCTTCAGAGCGCTACTCTTCAGTAAAGAGCCCAAGTGAGCGGAATTTGTTATAGCGGTTTTTGACGAGTTTATCCACTGTTGTGTGTTTTATCTCCGAAAAGACCTCTGTAAGGCATGCCTTCAGGTTATTAAAGGTATCACCCGGGTTTCTATGGGCCCCGCCAGCTGGTTCGGGCACAACAGCATCAACTACACCTGATTTAAGCAGACTCGCCGCATCAATCTTCAAGGCATTGGCCGCCAGGCTGCCCTTTGTCCCGTCTTTCCAGAGTATGGCAGCGCAGCCCTCGGGGGATATAACAGAGTAGGTGGCAAATTCGAGCATGAGCACCCTGTCCGCCACACCTATGGCAAGGGCGCCGCCTGAGCCGCCTTCGCCTATTACAGTGGATATAATGGGTGTGCGCAGCCCGGACATCTTCATAAGGTTGGCCGCTATTGCCTCGGATTGCCCTCTTTCTTCTGCGCCAACGCCGGGATACGCGCCGGGGGTGTCTATGAAGGTAAAGACAGGGAGGCTGAACCTCTCTGCAAGCTCCATTATCCGCAGCGATTTTCTGAAACCCTCGGGGTGCGGCATGCCGAAGTTGTAACGCACCTTCTCCTTGATGGTGCGCCCCTTTTGCTGGCCCATAACCACTACGGGGTCTCCGTTGAATTTGGCAAGACCGCAGAGCATGGCCGGGTCGTCGCTGAAGCATCTGTCCCCGTGCAGCTCCATGAACTCGGTGAAGATGTTCTGTATGTAATCCATGGTATAGGGGCGCTGCGGGTGGCGGGCTACCTGCGTAATCTGCCATGGAGTAAGTTTTGAGTATATGTTGCTGAGGATTTTTGCGGCCTTTTGCTCGAGCTTCTGAATCTCCTCCTCAGTGCTTGCCTTGTCCTGACCGGAGGCTATCTTAAGACGCTCTATCTTATCCTCTATCTTCTCTACGGCGCTCTCAAAATCAAGCCTTTGCATAATAAAATCCTTCTCTAAATACTCATATTAGCGCCTGCCATGAGTGAGAGATGTACGGTAAACCATACAAATCACAGACTCCGCAGGAGCCGCTGAATTAGTGTGAGACTTTACTACCTTTGGGACTTTTACGCAAGCCCCGCATCAGAGCCGGGAATAAGTGTGCTTATTTTCTCAAGGAGCTCTGCAGAGGGGTTTATCTTTATCCCATCCGGCAGAGCGATAATTACCCGCCTCTTATCCTCATAATTAAGGTGAAGAATAACCTTTGAGTCCCCGGGATTGCTGACTAAAAGACCTTTAAGTGAGGCAAGGACCTCGTCATTGAGGGCCTGGGCCGGGGTGGTAATTCGCGTATCCCTGCACATAAGGGACTTTGGGTTTTTTCTGGCCTCCTCAATCGCGGTCATATCCTCTGCGATTATCTTTATTTCGTCCTCGTCACGCTCAAGCCTGCCTTGAATCAGCATAGGCACATCGCTCTCTATTAACTCCAGCCCACTGGAGTATACACCGGGAAATAAGACCACCTCCACGCTTGCCGTATAATCCTCAAGGCTGATAAAGGCCATTCTCTGACCCTTTTTCGTAGTAATCTCCTTAAGGTTTGAGAGTATGCCGCCTATTGTAAGAATGCTTTTATCAGGCAGCTCCTTAAGAGCGGAGATAGGCGCAGAGGTATTCATCTCAAGAATATCCCTGAACTCGTCAAGTGGGTTGGCGGTAAAGTAAAAACCAAGGGTCTCTTTTTCTGCCCCAAGGAGCTCTTTTTCCGTCCACGGCTCTGCGTCTACAAGGTTTACCCTTGACTGCCGAGGCGCACCTGCCCCGCCGCCGCCAAGAACATCAAATATAGAGCCCTGCCCTATCTCACGGTCACGCTGCACTCCCTGTGCCGTCTCTATCATGGAGTCAAGAGAGGCAAGGAGCACGGGGCGTGTAATGTCGGTAAAATCAAAGGCACCGCACTTTATAAGGCTCTCTGTTACCTTTTTGTTAACCTTGCGTGTGCTTAGCCTTGAGAGAAAATCAACTATGGAGGTAAATGGCCCCTCGTCTCTAACGGAGATTATTTCTTCAATTGCCGAGGCGCCAACGTTTTTTACGGCGCCGAGACCAAACCTTATCCTGCCATCCAATACGGTAAAGTCCTTTTTAGACTCATTAACATCAGGGGGGTCCACGGGCACGTTAAGGTCACGGCACTCGTTAATGTACTTTACTACTTTGTCCGTATCCCCTGTCTCGGAGCTCATAAGCGCGGCCATGAACTCAACTGTATAATGGGTCTTCAGGTATGCGGTCTGATAGGCAATAAGGGCGTAGGCAGCGCTGTGACTCTTATTAAAGCCGTAAAGCGCGAACTTGGATATATGATCAAAGAGTTTTTCAGCCTTTTTCGCCGGGATCTTGCGCTCACGCGCGCCGTCAAGAAACTTTCGTCTCTGAATAAGCATCTCATCGGTGAGTTTTTTACCCATGACCTTTCGAAGCACATCAGCGTCTCCTGGGCTGAAACCCGCAAGCACACGGGCTATCTCCATGACCTGCTCCTGGTAGATGATAACGCCGTAAGTGTCTTCGATAATATCCTTGAGCGCGGGTATCTCGTACCTTACCGGAACCTTGCCGTGCCGCCTCTTTATAAAGTCCGATACCATGCCGCTCTGCAGAGGGCCGGGACGAAAGAGCGCCACGGCAGCGATAAGATCAGTAAAATACTGCGGTGAGAGCTTCTTAAGCATATCCTTCATGCCCGAGCTCTCAAGCTGGAAGATGCCGTTTGTAACACCGGAGGCAATGACCTTGTACGTCTCTTCGTCAGCAAGGTCTATGGATTCAATATCAATAGACTCACCTCTGTTCTCCTTTACCATGGTCAAGGTCTTGTCTATAACCGTAAGTGTCTTAAGCCCCAGAAAATCAAACTTTACAAGGCCCACCTTCTCTGCGTACTTCATGGCAAATTGGGTGGTAATGACCTCGTCCTTCTGCCCCTTATAAAGTGGCAGATACTCGGTAAGAGGCTCCTTTGAGATAACCACACCGGCTGCGTGAGTAGATGCGTGACGGGGCAGCCCCTCAAGTGCCTTTGAGAACTCTATAAGCTCGGCCACGTCCTTGTCATTATCCACAAGTTTCTTAAGCTTGGGCTCCATCTTCAGAGCTTTTTCTATGGTAATATCAAGTGGTCTCATGGGGATGAGTTTGGCGATCCTGTCCACATCGCCGTAGGGCATATCAAGCACCCTGCCCACATCGCGTATAACCGCGCGCGCTTTCATCTTTCCAAAGGTTATTATCTGCGTGACGTTCTCAACGCCGTACTTATCAGTGACGTATTTGATGATTTCATCGCGCTTTTCGTAGCAGAAGTCTATGTCTATATCAGGAAGTGAGATACGATCGGGGTTTAGAAAACGCTCAAAGAGCAGGTTATACTCAATGGGGTCCACGCTTGTTATGCCAAGGGCAAAGGCCACAAGAGACCCTGCGGCCGAACCTCGGCCCGGGCCCACGGGGATGTTCTTTGATTTTGCGTAGTTGATAAAATCAGATACCACAAGAAAATAACCCGGAAAACCCATGCCCTTTATAACCCCAAGCTCACGGGTAAGCCTCTCAAGGTACTTTAGTCTCAAGGGCTCCACATCTATGCCCTTTTTGCTCATTACGGCAAACCTTGCCTCAAGCCCCTCACGGGCCTGATCATCTATTAATTTATCAAGGGATTGCCCCTCGGGCACGGGAAAATCAGGCAGATAAGACTCACCAAGTGTCATCTCAAAGTTACACCTCTCGGCTATCTCAACGGTATTTGAGATGGCCTCGGGACAATCAGGAAATGCAGCCGCCATCTCCTCTGGGCTCTTCATGTAGTACTCGTCCGCTGGAAAACGCATTCTTTTTTCTGCCTTTACCGTAGTCCCTGTCTGTATGCAGAGCAGCACATCGTGTGTCTTTGCGTCTTCTTTTTTAAGGTAGTGGCAGTCATTGGTAGCAACAAGGGGGATATCAAGCTTTTTTCCTACCTCAATAAGGGCTTTGTTTACCTTTAACTGCTCAGGAATACCGCTTGGCTGAATCTCAAGAAAAAACCGCCTGTTATCAAAAATCTCTTTATACTCTGCCGCTGACTCAAGGGCGGTATCCATCTGGTCACGAAGAGAATAAAAGGCCACCTCTCCCTGCAAACAGGCCCCAAGAGCGATAAGCCCCTCGTTGTGCTCACGTAAAAAGTCCTTGTCTACACGGGGTTTATAGTAAAAACCATCTGTATACCCTCTGGTGAGTATCTTACAGAGGTTTTTGTAACCCTTGGCATTTTTCACAAGAAGAATAAGATGAAAGGCTTTTGTAGGCACTCCGCTCCTCGCAGGAGGGGTCTTGTCGTACATGGAAACAGGGGCGATATAGGTCTCGGCCCCGATGATGGGTTTTATCCCAGCCTTCATGGCAAGCTCA
>JAJRZX010000103.1 GCA_024275045.1 Deltaproteobacteria bacterium
AGCATACGTTCAAGGCCAATGGGTGGCCGTCCTGCTCCTTCATGCCTTGGATAAAAGGGTTCTATTATCTCACAGAGTTCGCGCCACGGAATAATATGTTCCATCTCGGAAAGAAAACGCTCCCGGCGAGTAGGCTTGCGAGAACGTTCGAAAGTACCTTCGGCTAATGTCTTCTGACGCATTTAGTTATCCTCCTATGGCGTGATAGAAAAATTATACCATGGGACAAAAAGAGAATAAATCAGAGATTCCTTAGTCTATTTCATGATAACTTTACGCTTCAATGTAATTATCTTTAATACTATCTCCGTTATAGCTCACCCATTTTTTGCACCTCTTTAACAGACTTTTTAGGCCTATGAGTTGAATGATCGCAGGTACTGCGTATTAATTCTCACTTATGTGCCGTGCTCTGCCTGAATTCAAAAAAATAATTACCCATATATGAAGTTAAGTTTTTCTACTTTGCAGAGGGGGATTTTTTGCTGAGTGAATAAAATTTTACAAACACGACAAATGTCACATGACCGCCATAATTCTGTCACATCCACAATGTACTCTCTAACAAACACAGATTTAGAGCATAAGTTGTCCTTTGTTTTTTTACACGGGCAGAGCGAAACTTTTACGGATTCACTTCATGTCAAGGCTGTTGGTATTACAGGCAGGAAATCTTTTTACCTGTAATGAGCTGAAAGTATTCTTATTCAGATCAGCCTTTATGAAGTTTAGTAAAAATAATACAGATGTACATGGGAGCGATCCTGTCAGCCCTCCCGCTAACTTTAAACAATGAAGGAGATGACATGTTTAAGTCTTGCAGTAAATTTTTGTTAGCCATCATGGTAGGCACTCTGTTACTTGCCCCCATGGCCGGAGCCGATGTGAATAATAACACCATAGAAGAGGTTGAGGTGGATATTGAAGACGGTTACACTGTTACCGACATATCATTCTCAAGTACGGAAGCACCTACAGAGCAGTATGCCAACGGCGTGCCTGACGCGGCGCTTAATATGTCTGTTCCTTACACCACATCTGTTGTTACTGTTACTTATGATGACGGTACAATCGTAAACTATCCCCTTGAGTATGAAATGCTTTTTAAGAGCGATGATGTTATTAAGAGCGGACCGCACGCAGGGGAGTACTACGGTGGTATTATTAATAAGAGCGGTACCCCCGTACTTGACCCGGTTGCCGGTAACAATCCATTTTATTTTACTGTTACAAGCAAGGCACTGGCCAATGGTCTGAACCCCGCTAATATGGATCAGCTTGTTGCCGACACCCCTGACGGCGCGGCCTTAATCAAGGTAGATGATGCAAATCATGTAAATGATGAGAATGGCCTTGAGCAGCAAAGCACCGCTGTCTTGTCCTATCTCAATCACTTCGAGTACGTCTCATGGGACGGCAACCTTAAGAGCCAGTACGGTAAGAACCCCATGTTTATCGGCAACAGCACAATATCACAGGACCTTGTCACCGGGCTTCTCAGTGTTACGAATTTTGATAAACTTAATTTTGCCGGCCAGAAAGGTCTATGGATTCCATGTGCCGCCTCTACTTCTCCGTGGGATACGTTTATAGGCTCTGAAGAGTACGAGGCCGACCAGTGGAACTTTGATATGAACGCAATAGACCCCGCGGCATATCCTCTGGACTTTAATAACGGTAACCTCGTAGAGGCCTTTCAGACAAAGTTCGGTGAGCCCACGGCGCGTCCATATGACTATGGTTATGTTACAGAGGCTACAGTTAATAAGGCAGGTCTCGGTACTGAGGTAAAACACTACGCCACGGGACGCTGGGCCCGTGAGGTAATCCGCATTATGCCTGACGGCAAGACATACTACTCAGGTGATGACGGCAAGAGCACGCTGCTCTTAATGGGCATCGCTGATAATCCCAATAACCTCTCGGCAGTAACGCTTTATGCCTCCAAGTTCTCACAGACCAGCCCGGTTTCTCCCATAGCCAATACCGCTCCGGGGGAGATTGGAGCCGTAAAAGGCGCAGAGCTTGGCGCCGGCACTCTTACCTGGATAAAGCTTGGTCACGCAACCGACAGCGAGATTAAGTCCTATATTGACGGCGGTATTAAATCCACGGATATATTTGATATCACCCTTGAGTCATCACCTGCCGTACTCCCGGCAGAGGTACCCGGCGTAGTGGGCACTGGCCCTGTTGACCCTGTTACCGGCAACCCAACAGTGACTGCCGATGATATGGTTAACGCGGGATACAAAAGAGTCTTTAACTACTACCACCGTCACACCAAGGGCAAGGCCGAGTGGCTGCGTCTGAAACCGGGGATGAATCAGGCGGCTGCCTTTCTTGAGACCCGCCGCTACGCGGCTTACCTTGGGGCCACAAGTGAGTGGACAAAGATGGAAGGCGTTGCTCTTAACGCAGTGGACAAAAAAGCCTATATCGCCATCTCCTATCAGTACGACAGCATGACAGATGGTGAAGGCGATATACAGATGGGCCTTCTCACCGCGGGTAATACTTATGAGCTGAGTATGGCTGAGAATATAACCGATACAAGCGGAGCTGAGATAGAGAGCGGCTGGGTAGCTACCACGCTGGCAGCTATTCCCGAACTTAAAGGCATGGATAATACTTACACTGTACCCCTTGCGGCACGCAGGGCAATTGCCGGCGCCATGTCCTCAGCCAAGGGCTCGCCCGCGAAGCTCAGGAAGCTTGCAAGGGCATATAACACTGCCTTCGGCTCATCACATAAGCGTATCGCTGACCCACAGGGCAACTTATGCGCCACCACTAATGTAGCCAACCCGGATAACGTGAAGTTCTCCGCCGCATACCGCACACTGCTAATCGGTGAGGACAGCAACTGCCACGTTAATAACTTTGTCTGGGCATTTAATGTTGATACGAGAAAACTCTCAAGGATACTCTCTCTGCCAATGGGCGCTGAGGCTACGGGGCTCATGGCCGTTGATAACATGAACGGCTTTGTATACTTTGGTTCCAATTACCAGCACCCCGGAGACAGCGGCGTTGGCGCTCCTCCAGCCGCGCTGGTAAGTGATGTGGAGAGGGCAAACCCTGACTTTGCCTCAGAGCGTAACCGTGCAGGCGGAATCGGTTACATCCACATAAAGGATATGCCAAAGATGTAGGCTGTATATATAAAACACTCTGCACGTAAATCAAGCGGCCGTCGATGATGACGGCCGTTTTGATTTGCGGTTTTAATTATGTTATCGTTTTAATCCTTAACAAGGTCCTTTGTTTACATCAATACAATAATCTTTACTCTCACCACGATGGAGAACTCCTTGTCACAGAGGATAGAGTACTTAGATACTTTTAAAGGAATCGCTATTCTTTTACTTGTTGCCTTTCATATTAACGGTCAAGTCTTCCACAGCTACCCGCAGTGGTTTCGTACCTCCAGTTATCAAGGCGTTCACGCATTTTTTTTGGCAAGCGGCCTTGGCCTCACATATTCTCTTATTAACAAGGGCAAGTTGGAACTGACAGTACGATTCTGGTCTTCGTGGTTTAAGCGCAGGTTCTTAAGGCTTATTCCCCTTTACTGGCTGGTTCTTTTTCTCACGGCCTTTATATTCAAGTTTCACTTGAATATCCTGAAGGTTAGTTCCAATATCAGCTCGCCTCTTATTGATATTATCCTCCATGCCTTTATGCTTCACGTTTTTATAGATAAAACATTTTTCTCACTAAACGCAGCCTGGTGGTTTGTTGGCGTTATCTCATTTTTTTATCTTTTTTTCCCAGTCGTTTTTTCCATTCTCTACAGATTCAGGACAAGTGTTTTTGTTTTTGTCTTAGTCCCTGTCTCTGCTCTTATCTTGTTTTTTATTTTACCTCTAAGCAGGCAGGTTGCCGTATCAATGCTCTTTTTTACGGCAGGGATATGTCTTGCTTTTTTGATCCGTAAAATCAGAGATCTGAGATTGACTCCGTCTTTATACACGCAATCTCTTCTCCTTGGACTCTCTTTTTTATTTAGTCTTATCGGCGTCTTTGTAACGGCCTACTCACTGCTGCATCCCTCAGTCTTTTTCAGCCTGCCCTCTGACCTTGATTATGTGCTTTTCTCATCCTTTTTTGTTACAGCCATATACGCTCTCTCAATGGCTGTAATTCTTTTTAATAAGTACTTAATCGTAAGCCGGCTGGAAAAATTTCTGGCATGGTTTGGTGTATATTCTTATGCCGTATTTCTTATACACTGGGGGTTGATAGGGCCGGTGTTTTCCGCATTCAAGAGCCCTCTCACGGGAGGTCTTGTTTATTTTATCATCTTGACTGCCTTGAGTCTGACTCTAACGAGGTTGAGTGATTTTGGTCTCAGCCGATTTCGCAGGACTACATAAGGGAAAGATTATTTGAAATTTCTATGAGTACCAGAGAGACCACCACAAGAGAAGATCAGAACTCCAAAGTCTTTGAGGCCAGAGGCATCACCAAGGTCTATGAGATGGGAGAGGTGCAGGTGCAGGCCCTTCGAGGAGTAGACCTTGATTTATACTCAGGCGAATTAGTTGTCCTGCTCGGCGCCTCGGGGAGCGGAAAGTCTACGCTCCTTAATATCCTTGGCGGTCTTGATACGGCAACCTCCGGTCATGTTACTTATCACGGTAAGGACCTTACAGAGGCAACCGAGAGAGAGCTCACCAGCTACAGGCGCTCTCATATCGGTTTTGTCTTTCAGTTCTACAACCTCATACCAAGTCTCACGGCACGGGAGAATGTCTCTGTTGTTACCGAGATAGCCGCCGAGCCCATGAGACCGGAAGAAGCCCTTGCCATTGTGGGTCTTGGTGACCGTGTTAATCATTTTCCGGCGCAGCTCTCCGGAGGTGAACAGCAGAGAGTCGCCATTGCCCGCGCGATAGCCAAAAACCCTGCTGTCCTGCTCTGTGACGAACCCACGGGAGCTCTTGATTCGGCCACCGGCTTACTTGTACTTAACGCTCTTGAAAGAGTTAACCGCGAGCTTGGTACAACAACGGTTGTTATTACCCACAACGCAGTTATCGCCGATATGGCAGACCGCGTCATACACTTAAGCGATGGCCTGATTACAGAGATAACGTCAAATCAGGATAAGAAAACTCCAAGTCAATTACAATGGTAAAACCATGAGTACTCTTAACCGCAAAGTTATAAGAGAACTATGGTCCATGAAAGGGCAGGCTCTGGCTATCGCGCTTGTAATCTCAAGCGGTATAGCTACTTTTGTGATGTCCATAAGCACCCTTGACTCACTCCGTTACACTCAGGCCGCTTATTATAATAACTACCGTTTTGCCGAGGTATTCATCTCGCTTAAACGCGCGCCTGAGAGCCTTAAGGGTTCCGTTGCCGCCATACCCGGCGTACAGCGGGTTGCCACACGGGTAAAAGCAGCCGTTACCATTGATATAGATAAATTCCCTGACCCTGTAACAGGGCTCTTGATCTCAATACCTGACAAGGGCGAGCCTCTGCTGAACGGCCTTTACCTTCGAGAGGGCAGGCTTGTTGAATCAGGGCGTGATAACGAGGTACTTGTAAACGATGCCTTTGCCCGAGTCCATGGCCTCTCACCCGGGGACAAGCTCCACGTTACTGTTAACGGCAAGCGCAAGGCCCTTACAATAGTAGGTATTGCCCTTACTCCGGAGTATATATATCAGATTCAACCCGGCTCAATGCTCCCTGACTTTGAGCGATATGGAATCCTCTGGATGGGCAGGACTCCCTTTGGCGCCGCATATGACATGGAAGGGGCCTTTAATGACCTTGCCCTGACATTGGCCCCGGGAGCCGAGATAAAAGATGTTATTGATGCCCTTGATACCATTATGAGACCTTACGGCGGGCTTGGCGCTTATGGACGCAAGGATCAGGTCTCAAACAGATACCTCTCCGAGGAGTTCCGCATGCTGGGCAAGATGGCAACCATCTTTCCCGTAATATTTCTCGGGGTCTCGGCCTTTCTATTAAATGTCTTCGTGAGCAGGCTCATAAGTACGCAGCGTGAAGTAATCGCCGTATTAAAGGCCTTTGGGTACAGCAACCTTGCCATAGGTCTTCATTACCTTAAACTGGTCTTGCTTATTGTACTGCTTGGCACTGTTGGCGGTGTCCTGGCAGGCATACGTCTTGGTCAGGGCCTTAGCCGCATGTATATGGATTTTTACCGTTTTCCTTTTATTGAGTACGTGCTCAGCCCTTATGTGGTAGGTGCGGCCGTTATAGTAAGTGCTGCGGCGGCGGTTGGCGGAACCATCTTAGCACTGCGTAGAGCCGCTCTGCTTCCTCCTGCCGAGGCAATGCGCCCTGAACCGCCTGTAAGCTACCGTGAGACAATAATAGAACGGCTCGGGCTTAAAGGGTTTTTTTCCCAGCCCGGCAGGATGATTATTAGGCACATAGAGCGCAGACCCCTTAAGTCACTTCTTACAATTACGGGTATTGCTTTTTCATGCGCCATTATGATGGCAGGTACTTTTTTTGGCGATGCCGTGGATTATATGATAGACGTTCAGTTCGGATTATCACAGCGTGAGGATATCTCCCTTACTTTTATTGAGCCTACATCAGGCAAGGCCGTTCATGAGCTGCAGAGCTTAAGGGGAGTTGATTATGTGGAGGCATACAGGTCAGTACCCGTAAGGCTGAGGTATCGCCATCACGAGTACCGTACTGCCATAGAGGGAGTGGAACCGGACGGTGACCTGCAGCGGCTTCTTGATACGAGTCTTAAACCAATAGAACTCCCTCCAGCGGGGATAGTTATGACGGATTATCTTGGAAAAATACTTGGGGCCGGCCCGGGTGATATTTTAACCGTGGAAGTGCTTGAGGGGAGCAGGCCCACTCTACAAGTGCCCGTAGCGGCCCTTGTGAGCCAGTACATAGGCGTATCGGCCTACATGCAGTTAAGCGCACTTAATCGTTTAATGCGCGAGGGCAGCGCCATATCAGGTCTTTATCTTGCAACGGATTCCCGTTATAAGAATGATATATATGAGAGTATTAAAAAAATGCCCCGTGTGGCAGGCACCATTGCCCGCAAAGACGCCATCAAAAATTTCTACGTCACCATGGGGAAACAGATACTTGTTTTTGCTTTTTACATGAGCATATTTGCGGCTACAATCGCTTTTGGTGTAGTATATAACAGCGCGAGGATCGCTCTCTCGGAACGCAGCCGTGAGCTGGCCAGCCTGCGGGTGCTTGGTTTTACGCGAGGAGAGATTTCTTTTATCCTCCTGGGCGAGCTTGCGCTGCTTACTTTAGTGGCCATACCCCTTGGGTTTGTAATAGGCCGTATCTTATGCGCGTATATGATTAACTCGCTTCAGACAGACCTTTTTCGCATACCCCTTGTGCTGGACGCAGGCACTTATGCGCTTGCGGCAACAGTGGTACTGGTCTCTGCCTGTATCTCAGCCTTAATCGTGCGGCGTAAACTCGACAACCTGGACCTTGTGGCGGTCCTGAAGATAAAGGAGTAGAAAAAAAGTGTTATGGCGTAGACGAATATTCATACTTCTTATTTCCGCCGGTATTATAGCGGCGATTGTTTATGGTTTTATGCCAAAACCCGTTGCCGTGAGCGCTGTGAAGGTAAGACGCGCTGAGCTGCGCGTTACTGTTGAGGAAGAGGGTAAGACAAGGGTTAAGGACCGTTTCGTAATCTCAGCACCTGTGGCGGGTTTTGTGCGCCGTCTTCAGCCTGATGTTGGTGATATTATTAAGAAGGGTCAGGTCCTTGTAACCCTTGAACCGCGCCGTTCCGGTGTGCTTGATGCCCGCAGCCGCGCCGCTGCACAGGCAGGTGTTGAGGCAGCAGAGGCCGCGCTAAGCGCAAGCAGGGAAAAGGTCCTTGCCGCAGCGGCAGATGCCGGGTACGCGGCGGCGGAGTTCGGGAGGATAAAAACACTCTTTGATAAAGAGGTAGCCTCAAAAGACGCCATGGAACAGGCACGGGCAAAGTCCGAAGGTGCAGAGGCTAACCTTAAATCCCTTAAGTTCGGGGTAAAGGTGGCCCGCTTTGAGCTTGAGGCCGCAAGAACAGCCCTTAAATACTCCGCCGCTGCCGTGAGCAATGGCAGCGAAAGGGTGGTTGTTATCCGTGCCCCGATAAATGGTACCGTACTTAAGGTCTATCAGAAAAGCGAGGGCGCGGTTACAGAGGGCCAAGAGCTTATTGCCATAGGCGACGCCTCTACGCTTGAGGTGGAGGTGGATGTATTATCTAAAGACGCCGTCTCTTTAAGGCCGGGCACGGCCGTGCTCTTTAACCGCTGGGGCGGCCGAGTGCCCCTTAAGGGCAGGGTACGTCTTGTGGAGCCTGCGGGTTTTACAAAGATATCAGCCCTTGGTGTTGAGGAGCAGCGGGTCCTTGTTATCTCGGACATTACCTCAGATAAGAGCCTGTGGCAGCGCCTTGGTGACGGCTATCGCGTGGACGCA
>JAJRZX010000104.1 GCA_024275045.1 Deltaproteobacteria bacterium
AGATAGGCGCCAAGGGGTATGAAAAACAAGGCGTCTTTTAATATGGCAAGGAGAAAGAAGCGCAGCGGGTCTCTGTTTTTTTTGTGCGCGAGCTCATGATGCAGTACGGCGCGGAGTTCGCCTTTCCCAAGGCTCTCCATGAGGCCGCGAGATATATATACCCTGGGCCGTATTATACCGTGGGTAAATGCCGTAAAGATTGACCTGTCTTCTATAATGAGAAGCCGCGCCTTCTTGTCCTTCACAGGCAGCCTCTTAATGGCGAGAGTTGACCTTATAAGTGTATAAACCGCACGCACTGCGGCAAAAAGGATGCCCGTAAGGAGAATCAGCCCGCCTGCCCACAAGAGAACCAGCCTGGCAAGACCGATGTAACCGAGACACCGCGTCAAGATACCGTGGCAGAGATCTACTATTGAGTTGATAAGGCCGATAAATACAGGAGTAGCCTCAAATGCCCAGCCCGCCACACCGGCAAAGAGAGCGGCTACGGCAATGGCCGCCAGTAAGACCCCGCCGGAACGGGTGATTTTTTTAGATACAACTCTTTTTACAGCTTGCGAACGACTCATCTTTATATTTTATTTGATAAAACCCTGCCTGTCAAAGGCAATCGCTTTTTTTTATTTTTTATTTCTCTCCCAGCAAGAGGGGTAATCCTATTATGCCTTGCCTGTAAGGAAATATTCCTGTAATATCAGAAAAATATCTTTTTGAGGAACAAAAACTTGTTTATAACATTCGAGGGTATAGAGGGCTCTGGCAAGAGCACTCAGATAGGGCTGCTAAAGGATTTTCTTGAAAAAGGCGGGCACACTGTACTCACACTGCGCGAGCCCGGCGGCACGTCCCTTGGCGAGGGAGTAAGGTCTATGCTCCTTACCGTAAGGGATGAAGAGATCTGTCCCGAGGCAGAGCTCTTTCTTTACGAGGCATGCAGGGCCCAGCTTGTGCTTAATGTTATAAGACCTGCCCTTGATAAAGGGGTAATAGTCCTATGCGACCGCTTTACTGATTCCACCCTTGCATATCAGGGTTACGGCCGCGGCCTTGGTCTGGAGGACATCTGCCGCATGAACAGTAGCGCCACAGGCGGGCTCTGCCCTGATATCACGTTTTTGCTTGATATAGAGGCCGGCGCAGGGCTTGCAAGGGCATGGTCAAGGCTGCACGCAGAGCAGGGGGTAAAAGAGGACCGCTTTGAGCGCGAGGAGATGAGGTTCCACGAGAAGGTACGCAGGGGCTTTCTTGAGATAGCAGAGAGTGAGGAGCGCATAGAAGTCATTCAGGGAGGCGGAGAAATCCGTTCCATACATAAAGACATCTGTGCTATCATAAAGCGGTTGAGCCTATGATTTTTAGTGAGATAACAGGTCATAAGAGGGAAAAGGAGATTCTCCATAGAGCGCTTGCCTCCCGCAGGGTTGCCCATGCCTATCTTTTTTCAGGGCCTCCCGGAGTAGGCAAGAGGACTCTGGCCCTGGCATTTGCACGGGCCATGAACTGCCCTGAGATAGAAGTGGGTTACTGCGGATTATGCCGCGACTGCGAGGCAGTAGATAAGGGCAGCCATGAGAACGTAATCGAGGTTGTGCCTGTAGATAAGGACGGTGAACCGGCAAAAAACGGGCTCATCAGGATTCCACGTGTGCGTGAGGTTATAAAGGCCCTGCACTTTCGTGCCGAGTCCGGCAGGCGCGTTGTTATAATTGATGACGCTCACAGACTTGCTCCGCAGGCGGCCAACGCCATGCTCAAGACACTTGAGGAACCGCCCGAGGGAGCCGTGATAATACTTGTAAGCTCCATGCCGAGGTTTCTGCTGCCAACTATTGTCTCAAGGTCTCAGATATTAAACTTCAGGCCCCTTGCGGTAGAGGTTGTAGAAGAATTTCTTCTTGAGAAAAAAGGACTAACCGCGGCCGAGGCCGCCACTGCCGCAAGATTTTCCGGCGGCACAATCGCCGGGGCAATTAAGTACTCTTCCTCTGCGGCGCTGGAAAAAAGAATAGAGGTACTCGATAGACTCCGTGGTATTTCCAAACGCGGAGAGAGAGCGCTCATTGATTATGCCGAGACGCTCTCAAAGAACTCGGAGCTTCGGGAAATACTGGAATTCATGAGAATATGGTGCAGAGACGTGGCCATGAACTCTGCGGGCAGGGAAGAGCTCATGGTGAACAGCGATCTTAAAGGTTATCTGAAAACAGAGGTCCCGCTTAGAGCGGTACTTGATACATACTCCATGATAGGAGAGACCATGAACGCCATAGGCCCGCCCCGTAACGGAAACAAGAGGCTTGCCATGGAGGTTCTGCTTATGGGAATGATGGATAGAGGCGTTCTTATATAAGACGCTTTGAGGTTAAATAATAATGATAAAAGTTGTTGGTATACGATTCAAGAGAGCATGCAAGGTTAACGAGTATGAGTGCGGTGAGCACCTTAAGCTCCTGCCCGGAGACTTTGTAATTGTAGAGGTAGAGAAAGGGCTTGGCATGGGCACCGTGGCGTACACGCCAAAAGAGCCCCCGCCTCAGACAAAACCCAGGTTACTTAAAAAAGTCATACGCAAGGCCGATGACGCTGATATGGAGCGGCTGAAGTTTAATGCCCGGCGCGAAAAAGAGTCTCTCGCCGTATGCACCAAAAAGATAAAGACCTATGGCCTGCCCATGAAACTCGTGCGTGCCGAGTATTTATTTGACTCAAGCAAGGCCATATTCTACTTCACCTCAGACTCCCGTGTGGACTTTAGGCGACTGGTAAAAGACCTTGCCTCATACTTTCACACCCGCATAGAGATGAGACAGATCGGGGTGCGCGACGAGGCCAAGATGCTTGGCGGCATAGGACCCTGCGGCAGAGAGTTATGCTGCTCATCCTTTCTTCCTGATTTCACCCCTGTCACCATAAAGATGGCCAAACAGCAGAACCTTGCCCTTAACCCGGCTAAAATCTCAGGGGTATGCGGCAGACTCATGTGCTGTCTTTCCTATGAGCACGAGGGTTACAGCAACTCGCAGGGAAAGGGCAGGCGCGGCAGAAAGCCATGCGCCGAGCGTGCGGCAGAGGCAGAGAAAAAACCTGATCAGGGCAACAGGCGCCCAGCCCATGAGAGAGCGGCTGAGAAAGAAAGAGGGCCCGGCAGCAACAAAAGGGCAGATAACAGCAGACGTACTGATAATAAAGATAAGAACAGAAGGTCCGGTCCAGATAGGCGGCCGCGCGGCGAGAGGGCTACAGGCAGTGATAACCAACGGGGCGGCGCAGGCAGGGGCGGCAATGAGAGAAGGGCTGATAAGGACAGAAGGCCGGGACAGAACCGAAGGCCCGATAATAAGAGACAGGGTGAGGGAAGCAGAAGACCTGATAAAACCGCAAGGACTGATAATAAGCAACGGCCCGATAGCAACAGAAGACCTGATAATAACAGAAGGGCCGATAATAACAGAAGGTCTGAGCACCAAAAAAGATCTGAGAACACACAAAAACCCGATGATAAGGGGCAATCCTGAGCACATAAGCGTAACGAATGATACGCCTTAAGAGATAATCCGAGAATACCCTTATTTTAAACTCTGAGACCCCGCTTATGGTTTTCGCCCTTACCGGGGTCTCTCTACACCTCTTGGTACATGGCGAGACAAAGCCCCCAACACAGGATATAAGGCAAATGAGTGAGAAGACCTTTTACGTAACCACTCCAATATATTACGTCAATGACGTGCCGCATATAGGCCATGCCTACACAACGGTAGCCGCAGACGCGCTGGCGCGGTACAAGAGGCAGAGGGGCTTTCGCGTTCTCTTCCTTACGGGCACTGACGAGCACGGGCAGAAAGTAGAAAAAGCCGCTGAGGCAGCAGGGCTTGCACCTGAAGCATTTGCGAGTAGCGTCATGGTGCGCTTTCGCGAGCTCTGGGAGAGGCTCAATATCTCCAATGACGACTTTCTCAGGACAACGGAAGCGCGGCACAAAAAAGCTGCCACCGCCTTCTGGGAGCAGGTGGCAGAGACAGGGGACATTTATCTTGGCGAGTACGAGGACTGGTACTGCACGCCATGTGAGAATTTTCTTACAGAGAATCAGCTGGATGAGAAGGGCAGGTGCCCGGACTGCTCAAGACCCGTGGAGAGGCTCCGCGAAGAGAGTTTTTTCTTCCGCCTCTCGGCCTACGGTGAGAAGGTGCTGGCCCATATAGAGCAAAACCCCGGTTTTCTGGGCCCTGAGGGCAAGAGGCGCGAGGTGCTGGCCTTTCTAAGAGAGGGGCTCCGCGACCTCAGCATAAGCCGCACTACTTTCTCGTGGGGCGTACCCGTGCCCGGCAGCGAGGAGCATGTAATGTACGTCTGGTTCGAGGCCCTTATAAATTACCTTACCGCCGCGGGGTACCCTGACCAAATGGAAGAAAAAGGTTTCTGGCCTGCATCAGTGCATATAATAGGTAAAGACATACTGAGGTTTCACGCCGTGTTCTGGCCGGCCTTTCTCTTATCAGCAGGGCTTGCGCTGCCAAAAAAAGTATTTGCCCACGGCTGGTGGACAGTTGACGGGGTAAAGATGAGCAAATCACTTGGCAACATAGTAGACCCCCTCAAGATAATTGACGAGTACGGAGTAGACGCCTTCAGGTATTTTCTCCTTCGCGAGGTAAGGTTCGGCCATGACGGTGATTTCTCCATCCCCGCGCTTAAGGCACGCATTAACAGCGATCTTGCCAATGACCTCGGCAACCTCCTTAGCCGTACCCTTGCCATGGTGGTGAAATACCGCGGCGGCCTCGTGCCCGCGCCTGTTGCAGAGGCGGAGCGTGATGATTTTGAGGTTAAGACCCGTCTAAGGCTCATGGGTCTGAGAGAGACCTTTGAGTCCAAGATGGAGGCACTTAACTTTTACGATGCCCTCTTTGAGCTCTGGTCCATTATAAGCGAGTTTAACGGGTACGTGGAGAGGACGGCCCCCTGGAAAGAAAAGGACGAGGACGTGCTATCGAACATTCTCTACACGCTCTGCGAGGGTATGAGGATTATTGCCCTGTACACATACCCCTTCATGCCCGAGTCTGCCTTAAAAATATGGGCAGCCCTTGGCATGGACAGCTCTCCTGAAAACGCAGATTTCGAGACCGCCGCAGAGTGGGGCGGCCTCAGAGCGGGCCTAAAGGTAGAGAGAATCGCCCCCCTATTCCCCAGGGTGGAGTAAGGCCGTTCATGCGATTTTTTTTGGTGGGCACTGCCCACAAAGTGGTGTGGGGCTCATAGAGTATATCAATAGAGATGCTGCCCACCCCACCCCGTTGGTTTTCTTTATCTTACTTTCTTTTTTCCAAAAGAAAGTAAGGAGGTTTATAATTTGGAAAAGCCTTTATTCATAGACACCCACGCCCATCTTGATGACAGGTCTTTTGATAAAGACAGGGCCGAGGTCATAGAGCGCGCGCAGGAAGCGGGGCTAAAACGCATAGTAAGCGTAGGATGCTGGAGTAAGGCAAATGCTTTTGAGGGTGTAGAGTCCCTCATAAGAGAGTACGGCTTTATCTACGCCGCCCTTGGTATCCACCCACATGACGCGGCTGATGTTGATGCGGAGGCCGTCTTTGCCAGAATAAAGTCCCTCGCCCTTCTTCGTAATGAGGGCAGAGCAGGCAAGGTTGTGGCTATCGGCGAGACGGGTCTTGATTACCATTACGATAACTCCCCGAGGAAGGCTCAGAGAGACTTATTTATAAAACACATAGTACTTGGACGTGAGCTTAACCTGCCCCTTACCATCCACACAAGAGAGGCATGGCAAGATACGATAAAGATCTTAAAGGATGAGGGTTTTGGTGGTGACGACGGTGCCATGGGGGGGATTTTCCATTGTTTCTCAGGCGGTGTGGTAGAGGCGGCAGAGGCCGTTAAGATGGGTTTTTACCTCTCCATATCAGGGGTTATCACCTTTAAAGGGGCAGAGGAGCTTCGAGAGGCAGTTCTTGCCACACACATGGAGAGGCTCCTTATTGAGACTGATTGCCCGTACCTCGCGCCTGTGCCGCGGCGCGGCAAGCGCAACGAGCCCGCCTTTGTAGTAGAGACGGCACGAAAGATAGCAGAGCTAAAGGGCCTTACAGTGGAGGACGTGGGACGCATTACCACCCTTAACGCCGAGGAGGTCTTCGGGCTTGCCAGAGCCGAGAAGGCCCGTATCGCCTATAAGATAAGAAATTCCCTGTACCTGAATATTACAAACAGGTGCACGAACCGGTGCAGCTTCTGCGCCAAGTTCAAGTCATATACCGTAAAAGGGCACTACCTGCGCCTTGGCGAGGAGCCCAACTTCAAGGAGCTTCTTGACGCCATTGGCGATAACCCGCAGCAGTATGACGAGATAGTATTCTGCGGTTACGGCGAGCCCCTTATCAGGATTGACCTTGTAAAAAAACTGGGGTTATTTCTGAAAAAAAAGGGGTGCAAGATAAGGATAGACACTGACGGGCTGGCAAACCTCGTGCACGGACGAAACGTCCTGCCTGAGCTCATGTTCGTGGACGCAATCTCCGTAAGCCTTAACGCACCTGACTCGGAGACCTACCAGAGGATTATAAAAACACCCTTTGGCGACGCGGCCTACCCTGCCCTGCTCTTTTTTCTACGAGAGGCCAAGAAGTATATCCCACACGTAACAGCCTCAGTAGTAGCCCTGCCCGGTCTTGATATAGAGGCGTGCAGACTTGTTGCAGAAGAAGAAGCTGGCGCTGCCTTCAGGGTAAGAGAATACAACGAGATGGGCTGATAGAGTCTATCACGCAAAAGAGCCCCCCCCTGCACTCAGTAAAAGAGAGCCGGGGGGCATGAGGAGGGAGCACATGAAGCGTAAAAGCCCTCTTCACTCGGTGAGGTTTACTTCACCTCTACCGTTATTTTCTTGGCCTTAACATCCTCGGCCTTTGGCAGGGTTACCGTAAGGATGCCGTTTTTAAGGGCCGCTTTAATCTTGCCCGTATCAACCTTGCAGGGCAGCTCTACTGTGCGCGAGTAGCTCCTGTAACTGCGCTCGCTGTAGTAGAAGTCCTCCTTCTTCTCCTCGTGATTCTGCTCTATCTTACCTGTCATGGTAAGGGTCTTGTTCTCAAGGGTGATATCGATGTTCTCTTTTTCCACCCCCGGCATCTCAGCCCTTACAACCACGGAGTCGTTCTTCTCCGCTATGTCAATGGCAGGCGGAGCAGTATCACGGTCCATAAGGGCCTTTACGGGAAGCTCCTTCAGAAACCTCCGTGACGTTGGGAAGACCTGATCCCAGAGTCTGTCCATGTCCTTGCTCATCCTCTCTATCTCTCTAAAAGGACTCCATTTCTCTATTGTCATGGCTCTCACCTCCTTTTGTATTTTGAACTGCCCGCACCCAATTTGCGGGTCTTATTCCCCTCTCACTTTAAAGATATGGTCATGTAATGTACTTGTCAAGTGGCAGGAGCAAGGTTTGTTTTAACGTTTTTTACCGCACCAGAAGGCTACCAATAACAAGTAAAACCCCGCAGGATATATGGGCGAGTAGGAGTAGTTTTATGCCCGGTACAAGGCCCGGGCCCGCCTCTCTGTTGGCCCCAAGTATAAAGGCAGCACCAATGGCAAGAGGGGCAGAGAGCAGTCCCAGCAGATAAAGGCCCGGCAGATAACCAAGAAGTATGCCCCCGATAAGGGTAAGGTAAGCGGAGAGAATAATTACATAAAACCCCTGCACCGCCCTCTCCGGGCCCAGACGCACCACAAGGTTAAACTTTCCGCAGGCCCTGTCGGCCTCCACATCGGGAAACTCGTTCATGTAAAGGATAGCCGAGATAAGAAGAGATAGGGGTAGAGATGCGAATACGGGCTCCGCTGCCACGCCCCCTGCCTGCACTATAAAAGAGCCAAGCACGGTAAGGAGCCCAAAATCAAGGCCCACCACAAGCTCGCCAAGGCCGCGTCCGGCAAAAAACAGAGGCGGGGCAGAGTAAAAGACACCTGAGAGAAGCCCCACGCCTCCGATAAAAAAGAGCAAAAAACTTACCTTAAAGGCAAGGTAAAACCCAAGCGCGCTTCCGCCAAGGAGCAGAATAACGGCAAATAAGAGCGTGCCTGCGGGGGTAATTTGCCCGCTCTGAATAAGACCGCTGCCCCCTGTAAAGGGAGGCAGGGCCGTCTTGTTTATATTATCGGTGTTGTTGCGGTAATCGCAGTAATCATTAAGCACGTTCATACCGGCGTGAAAAAATAAGACGGCCATGAGGGTGAGCAGCAGGTAGCCGGGGTGAAAAACAGAGCCAAGACGCCGCGCCTCTGCAGCTCCAAGCAGAACAGGTAAGAGGCTTGCCGTAAAAAACCCCGGTCTTGTAGCCGCAAAGAGTCTCTTTAAGTTGTTCATGATCTTAAATTATACCTGAAGAGCGTAGAACGATAAAAACAAAGGTGAGATAGAGCAACCCGTTAAACATAAGATAAAGAGGGCGCAGCCTGGCTGCCCTCTTACGTGCAAGAAAGTATATCCATAGAGCGGCCGCAAGGGTTACGATACCGCTTGTCATTACCGTCATGTTCACATGCCAGGGAGTGAGAAAGATGCCGATGGCAGGGAGCAGGCTGCCCTGAAAGACCATGGCCCCTGTTACGTTGCCAACGGCAAGTGTGTCCTTGCCGCGCCTTGTCCAGAGTATGCTGTTAATCTTCTCAGGCAGCTCAGTTGCTATGGGTACGATGAGAAGCGAGAGGGCTATAATGGGAATATGCAGTGGACCTGCAAGGTGCTCTACCCCCTGCACAAACCCCTTTGCCCCGAGAATAATAAGAAGAACGGCAACGAACATCTGAAGAAATACAAAGAGAATATGTCCCTTGAAAATCCTGGATATATAGAGCGCCTTTGGCTCCTCTGTGCCGTGACCGTCCTCCACAAGGTCTGAGCTTGCCCTTATGGTGAGAAAGAGATAAAGACCGTAGGACAGAACAAGTATAATGGCCACAAAGAGACGCAGCACGTGAAAGGACTGCGGTGTAAAGGCAACGAGAAAGGCAAGGCCAAAGGCGAATAAAAAGAACTCCATATCACGGCGAAGCCCTCTGGGCTCCGGGCTTATTACAGGGCTTTTTCTGCGTTTTCTGTATCTCCACGCCGCCAGCCCAACAAGGCACATGGCAAGGGTGGAGAGCATAAAAGGGGCGCCAAGTATGGCCCCTACGCCTACCTCCTCGCTGATGGCACGCTCATGGCCCGTAAATATGGCCACAAGAGGCACCATGGTCTCGGGCAGGGCCGTGCCTACGGCGGCAAAGACGCTGCCCGTAACACCCTCGGATAGGTTCAGCCTTGCACCAAGGGTCTCGATGGCGTTTGTAAACAGCTCACTGGCCCCTACAATGACAACAAGGGAGACTATTAACAACAAAAACTCTGCTCTCATGGGTTATCCTTCCGAATGGCCGCTCTCTTGGCGAAGGTGCGCCTCTCTTATGAGCTCGCGTTTATCAACTCCAAAGACGAGCAAGAGCGCCATGCCAAGAAGCAGAATACCAGAACCCGCAACCACCACCCATATGCCGGGGTCTTTGTTGATGGAGAGTACCACGTATGGAGAGAGCTTGAAGCCCGCGAACTTTATCTCCTCGCCATTTATATTCACTGGCGCGCTGCCGCGCTCTATCTTCAAAAAAGCGGTTTTGCCGTCCATGGTAAGGGCAACGTAGGGGTTGTTAAAGGCCTCGCTGCGGCTGTAGGGCCGACCTGATTCACCAAGTACAAAGTCAGGGAAAAACCCGGTTATCCGCAACTCGCCTTTTCTACCTGTTGAGGGCTCTGTATCATTAAAATTCAGTTCCTCAAAACGACCGTCTCTAAGCACCTTTATGCCTGAGGGCGAGTTGCCGTCATCATTATAATAAAAGGCAATGCCCTTATATAAGAGAGGATGATTTACCCGGATGTCCCCTGTAAGGACCTTTGCGCCGTTCTTAAAAAGAGTGACCGTAGTCTTCATATAATCCCTGTACCCGAAGCTGTCGTCTCTTGCCGTAAAATCGTCAAGGCGAAGATAAAGGCCGCTGACAGGGGCAACAGGGGTAAGCTCACCGGAAAACAGAACAGTACCCGATGACTTAAAACCCGTGAGACTTCCGATTAAGTGACCGCTAAGGGCGATAAGAAAACCAACATGAACCACATGAGGCAGCAGCCTACGCCACGTTGCCTTTTTTTGATGATATTGGAGACTTTATCTACGGTGCAGACAAAGGTATTAACGGCCAGAAGCGTAATAAGAATGATAAGCAGGAAGATCCAGTATATCTGATATTCACCGCAGAGCTCGTAGAGCCCGTAGACAAGGACCCGGTGGTCAAGGTAGCTCATCACAGAGGGGTAGCTTATCGTTATGAGAGAACCCAGAACGGCTGCGATGCAGATTAAGATGGCCAGCACAACGGTGAGGCCCAAGGAAGAGAAAAAGCCCCAGAGTTTTTTCATTCTTTTATCAAGGACGCCCCTTTCTTTTGCGGCGTACCCTCTCCTGCGGCGGCCCCGTTAAAAACAGGGCCGCCGCGTCACGTTTTCGGGGCACCTATCAGCCGCTTGCATCAGGGCCTTAAAAGGCCCCTCCCCCTCCCTGCTGTAAGTACAAAGACTCGGAGACGGGTTATTTTTTTACGGGGTGGCTTTTTACGGCCTTTCTTTTAACAGGGTTTGCCGTAAACCAGTTGATGATATTACCGGCAAACTTCGCGTTATCCGCCGTATTTATGAAGGTATTTGCAAAAGGCGCGTCATCGGCAACCACTATGACACGACCCCCGCCGAACTCTTTTACGGCTACAATAGAGAAACTCTGCACAGGCTCGTCCTTTTCCCGGGTC
>JAJRZX010000105.1 GCA_024275045.1 Deltaproteobacteria bacterium
CTATGTCGTGCCTCTGGAGATAGACAGAGAGATAGCAAGGCTAAAGCTTGCCAGCCTCGGTAAAAACATAGACACACTTACGAGGGAGCAGAAAAAGTATCTCGCTTCCTGGGATATGGGTACATGATTTTAAGGCACAGATGATCCGGATGTAGAAAAGGGACGCTCTTAATGAGCGTCCCTTTTTTTGTAGGTATTGAAGTGAAGTTTCGACCCATATTGGTTTTCTTTATCTTACTTTCTTTTTTCCAAAAGAAAGTAAGGAGTATTTAAAACTCCCTGCTTGTAAGTCCATATCCTTCTTCGCTGTGCAGAGATTGGTCAAGCCCTGCGAGCTCAAGCTCTTTATCCAGTCTGAAGCCTATGGTTTTTTCTATAACAAAACATATAATAAGTGTGGCCACGGCGGCGAGGGCTATAACTGCGCCTATGCCAATGAGTTGAACGAGGAGCTGGTTCCAGACTGTCCATGTACCTCCGGCATTAATTGCCGCGTCTTTCATCCAGCTTCCGCGTATAAAGAAGACAAGAAGTATTACGCCCATTCCGCTGCCAACGCCGTGAATGCCGAAGCAGTCGAGGCTGTCGTCGTAACCCAGCCATTCTTTTGCTTTTAGTGCGTAGAAGCAGACAATGGATGAGAGCGCTCCGAGTATGAGTGCGCCTACGGGTTGAACCACGCCTGCGGCAGGTGTAATGGAGACAAGTCCCGCGAGTATGCCTGATACAAAACCCAATGCTGTGGCCTTTTTAAAGAGCAGGACCTCAATGGCCATCCATGTAAGTGCTCCGCTTGCAGCTGCTGTCTGCGTCATTGTAAGTGCCCTTGCCGTATCAAGTCCGCTTGAGACAGTGGAGCCGGCGTTAAAGCCGAACCATCCCACCCAGAGAAGTCCCGCGCCCATAAGTGTCATGACGAGGTTATTGGGTTTCATGGCGGACTTGGGGTATCCATGTCTGGGGCCGAGATAGATGGCGGCTACAAGGGCGCTTACACCGGCGGATACGTGTATTACAAGTCCTCCGGCCAGGTCTATGACACCGTTTGGGCCGGTGTTGAAGAGCCATCCGTCAGAGGCCCATACCCAGTGGCAGAGCGGCGCGTATATAAAGAGAAACCAGAGTACGATAAAGAGGCAGTAGCCGCGAAAATAGACCCTTTCCGCGATGGCCCCGCTTATGAGCGCAGGTGCGATAATGGCGAATTTCCCCTGAAACATGGCTATTACGTACTCGGGTACACCATTGGTTATGCTCTCGTCAATACCCTTTAGAAAAAAGTAATCGCTGTTCCATCCCCAGAAACCTCCCAGTATGTTATGACCAAAGGTAAGTGAGTAACCCACGGCAACCCAGAGTACTCCGATTATGGCAAGTGAGACAAAGCTGTGCATCATGGTGCCGAGGACGTTTTTTGTCCTTACAAGACCGCCGTAGAACATGGCCAGGCCCGGTATCATCAGGAGCACAAGGGCTGTTGAGATAAGCATCCACGATGTTACGCCGCTATCTACCGGCGGGGATTCAGAAGCGAAACAGGCGCTTAGCGGCATGAGAGATAAAAGGACTAAGGTTGTAATAATAGTAAGTTTTTTCAAGTCACCCTCCTGCTCTTATTATGGTTTTGCGGACACAGCTTTACGCCGTGCGAGTTTATTTATTAAACACGGAATATTTGAATGAGAATGCGTTTTGAGTGCATATCTTACGATAAGCGTCGTCTCTGTGCAAGGTCAAAAAGCTTAAAAGCGGATTTTTAATGCAGCTCAGCGAAGAGTGGGCGGTTAAAAGGAGGTGTGTTTATTCCCACGTTGGGTTTTTTTATGGGGCGTAGGCGAAGAGGGGGTGGGCGGTTAAAGGCAAGCTGGTTGAATCCCCAGTTGGTTTTCTTTGTCTTGTTTTTTTTTTAAAAGGTTATCGTGGGACGTTGCGGCGGGTTATTATCAGTGCAGTAATATTCCCCTATTGGTTTTCTTTGTCTTGTTTTTTTTAAAAAGGTTATCGTGGGATGTTGCGGCGGGTTATTATCAGCGCAGTAATATTCCCCTATTGGTTTTCTTTGTCTTGTTTTTTTTTAAAAGGTTATCGTGGGATGTTGCAGCGGGTTATTATCAGCGCAGTAATATTCCCCTATTGGTTTTCTTTGTCTTACTTTCTTTTTTCCAAAAGAAAGTAAGTTATCTGTGAGATCTTTTTTTCTTAACCACGTTAAGGAGTCCTCCTGCGAGGATGCTCTCTCTATCTCTTTTTGTAAGGTTTATGTTAAGGGTTATTTTTAGGGGGGTCTTTTTTTCAAGTAAGGCAGTAATCTCGTTTTTGCCCTGTTTAAGGGTTTTGGCCAAGCTGGGGAGGCTTATAATGTCGTCCTGTTTTATTTTTTCGTAGTCTTTGGGATCGCTGAAGGTAAGGGGGACTATGCCCATATTAATAAGGTTAGCCTTGTGAATCCTTGCGAAACTCTTGGCTATCTTCACTCTTATACCAAGGAACCTGGGAGCTATGGCGGCGTGCTCTCGTGATGAGCCCTGTCCGTAGTTTTCTCCGCCCACTACGAGGCCGCCTTGTGATGAGGCGCATCTCTCTGCAAATGTCTTGTCTAAGCGCTCGAAGGTGAACCTGCTTATCCCTGCGATATTACTCCTGAAGGGCAGTATGCGGTTGCCGGCAGGGAGTATGTGGTCTGTGGTGATGTTGTCCCCCATCTTTAAGAGTACGGTGCCGCGAAAGCTTTTGGGCAGGGGAGGAAAGTCAGGGAATGGCGTGATGTTTGGTACCCGTACGATTTTGACCTTTGCCCGCTCTTTTGGCGGCAGTGGCGGGATTATAATGGAGTCGTTGTATATGTATTTTTTAGGCTCTTGTACGCGTGGAAAGGCGCCGAGTGTGCGAGGGTCTGTTAGTCTGCCTGTTATGGCCGCGGCCACGGCTGTTTCCGGACTTGCGAGGTAGACCTTGTCTTCCTCTGTGCCGCTTCTTCCGGTGAAGTTTCTTGGAAAGGTCCTTACTGAGACCGTGCCCGTGGCAGGGGCCTGGCCCATGCCGATGCAGCCGAGGCAGCCTGATTGGTTTATTCTTGCACCTGCGTGTGTAAGGAGCCTTGTGCCGCCGGCTCTTTCCACGTTTTCAAGGGCATTTCGCGAGCCGGGGTTTATCTCAAGGCTCAGCCCCGGGTGTATGGTCTTGCCTTGCAGGGTCTTGGCAACTATCATAAGGTCTCTATATGAAAAATTTACAGATGAGCCGATGATGACCTGGGCCACTTCTATGCCCGGGACCTTGCTTACCGGCACTACGTTATCAGGCGAGCCGGGCAGCGCCACAAGGGGCTCGAGCTTTTCAAGGTCTATCTCGTCAACTTTGTCATACCGCGCTCCTCTGTCGGCAGAGAGGGGAGCCCAGACTTTTTCACGGCCCTGCCTTCTAAGAAACGCCCTTGTCCCCTCATCGGAAGGGAAGAGGCTTGTGGTAGCTCCGAGTTCGGCTCCCATATTGGTTATGGTGGCCCTTTGCGTTGCCGAGAGCGAGCGCACCCCGGGGCCAAAGTACTCTATGATGTAACCAACTCCGCCTTTTACGCCATGCCGGCGAAGCATCTCCAGAATTACGTCTTTTGCAGAGACCCATGGCTTTAGCCTGCCGGTGAGTTTTACGCCAAAGACACGGGGGATATGAAGAAAAAAGGGCTCCCCTGCCATGGCAAGGGCTACGTCAAGACCTCCTGCTCCTATTCCTATCATGGCAAGGGCACCTGCCGTGGAGGTATGGCTGTCAGAGCCAAGGAGCGTCTTGCCCGGGGCCCCGAATCGTTCCATGTGCACGGGGTGGGAGACGCCGTTGCCTGGAGGTGAGAAATAAATGCCATAGCGCATGGCGCTGGTCATGAGGTAGCGGTGGTCATCGGCGTTCTTGAAGTCGGTTTGCAGGAGGTTGTGGTCAACGTAACTCGCGGATAGCTCCGTGCTTATGCTCTTGATGCCAAGGGCCTCAAGCTCAAGGTAGCAGAGCGTACCCGTGGCGTCCTGTGTGAGGGTCTGGTCTATGGTAATGCCAGCCTCAGCGCCGGGTATCCAGTCTCCATCAACGAGGTGCGCCTCAAATATCTTTTGCGAGAGCGTTTTTTTCATATATTTATCATTAAAGCACAGTATGGCCCACTGTCAAGACCGTTGCCAGTGACTTGAAATAAAAGACAGGGCGGGTAAGGCGGGGCCGAAGGAAGTCCTTCAGGTGTTTTTCTAATACTTTGGTGGTCCTCATACTGTAATTTTATGTTGCACACCTTTATAAAAACAGATAAAATACATCATACTTATAAGTAACCTCAAGCAAGTTTGCATATTTTTCTCTCTTTGGGCCCTTAATATCTGAGATTAATTCTCTGAGGGGAGAAGATTCATTCAGGCAGGCAAAACCCTCTTCCTCCGTACCTTTAAGAGGAAGATTAAGGAGGGATGCAAAGTATGGCCGAGACCTTGAAACTGAAGAAAAAGTGGCGCTGCACAGTCTGCGGATATGCGTGCAACGCAGATGAGGCCCCTGAGAGCTGTCCCGAGTGCTACGCGCCAAGAGAGGCTTTTGTAGAGGAATAGTTTTTTTGCTCAGGGCAAAGCTGCCTTTGTCGTAATGCGGTGGTGTGAGATGGTTGACAGAGGCCCAAGGCGTGAGATCCTTCGCAGGATTGAGAGTAAAGGCCGGATTACCTTTGCCGAGTTCATGGAAGTGGCCCTTTACTTTGAAGATGGGGGTTATTATACCGCCAAAGAGGGCAGGTGGGGCGAGGGCGGCGATTACATTACGAGCATTGATGTAAGCCCGGTTTTTTCAAGGGTTATGGGGGTGGCCATATCCGAGATGTGGGAGAAGCTTGGTTCTCCCGTGGATTTTGTCCTTATTGAGGCGGGCGCGGGCAGGGGGTTTTTGTCTCTGGATATATTATCGGCACTTAAGGTAATTAAACCGGAGTTATACGAGGTTATATCTCTGGTCCTTGTTGAGAAAAATCCTTTTTTAAGGCAGGCCCCCTCAGAGAAGGTCTCATGGTCTGAGGTGCTGCCTGAGGCGGGAAGCGTAAAGAACGGGATTATTATCTCCAATGAGTTAATTGACAGTTTTCCCTTTCACAGGGTTGCTTTTGACCGCATGGCGGTAAAAGAAGTATACGTAACTCGTGAGGGTGATGATTTAGTTGATACAGAAGGACCTCTGTCCACAAAAGAGATCGGCAGGTACCTTGAAGAGACGGAAGTAGAGTTTATCGAGGGGCAGAGAGCCGAGGTTAATCTCATGGCCGGTCCGTGGATAGAGCAGGCAGCGGCTATACTTAAGAGGGGTTTTGTAATTACCATTGATTACGGGCTGCCGGCAAAGGAGCTCTATGGTGTGGACAGGATGGGCGGCACGCTTATGTGCCACTACCGCCACAAGTCTAACTTTACCCCTTATGAGAGAATCGGGGCTCAGGATATAACAAGTCACGTTGACTTTACCCACCTTTGCCGGAGGGGAGAAAAAGCCGGGCTCTCACTCTGCGGTTTTACCACGCAGAAGAATTTTTTACTGGGCCTCGGTATACTTGAAGAGCTTGTAGATACGGGTGAGATGCGCGTATCTGATTACGAGAAGGTTAAATACAACCGTGCCATAGCAGGGCTTATCGCACCGGGAGGCATGGGTGATATTTTCAAGGTACTTGTGCAGTACAAGGGCGGTGTAAATGGGTCTGAAGCGCCTGCGCTCAAGGGGTTTTCATTCAGGGACATGAGCCGCTATCTGTAGTCAGGTAGTGGATAAGAGGGGGCAGAGGGCCTGTGGGGCTGGGGGTAAGAGGGGGTTGGGTGCTCATGGGCACGGGGTAAAGAGGGATGTGGCTGGCAGGCAACAGTTGTTACTCATAGGGAAAAACACTGAGAACAGAGAGACGAGGGAGGGTAAGTATGGAGTCCACAAAGAACAAAGAATCCGGCAGTAATGATGAAGTTAAGAAGAAAGAGCATGTATGTACAATCTGTGGTCGTCCATCGCCTCTTACCATATGCCATGCATGTGAGGATAAGGTTCGCGGTGAGATGCTGGAGCATCAGCATGATGTAAACAAGGCAGGGAGGACGGATTCGGGAAGGAGATAAGGGGGGCTACCTAACGGTAACAAAACGAGGAGAGAGTTATGGGTGAGAATCTTATAAAAAAGTTGGCCGATGATCTCAGCCTGGCCCACAACACGGAGCTGAGGGGGTATTACTTTTACAAGAGCGCTGCGGAGCTGATGAGTGATGAGAAAGGCAGAGATGTCTTCAGCCATCTTGCTTCCGAAGAGATTGACCATATTAGAGCCATAAGGGCCATTGCCTCCTCTCTTGAGGATGGTCTTGGGTGGATGAGCTACACTGATGCCGTGAAACAGGGCTCTCAGGACACACTGGAGGGACTGCCCATATATCAGGGCAAGAACGAGCTTATCGAGCAGTTTAAATCCAATCAGTCAGACATTACCGCCATTGATATAGCCATTGATAATGAGGAGCAGGCCGTTAAGTTTTACTCACGCCTCTTAAGTGAAGCAACGGAGGAGCAGGAAAAAGCCCTTCTTGGCGAGCTCCTGCAGATGGAGCAGGGGCATCTGAAACTCCTTGAATGGGAGAGCGACGCCCTGAGAAAGACAGGTTTTTGCTGTGACAGGATGGAGTTTACCGTTGAGGGGGAGGTATAAAACGTGTCTTATGACGTAGCCGTGGTGGGCCTTGGTCCGGCCGGCGCCACGGCAGCCTATTATCTCGCTTCAGAGGGCTTCAAGGTCATAGCCTTTGATAAAGAGAGGTTCCCGCGGTATAAGCCATGCGGCGGGTGCATCTCATTAAAGGTAGAGGGGCTCCTTGATTTTGATATCTCCCCTGTTGTGGAAGAGACTATTCGGGGAGCCGTCTTTACCTACAGGTCCGGCAGAGAGTTGGAGATACTCTCTGATACACCCGTTGGATATAATGTCATGCGGGATTCCTTTGATGACCTTATCCTCAAAAAGGCCTCTGCCGCCGGGGCGGAGATTATCGAGGGGTGCAGGATAAGGCGGATGAGCGAGGACAGGGATTCGGTTACGCTTCACACGGACTCCGGAGACACCTACAGCGCCAGGTTCATTATAGGAGCCGACGGTGCCGCGGGTTTTATGGGAAGAGAGCACTTTGCCATTGACGTCAAGGAATCCGCGGTCTCCATTACAGCGGAGATACCTTATGAGAGGAGCCGTTTTCCTGATATTGAGGGCAGGCTTTTTATAGACTTCGGCCTTGTGCCTCATGGTTACGCCTGGATTTTTCCAAAAAAAGAGTACCTATCCGTGGGCATGGCAGGTGAGGCCATGAAGGTTCGAGGCAATATTAAAGATTACTTTAATACCTTTGTGCAGACCCATGACCTTCTTAAGACCCTTAAGGTTGGCAAGACAGCCGGGTGGACTGTGCCCATCTTTTACGAGAGGGGCAGTACTACGCTGCAGGTTGCCAGGGGCAGAGTGGCGCTGGTAGGAGACACCGGTCACCTTGTAGACCCCTTTCTCGGCGAGGGTATCTACTACGCCATACGTACGGCAAAGGCCGCGGCCTCCTTTACAGCGGATTCTCTGAGATCAGGCGCCTCTGACCTTGAATCTTACCAGAGCTGGCTGGAGTCAGAGATTTACCCCGAGTTCAAGGGCGCAGGCAAGATAAGCTCTCTGGTTTATAAATATCCCAGGCTCTGGTATAAACTCCTTGAACAAGAACCTGATATAATGAATCGGTACTATGATGTTGTAAGGGGCAAGGAGTCGAATGGTAGCTTTTACCAGTGGATACGTACAAATATGCGTTCAAAACCCTGGAAGGTCTTCAAGGGATGGCTTAACAGCAAGCTTGCCTGAGTCTGATACATAGTGAGGGTTACGTAAAAAAACGTCATCTATGGCCCATAAGTTAAAAAATGTGGTAAACTTAATACATAACGTAAATATAAATGAGTCTTTTAAAAGGAGGTATTAAAATGAAGCGTTTTTTCCTTCCAAGGGTAGCCCACTGCAGCGACGGCTGCCGAAGATGGTCCCGGGCATGACTTGAAACTGCCCTTTTACTTACCCCCCCCTTTTTTTTTACCCCCCTTTACATGCAAGAGCGCATAAAAGTCATGATTATCTTGGCAGCGCCTTGATTTCGTGGATATAACCCCGTAAATCTGCTGAGTTCCATGTTCTGCTGCTCTTCTTGAGTTTGCATTGTGTTTTTGCGCCTTATTTATATGGAATAATCAAGACTGCCAAGTAAAAACAATTGCTTATACTTGACAATTTCAAATCCAATGATATAATAGTCACGATTTAAACTCAACAAATACAGATTTGACCCATCTCAAGCACAGAGCTCTTGGATAGGGAAAGGGCGCTTGAATGGAGAAATATATCTATTAAGAGCTTTTTGCCGTGTCTTGCTCCAGGTGTCTTATTCTGCGTTTTTTCTGTGCCGCGTTTTCATGAGGTAAGAGCTGACGCCTCTGCGAGGGCGGGTGATAGAGGGCTTAACCTCTTGTATTATTTGAAAAAATAGTGATTTTTGTTTGAAAATACAGCGTAGTCATATATTACTAACGGAACAATGGAGGGATAGTAATGAGGATTATGTACTGTCACGATGGGACCGATAGAGCTCAGGACGGTCTGGAGAGAGTGGTTAATTTTTTTAAGGGCATTAAGCCCGAGATGATTCTTGTCTCTGTGGCCGAGGATATCCTTGACGCCAGCCTGGAGGATGAAAAAATCACCAGGGAGTATGAGTGCGAGAGGAGCGCTGTGCTTCGCAAAGCAGCCGAATGGGTTACGGAAAACGGACTTGACGTAGATGTAATGATGGCTACCGGTGAACCCAGGACCATGATAATGAAGGCTATTGAGAAGCAGTCTCCGGATATAGTAGTCATAGCTCGTAAAGAAAAGAGCGCCATGGAGTCTGTCTTCCAGAAGAGCCTCAGCGCTTACCTTGTTAAAAACGCGGCCTGTCATCTCTTTATAATGGGGCCCTCGTAATCAGATCGGATTTAGTGGTGAACTCAATAGTCTCATCTCATGGATAAGGAGGGTGGATATTAAATGAAAGTATCAAGTTTGTTTAAATTTAGTAATCCGGACATCAAGGCTTTGCACCTGACATGGATTGCGTTCTTTTTAACCTTTTATGTGTGGTTTAATATGGCTCCCCTGGCCACCACCATGATAAATGAGGTGGGTTGGCTCACAAAGAAGGAGCTCAAGGTCTTTGCCATCAGCAACGTGGCACTTACAATACCTGCAAGACTCATCGTAGGTATGCTCCTTGACAAGTACGGACCCCGCAGGGTCTTCTCCATTTTAATGGTTGTCATGGCAATACCAACATTTGTATTTGCTTTTGGCAACACCTTCTCCGTACTTCTCGTATCAAGGCTCGTACTTGGTTCCGTAGGCGCCGGTTTTGTCGTAGGTATCCATATGACGGCCCTCTGGTTCAAACCCCGCGACATTGGTTTTGCCGAGGGTTTTTATGCCGGATGGGGTAACTTTGGTTCAGCCGCCGCTGCCATGACCATCCCTACAATAGCCCTCTCGGTCTTCGGCGGACACAACGGATGGCGCTACTCCATGGCCTTAAGTGGAGTACTCATGGGTCTTTATGGAATCTTCTACTGGTTCGCCATTACAGACGGTCCCGTAGGAACGCCGCAGCACAAACCGCGTAAAGTTGCCGCCCTTGAGGTGAGCACTTATGCGGACCTTATTAAACTCATCATATTCACCATCCCATGCGTGGGTATTATCAGTATCCTCGTATGGAGGATCAACGGCATGGGCTTTCTCAGCAACAAGGGCGCGGCCATATTGTATGTGGTTATCGCCATTATCGTCCTCTATCAGATAGCCATGGCCCTGAAGGTTAATCTGCCCATACTCAAGAAGGGAGTGCCCGAGGACGACAAGTACAACTTCAACCAGGTGGCCTCGCTTAATACTACCTACTTCTGTAACTTTGGCGCCGAGTTGGCCGTTATCTCCATGCTTCCTTCCTTTTTCCAGGGTATCTTTGAACTTACCCCGGCAAAGGCGGGACTTATAGCGGCATCATTCGCCTTTGTTAACCTCTTTGCCAGACCCCTTGGCGGTGTACTCTCAGACATGCTCAAGAGCAGAAAGACGATTATGCTCATCTATATGTTCGGTATAGCCGCGGGTTTCTTTGGCATGGCCACTATTCACTCTAACTGGCCCATTGTACTCGCTGTTGTGCTCACCATTGCCTGCTCCATGTTTGTGCAGGGCGCCGAGGGTGCTACATTTGCCATTATCCCAATGGTAAAGAGGCGTCTTACAGGTCAGGTCTCAGGTATGGCCGGCTCATACGGTAACGTGGGCGCTGTGTTCTATCTCACGGTTCTCAGCATGGTAGAGCCCAATACCTTCTTTTACATTATATCCGGAGGAGCGGCCTTTAGTTTTATCTTCTGTTTCCTCTTTCTAAGAGAGCCCGAGGGCGCCTTTGGAGAGGAGTATCACATGTCAAGTGTTGACAGGGAGATAGAGAGAGAGGCAGGTCACTCCTCATAGGAGGCTTCGATATAACTTGTCTTAGTTAATAAGGTTATATAGTCTTACAAGTAAAGACGGTTTGTAGTGATTCATAGAGACTGTCCCGCACAATAAAAAGTGCGGGACAGTCTTTTTTGATGAGGAAAATTCTTTCATCAGCTCTTCATGGCGCTATTAATACTCTATTCCTTTCTTGCCGAAAAAAATCTATCTATGCCTGAGAGGTCTTTTATTATATGAATGTCCTGAAATTTACCGATGGAGCGGGCATACTCAGAGGCCGTCACGGCCTGTGCAATGCCGAGCTCAAGGAGTATGCTGCCCCCTTTTCTTAAGACAGAGGCCGAGCCCTCTATGAGCCTTTTAATGTAATCCATACCCTCGGTCCCGCCGTCAAGTGCAAGTCTCGGCTCATAGAGCCTTACCTCAGCCTGCAGATTATCCATGTCTTGGCTGCGTATATAGGGGGGGTTGCATACTACGAGGTCAAAGAAAGGTTCTGTTTTTATGGGTCTTAGAAGGTCGCCGCAGAGAAAGGATATTTTATCCGCTACATTGTTGCGCGTGGCGTTATGACGGGCCACAAGCAGGGCCTCGCTGCTTATATCAAGAGCGATACTCTTTATAAGCTCTCCGCAAAATTCGGCCCCCAGCGCTACGCTGATGCACCCAGAGCCTGTACAGGGCTCCAGCACTCGTATGGGTCCCGCTTTTTTATTTAACAGAGAGAGCCCCTCATCAATAAGGAGCTCTGTCTCAGGCCGCGGTATAAGTGTCGCCTCTGAGACCTCTATGGCGAAACCTCTAAAATCCGCCTTTCCCGTAATATATGCAAGAGGTTCTCTGCACACTCTTCTCTTTATAATACTATCAAGCACTCTGCGCTCATCTCTACTTAATATCCTCTGCGGTGAGAGAAAAAGCTCGTACCTCTTTACTGATAGCACATCTGCGAGAATCCACTCTGCCTCTACCCGTGCCTCCGTGATACCTGCCCTTGCAAGGGCGGATTCACTCATCTTAAGGGCCTTTATTACGGTAATCTCTTTTTCTTTATTTTCTAACATTTAAGAGAGCTCTGCATAGGGTTTGGTCGTAGTAATGCGTGTATCAAGCAGGGCGGAGCCAACGGTAAAGTGATATAAGGACTGAAATGTATTATCGCCCTCGGTAAGGCCAATGAGCTCATGGAGGAGGTCGTCGTAAAAGCACCCTATGCCTGTGCCTGAGAGACCGGCGGCCTCTGCTGCGATATACAGGGCCTGACCTATAATACCTGCCTCCATAAAGAGCTCAGAATAAACCGATGGTCTTTTTTTTATATTCTCTCTAAACTTTGTTAGCATGGCAGCGGCAAAGACTGCGTCACCTGCGATATCCTGCCGGCAGAATATATAACGTGCCTCTTCCGTAAGGTCGCCCTCCATCAGCAGGTAAAGGCCGCTGAACTCCGTCTCTACCCAGACAAAGGTTTTTTTCATCTGCTCTTGAAGCTCGTCTTTA
>JAJRZX010000106.1 GCA_024275045.1 Deltaproteobacteria bacterium
ACTTTAAACTTATCAAGGTTCTTACCGTAATAATCTCTCATATACTTGTCAGTGACAAGGTCCTCAGCCTCTTTTTTTATCCGCTCCTGCGCGTTCTTTTGTTCTCTCTCAACCACGGCGTTAAAGGTGAGGTCTTCCCTGAGGTCATCCATGGTCATATGACTTCTCTCAAGAACTTTCTCTATGGTGTCACCCTTGCGCAGCCTCTTCTCCAGTTTCTTACGGCTCTCGTTGAACTCCTTGTCCGTAATCTTATCCCTCTTATTCTTAACAGCGTACTTGTATATAAGCTTACTGTTTATAAGATCCTCAAGCGTTTTTTTCCTTATGGCCTTGTAACGAGTGTCCGTAACAGTGGTATGAAAACTCTGCATGGGCATAATGCTGTTCACGGCTATGCGGAGCCCCTCCTCTGTAATAACATCGCCGTCCACACTGGCAACAGCATCCTTAACTGAACGTATTAGCGGCAGGTCTTCTGCCTTCTTCTCGGCGGATATAGCCGTACTGTTGATAAAAAAAGCCGTAAGAAGCATACCTGCCGTAAGGGCCGGCCATTTCAAAGACATTGACATCTACTTTACCTCCATATTAACTACGAAATTTTAGGACAAAAATACCCACTGCTTATTGTACATTACTATGTTACGAATGTTAAATAAAATAAGTATTATCAAGGAATTAAAATATTTTAACGTCCTGAGTATCACGGCGCTGAGACCCTCTGAAAAAACAGGTTGTCTGAGCGGCAATACAGGAATGTATATAAAAAAAGAGGGCCGGAAAACCGGCCCTCTTTTTTTTGTACAGAAGTGTTGATGTGATTACTTGTTGTGGCAGGTTCTGCAAACTCCGGAACCCATGTTACCACCAACTCTTCTGAGGAATACACCATCAGCGGCGTTGAGGCCGGTGAAGTCGTTGTTGGCATCCCTTGTGTACTCAGGGTAGCTACCATTGCTGAAGTGCGGATCGTGACAGCTGGCGCACTCAACGTTCTCTTTAGGACCTGTTGCTGTGTTGGACCTGAGGAGATCAGCGATTGTCGCGCCGGAGGTTACGAAACCACCTATGGACCACCTGTTTGTTGTCATCCACTTGTAGTAAGCTGTGGTTGCCTCAAGGCCGATTGTGAGGTCGATGTTACCAATGGTTGTGCCTGTTGACCTCAGGGAAGCCCTGGGTGTTGCAGAACCATAGCCCAGGTACTTGACATTTACGGGATGGTCGTTTGTGAGATCTGTGCCAAGGTCAGTCCTGTCACCGGCAGGCATTACGCTCGTGCCGAGGGCTACTGTAGCAGCGCCACCGTGATCCCAGAAGGTCCAAGACTGTGTGGTGTTGGCCATGGCAAGACCTTTACCGGGTGCGTTTACGAGGTTATCAAAGGTTGTAACACCATCATGACAGCTGAGGCATGCAAGTGAAGAAGACCCTGAGGCCGGCTTCGCTACCGTGCTTCCGCCAATGGTATTACCATAACCGATGTAGGAATCAGAGTTAGGCATATTCCTGTTCCAGAGAGGCCTGGCGTCTGTGTTGGAATGGTGAGGTGTATGACAGAACACACATATCTGTGTTGTACCTGTCTCGTCACCGCCGGCTCCCCTTGTCCTGATGTGCCTGCCGAAAGCGCCAAGGTTATGCCTTGAACCGGCAACACCGTTGGCTGTCATGCCCTCAGCGTAGTCACCGGGTCCGGATACGGAGATGGACTGTGAACCAGCTTCGAGAGAACCGGCACCAGAACCGGAGTAGGTAAGGTCTACGGCGTTTGATGTACCGGCGTAGAAAAGTCCCATTGTTGCAACTACGGCGACAGCTAAAAATCTTTTCATGTTTTTTCTCCTTGTTAAACATCTGAAGTTGTTATTGGAGAGGAGGTTCTTTCACACAAAAAAGTCCTCCAACCACTGCCTTATCTCTACATGCAGTATCGAGGCATCCATCGCCTTTGGTTACAATGAGACCCGCCATGAGCCCAGAACCATTTCTACTTTAAGTCTATTATACAGCAAAATTAAGACTTGTCAAGGAAAAATTAATACTATTTTAATAAAAACTCACGGCAGCGTCATTAGGACCTTTGCCTATGTTTTTTCCTTGTTTTTGCTTTTCTTTTTGCCTTTATCACCGGCCTTTTTAGCGGCCTCTCTCTCCTTGTACTTCTCACCAAGGAACTCATATATGTCTACGCGTTCGTTCCATGAATCAGTGACATATATAAAGTCATCCTTATCAATAGCAATGCCCGCGGGCAGTATCATATGCCCCCTGTCGTTGCCGTAGCCGCCAAAGGCCATGAGCATCTTGCCCTCGTCGTCAAATATCTGTACGTTATTAAAGGCAGCGTCAACTACATAGACATGCCCCTCGCTGTCAATGGCCACGCCCTTGGGACGGGCGAACTCACCGGGGGCGTCTCCGAATTTGCCGTAGGCATAGAGAAACCTGCCCTTAACGTCAAAGACCTGCACCCTGGCGTTCATGGTATCAACCACATAGAAGTTACCCTGTTTGTCAACGGCTATGGCCGAGGGATAATTAAAGCTGCCCTCTTCCTTGCCCCTCTCGCCTATGGTCTGCTTGTATTTAAGGGTCTTCAGGTCAAAGGTCTGCACGTTGTGAAGGTGTGTATCCACCACGTAGAGTATCCCGTTTTTATTATCCACTGCCATGCCCGTGGGCTGCTTAAAGGGCATGCCCGGAGAGAGATAGCTCAGCAGACGGCCTTTATGGTCAAGTACGCCTACCTGGTCCGTCCTTGTATCAGAGACAAAAATGCGGCCCGTGTCATCAGTTGTCACACCAATGGGCTTGGAGAATATCTTCGTACCCGAGGCGCCTATTGAGGTAACCTTCTTCTTCAGAAAGTCATATATAAAGATATCTGTATGGGCGGTATCAGTGACAAGTATCCTGCCGTCCTTATCCACATGAATATTATTGGGTTTTCTCATGGTAAAGGATGTATTGGCGCCAAGAAGCACACTGCCCACAATGGATACGCCCTTAATGTCCGTACCGCTGCGGAATGATTTTACATACTTAATCCGCGGCCTGTCCGGCGGCCCGGGCCATACAAGGTCCGGTATCTCCGGAGGCGTACAGCTGACAAGAAGGAGCGGGACAATTAAAATCATCAGGGCTTTCAGTATCTTACTCATATTTATTCTTCTCCGAAAAGGCTGAATTGTTAGGTCCACCCGGGAACCTGTTGTCTTAAAAGTACGGCCCTTGAAGGGGTCTTAAGCCACCCCTCTTTAAAACCAGAAAAAATTTTACTACGAGGCCCGGATTTAGTCAAGTACTCTAATTAGCCGTCCTGCCAAAGAGGAAAGCAGGACTTAACGGCCTCATCATTATAGATAAAAACTCAGGGACAGGGGTTGAGAAACACTACTTCCACCTCTCTGTCTCAAGGGAACGGCCCTTTAATATACTGTGACACCTTAGGCAATTAGCCCTTGGCCAGAAGGTAAAGGCCACCTTGCCGTGACACCTTCCGCACCACTTGCCCTTCCATATCTCATCCATGGTAATAGGGTTGGCCCCGGCCTCGGGGATAAAGATCTTGGGGTGACAGTTACTGCATTTAAGCCAATATGTATGTATGGAGTGAGGGAAGATAACATTGGCCATAAGAGGGACCTTGGCCTCTATGAAGATATTAAGGTCAAGCATGGGCTTTTCCTTGTCCTTGGGGTCAAGGGTGCCGCGGGGGTTTATGAACCCGCCCATAACAGAGGCCGTCCAGTTCACAAGGCCCTCTGTGTCCTTTGGAAGAGAGTTAAGGGCCGTTGGCTCACCGGGCAGGACTTTCATGGAAGCCCTCTGCACAACGCTGCGGTAAAACTGCTCGTAGTAATCAGACATGTGCCCGCCTGCCTTATCTACCTCTTCCTGCTTTGTGCCTGCCTTGAAGTTAAGGAGATAATCCACATTATCCGTACCGCACCCCCAGAGCCCCCATACAAGCAGGGCAGAGACCACGGATAGAAGCAGCCGTCTTGAGAGTTTTTCCTTAGCAGATACCTTCACAGTCTCTATTTACTACCTCCCCTTATTGCCCTTACAAGGCAACGACCCGAGAACGGGCCGCCTAAAACTCCCTTTTTTGTCCTCAATACCGGAATACCGGTAAAAATTACTATAAAAAAAACTTTTTTGTAAAGGCGCTTAACAAAACTTACTTTCCGTGACATGTACGGCACACGCTTGATGCGTAATTACCGCCAACACGCCTCAGAAATAGCCCGTCAGCGTCATCCCAGTTCTTGAATGTGCCTGAAATCTCATCCCAGCTCTTGTTGTTAAAGTGCGGGTCATGGCAGCTTGAGCACTCTATCCTGCCGTCTCGGAGAAGGTCTCCAATGGTGGCCGTATCAGAGATATACCCCTTTATGGACCAGAGGTTGGAAAAGAGCACCCTGTTTGGAACAGCCCCATCGAAGTCAAGACCTGTTTTCAGGTTTATCTGACTGATTATGGTCTTTCTCAGCCTTAAAGACGCCACCTTGCCGCCTCTGAAAAATACATTCACGGGATGGTCGTCCGTAAGGGTTGGCGCAAGCACAAGGCGCGTATTTACAGTAGGTGCCGAGGTCTTTTTATCAGTTACGGTACAACCCCAGGCTCCGGGGGTCTCTACTTCAGGAACCTTTCTCTTACCCGGGGAGTTGGCAATGCTGTCAAAGGCCGTTGCCCCGTCATGGCAGCTGAGGCAAGCCAGAGACGGTGACCCCAGGCCGGTAGTTGAGGGTTTTGCCCCCGGGTTATTGGATACAGGGGCATTGGTGCCATAAGCCGTGTAACTTGTGGAGGCCCCGGCCTTACCTGTCCAGAGAGGGCCTTTTTCTTTTAATGGAGTGTGGGGGGTATGACAGTAGATGCAGATCTGAAAGGTAGTCTCCGTCCGTACGGCATCACCGTACCTGCCGAGGTTGTGCCGTGAAAAACCAATGCCATTGGCCGCGGAACCCACCTCGTAATCGCCCTCGTAGGTTCCGGAGTAACCAAGACCCGCGTAGCCTACGACAAACATCACAGAAAAAATGGCGGTAAAAAGAGCTCTCATACCTTTGACCTTAATATGGCCCACTCTGAGAGCGGACGTTTTTAAGACACCTCTTTTAAAGAGGAAGCGCCCGGCATCACAGCGAGCACCGGTTCAATAACCATTGTATAGCCCTACACCATAATCAGGAGCCGCCTTAAAACCGCCTCCCTGTCAAAGATGTATACCTCATGTTAAAGTTGCACCCCCTGTAACGAGACCTGCAGCAATGAGGATATCCACACCCCCTTCATGCTGCCCCGTACCCGCGGCCAGACTTACCCCGGCCGCATAAAGCATAATTCGTTCATAAAGGAGCTGAGGGTGCAGTTCCACTTTTATATTTTATCACGGAATATGATGAGGGGCAAGGCTTTGTTGCAAGACAAGGACCTGCGCTATTAAGGAGGACGCCACCCCCTTTTACGGCAAAGGGACTCTAAACGCAAGGTTTCTTGACTGCCCGAGGTGAGGCTGATATACTTTTTTGAATCAAAAGGAGGTTTTTTATGAGCCTGTGTTCCGGTTTCGAGCCCGAAGCGGTCTTAAAGACAGCACTTGCCCACGGTGGGGAGTTTGCCGACATCTTTGTAGAAGAAGCGGTAAAGACCAATATTACGTTTGAAGACAAAAAAATCGAAAAAGTCATTACAGGCATAGACCGCGGCTGCGGAATAAGGGTTATCGCAGGGCTTAAGACCTTTTACGCCTATACCAACGAGATATCCGCACCATCCCTTAAGGGACTTGCAGAGGTTGTGGCAAAAGGGGTGGCAGAGGGTACATCAGCGGGCACGGTCCGGAAGATGATCCAACAGAGGGCTCCGGGTTTTGAGATAAAAAACAACCCCTCTGAGGCGGCCCTTGCCGAGAAGGCGGATTTTGTAGTACGCGCCGATAAAGCAGCAAGGGGGTTTGATAATAGAATCGTACAGGTCAAGGCCCTTTACGGCGATGTATCACGAAAGCTTGCCATGATAAATTCACTTGGCCAGTGGGTGGAAGAAGAAAAAACAGGTTTTGTCTTCTTTACCTCTGCCATTGCGGCTGATGGCGATGTGCTGCAGACAGGTTACGAGCCCCTTGGCGGGGCAATGGGGCTTGAGGCGTTCATCACTACCCCTCCTGAAGAGGTGGCCATCAGGGCGGCAAAGAGGGCAGTGCAGATGCTCGGCGCAGAGCGGGCCCCTGCCGGCACCATGGCCGTAGTACTCTCAAGCGAGGCCGGGGGCACCATGATACACGAGGCCGTTGGACACGGACTTGAGGCAGACCTTGCCCTTGCCGGGCTCTCTGTCTACTCTGATAGAGTAGGCGAGACAGTGGCCTCACCCCTTATAACGGTTATTGACGACGGCACCATACCCTTTAAGAGGGGCTCTGCATTTTTTGATGAAGAGGGCTCTCCCACTCAAAAGACCGTACTTATAGAAAACGGCGTACTCAAGGGTTATATGTATGACAGGCTAAGCGCCATGAAGGCAGGGGGAGGGGCAAAGTCCACGGGCAACGGCAGACGCCAGTCCTATCGCTACAAACCCATACCGCGCATGACAAATACCATGATAGCCCCCGGCCATACCCGTCCCGAGGAGATAGTAAGCTCCCTGGAAAAGGGTTTATTCGTAAAAAAAATGGGCGGCGGGCAGGTAAACACCGTAAACGGCGACTTTGTATTCGAGGTAACAGAGGGCTTCATTATTGAAAAAGGCAAGATAGGCGTACCTGTAAGAGGGGCTACCCTTACGGGCAATGGTCCGGAAATACTACAAAAAATCGATATGGTGGGCTCTGATCTCGGTTTCGCCATCGGGACCTGCGGAAAAGACGCCCAGGGCGTCCCTGTAGCCGATGCCCAGCCAACGCTGCGCATACCTGAGATTACCGTAGGCGGTGGCATCTGAGCAAAAAGCAAAAAAAAGTGCGGGGCTGAGAGTCTGAAGAATACGCCTTAACGCACCGCATAAAAGACCACAGTCATACTCGCAAGGTGGCGGTTTATCCGCATCATGCTTCGTTGGAGATGTGTTTTACGCATCTCAGGCGCTTATGAATCACAGTGTAAACATGTGGCAGGCGTACTTATAAAAGGGGCTTTTGCCTGCTCCCGACAAAAATGCATTTTACACCTAAAAAGGTGCTCTACGCACATAAAAACAGGGTGAGCCGCGCACCGCACCCGGCTTATCCATAATTATCTTGACAATTCCTCGCCTCGTGTGTTAGGAATTGCTTGATTAATCTGTAAAATTTATTCCTTTTAGAGATAAAAACCTGGGGAGGGCGAGGCGCTCCCCTTTGTTATCGGGAGACAAGGGTAATGTTAACGCTGGACCTTACCACTATATACCAGATTATCGGTTTCTTCGTCCTTCTTATCATCCTTAACCGGTTGCTCTTTAAGCCCCTTCTTAAGGTCATGGAAGAGAGAGAGAGGCATACCGGGGGGACTGTAAAAGAGGCCGAAGAGATAGAAAAAGAGATAAAAGAAGGTCTTGCAGCCTATGAGAAAAAACTTCTCGAGGCCCGTGTAAAGGGCGGCGAGGTGCGGCAGAAGTTAAAAGAAGAGGCCCTTGCCGAAGAAAAAAAGCTCCTTGAGGCCGCAGGCGCCGAGGCGTCAAAAGAGCTCTCCCTCATGCGAGATAAGATTACCGCGGAAAAGGACTCCGCCATTACAAAACTCACGGCAGAGACAAAATCCATCTCAAGAGAGATAGCCGGAAGACTTATTGAGAGAAAACTGGCCATTATCCTTATAGCGGGTTTTCTTACCGCTCTTCCCGTTTTATCAATGGCCGCGGAGCACAGCGAAGAAGGCGGAGGTCACGGCCTTGGATTATGGAAGATAATCAACTTCATCCTCCTCGTGGTGGGCGTTTACCTTGTCTGGACAAAGGTTATCAACGTGGCCCTTGACAAGAGAAGCGCCGAGATAAAAAAGACCCTTGATGACGCGGCGGCCATGAAAGCGGTGGCAGAGAAATCCGCCCTCCTGTATAAAGAGAAGCTCAATGCCCTGGACTCCAAGCTTGCCTCCATTACCGAGGAGCTCAGGTTAGAGGGTCAGGCAGAGAAAAAACGCCTTATACTTGAGGCCGAGCAAGCGGCGAAGAGGCTGAAAGAGCAGGCAAAGGCCACGGCAGAGCAGGAAGTAACAAAGGCCCGCCTGGAAATCAGGGGCGAGGTTGCCGAACTTGCCATAAAGATGGCAAGAGAGATCCTCGAAAAAGAACTAAACCCAGAGGACCAGCAGCGCCTTGTTAAAGAGTACATCTCAAACCTGCGCCTGAATTAAGGGCCCCGGGGGCCGTCTCCGCGCGCGGCGGTGGTTTGCGGCATAAGATACTGAGGCGCGCATAAGCGTACAACAACAAAAACAGCCGCGAGGCTGTGATATATACACATACATCCGGTAAAAATTAACCGTAAAAGATGAAAAACACAATTATTACAAAAAAGTTGGCCTCTGCCCTCATGAACGTGGGCATTGACGAGCACTCCACTGAGAGGCTGGGCAAAGACCTCCTGACGCTAATCGAAATCTTCTCGGCGAACAGCGAGCTTACGGGAGTTCTCCTTAACCCCATGCACGGACTGCAGGCACGCCAGGACCTTATGCAGAAGATCTCCCGTACAGCCGAGGTCAGCACTGTTATTGAAAAATTCATGAACTACCTTATTGAATCAAGGCACGTTCGCCTCTTAAGAGACATAGAGACAGCCTACTCAAGGCTTGATGATGAGCTCTCTGGCAGGCTGCGCGCCATTATAGAGGCCCCCTCCGAGCTCTCGGAAGGGCTTAAGGCTGAGATAAAGACAAAGCTTGCCGGGATTACCGGTAAGGACGTTGTACTGAACTTCAAGAGCGACCCATCTCTAATCGGTGGCCTTGTAATAAAACTGGACAATACCGTTATCGACGGCAGCATAAAGACTCAGCTCGAACTCTTGCGTACCAAAATGATTGCAAGAGGCTAATTAAAAAATTTTCAAGGGGTGGACTGAGATGATAAAGGCAGAAGAGATAAGTAACCTTATCAGGACCAGTATCGAGGGTTTTGAGAAAGAGGTAGACATTCAGGAGGTAGGAACCGTTATCTCCGTGGGTGACGGAGTTGCCAGGATATACGGTCTGGAAAAGGCCATGGCCGGTGAGCTTGTGGAGTTGTCAGCAGGTCTCTTCGGCATGGTGCTTAACCTTGAAGAAGACAACGTGGGCGTAACCGTACTTGGCGAGGACTTTGGCATTAAAGAAGGCGATACCGTAAAGCGTACGGGCAAAATTGTGGAGATACCCGTTGGCGAGGGGCTCATGGGCCGCGTTGTAGACGCCCTTGGCAACCCCATTGACGATAAGGGCCCCATAGAGTCCTCTGAGTCCAGAAGAATCGAGATAAAGGCCCCTGGCATCGTAGCGAGAAAATCCGTTAAGGAGCCTCTCCAGACAGGCATTAAGGCCATTGACGCCATGATACCCATAGGGCGCGGCCAGCGTGAGCTCATCATTGGCGACCGCCAGACAGGCAAGACCGCCATTGCCATTGATACGATAATCAACCAGAAGGGTCTGGACGTCTTCTGCATATACGTTGCCATAGGTCAGAAACAATCAACAGTTGCGCAGATAGTAAAAAAACTCACCGAGCACGGGGCCATGGACTACACGGTTATCGTAGCCGCCACGGCATCAATTCCCGCGCCTCTGCAGTTCATATCCCCGTACTCGGGATGCACCATAGGCGAGTATTTTAGAGACAGCGGCAGACACGCCCTTATCGTATATGACGATCTATCCAAACACGCCGTAGCCTACAGGCAGCTCTCGCTGCTGCTCCGTAGACCTCCGGGCCGTGAGGCATTCCCAGGAGACGTATTTTATCTCCACTCAAGGCTCCTTGAGAGGGCATCAAAACTCAGCGACGCCCTTGGCGGAGGCTCACTTACGGCTCTGCCTATTATTGAGACTCAGGCCGGAGACGTATCGGCTTATATTCCCACAAACGTCATATCCATTACAGACGGTCAGATTTACCTTGAGTCCGACCTCTTCTACTCAGGCATACGCCCGGCCATTAACGTTGGTCTCTCAGTCTCCCGTGTTGGCGGCAGCGCGCAGGTAAAAGGCATGAAGCAGGTTGCCGGTACAATGCGCCTTGAGCTTGCCCAGTACAGAGAGCTCGCGGCCTTTGCCCAGTTCGGCTCAGACCTTGACCCGGCCACGCAGCGCCAGCTTGCCCGAGGTGAGCGCCTTGTTGAGATACTGAAACAGAACCAGTACTCCCCGCTCTCCGTGGAAAAACAGATTATCGTAATTTACGCCGCCACAAACGGCTTTGTAGACGATTATCCCCCTGAAGACCTTGTACGGTACGAACAAGAGCTCTACACCTTCTTTGAGACGAGAAAGGCCGATCTTCTGGCAGCCGTAGCAGAGAAGAAAGTCCTTGATGATGACTTGAAGGCAAAGGTAAAGGCCGCCCTCGAAGAGCTCAAGGGCCTCTTTGTCCCAAGCAGCAGCAAGGTTGCGGCAGAGTAGCATAATAGAAAAAACCACTTTAGTGATGGAATAAAAAACTATGCCCGGCTTAAAAGACATACAACGCCGTATTAAGAGCGTAAAAAACACCCAGCAGATTACAAAGGCCATGAAGATGGTGGCCGCCGCCAAGCTGCGCCGCGCTCAGGAGAACATCGAGGCCGCGCGCCCATATGCCGAGAAGATGGCCGAGCTTGTCTCCTCACTTGCCTCCATGAGCAGCCCTGAGAGCCATCCGCTTCTGGCAAGCACCGGTGGGCCCAGAACAGGCCTTCTCGTCGTCACCTCTGACCGAGGTCTATGCGGCGGTTTTAATACCTATCTCATCAGAAAGGCCGAGAACTTCATGTCCGAGAAAGGCAGTGATAACGTCAGCCTCAGCCTCACGGGCAAACGCGGGCTTGACTACTTTAAGAGACGTAACGTTCAGATTATTGACTCAAAACCCGCTACCTCCGTAACCCCTTCTTATGAATCGGCGCGCGAGACCGCCCTTAAACTCATAGGGCTCTTTTTAGGGGAGGAGCTTGACGAGGTTCATATCATATACAGCCGCTTCGAGTCCGCCCTGACGCAGACCCCTGTGGTGCAGCGTCTGCTGCCCCTTGCGCCTGAGGCAGGTGAGAGAGAAGAGAGCGGCGCAGAGGAAGGCGAGAGCACAGAGGTTCTTTACGAGCCCTCTGTGGATCAGGTCCTTCAGAACCTTCTTCCAAAATATATAGAAGTACAGATATACAGGGCGCTCCTTGAGTCCGCCGCCAGCGAGCACGGCGCGAGAATGACGGCCATGGACTCAGCCTCAAGAAACGCCTCTGATATGATAGGCTCCCTCACGCTTCGCTACAACAGACTGCGTCAGGCTGCTATTACAAGTGAGCTGATGGAAATCATAAGCGGATCCGAAGCCCTTAAGGATTAGGTTTAAGGCCGCGCCCGTTAAACAATTTAAGTAATAAAAGCAGTAAGGAGGCTCCTCAATGAGCGAGAATATCGGCAAAATCACACAGGTCATCGGGCCAGTACTTGACATAGCCTTTCAGCCCGGCAAGCTTCCGGCCATATACAATGCCCTGAAGGTTACGAACAAGGCCATTAGCGATGAGAAATGGAACCTCGTCGTAGAGGTAGCACAGCACCTTGGAGATAATACCGTAAGGTGCATATCCATGGACTCCACAGAGGGCCTTGTGCGAGGCGATGAGGCCATTGATACAGGCGAGGGTATCGCCGTCCCCGTAGGCAAAGGCGTGCTTGGCAGGATTATGAACGTCATAGGCGAGCCCGTGGACGAGATGGGGGATATCAAATCAGAAAAAACCTTTCATATACACAGACCTGCCCCGTCCTTTGCCGAGCAGTCCACTGAGATGGACGTCTTTGAGACAGGCATTAAGGTCGTTGATCTGCTCACACCGTACCTGAAGGGCGGCAAGATCGGGCTCTTCGGCGGCGCCGGTGTCGGTAAAACAGTTCTTATCATGGAGCTTATCAATAACGTTGCCATGCAGCACGGCGGATACTCCGTATTCGGCGGTGTTGGAGAGAGAACAAGAGAGGGTAACGACCTCTGGGAGGAGATGAAAGAGAGCGGAGTTCTTGAAAAAGCCGCCCTTGTCTACGGACAGATGAACGAGCCTCCGGGAGCCAGGGCGCGCGTAGCCCTTACGGCCCTTACACAGGCCGAGTATTTTCGTGACGAAGAAGGCCAGGACGTGCTTCTCTTTATTGATAACATCTTCCGTTTTGTTCAGGCCAACTCCGAGGTCTCGGCCCTGCTTGGGCGTATCCCCTCTGCCGTTGGATACCAGCCCACGCTCTCAACAGACGTTGGCGAGCTGCAGGAGCGCATTACCTCCACAACAAAGGGCTCCATCACCTCTGTTCAGGCCATTTACGTACCTGCCGATGACCTTACGGACCCGGCCCCTGCAACGACATTCGCTCACCTTGACGCCACAACGGTTCTATCAAGGCAGATAGCGGAGCTTGGCATATACCCTGCCGTTGACCCCCTTGACTCAACGTCAAGGATACTTGACCCGCAGATTATCGGCGATGAGCACTACGGAGTTGCCCGTGAGGTTCAGGTCATACTGCAGAAATACAAGGACCTTCAGGACATTATCGCCATTCTCGGCATGGACGAGCTCTCAGAAGACGATAAACTCGTCGTGGCCCGTGCGAGAAAGATTCAGCGTTTCCTCTCTCAGCCATTCTTCGTGGCCGAGCAGTTCACGGGCGCGCCCGGCAAATACGTCTCCATCAAGGACACCATCGTGGGCTTTAAGGACATAGCAGCAGGAAAATACGATGATATGCCAGAGCAGGCCTTCTACATGGTAGGGGCCATAGAAGAGGCCCTTGAAAAGGCCGAGAAGCTTAAAGCAGGCGCCTAACCTGGGCCCGCTTAAAAAGGCAAAGGCGTACGGGGATTTGTGGAGTGTGGGGGAGTTATTGGGGTGATGATAGGGATGCTTGAGGCTTTATGTTTAAGGGGTGGGCACTGCCTGCCAAAAGACTCAGCAATACCAGAGAGACAGGTTATACCGGATTAACCGGATAAGAAAAACTTCACAGGCTAATTAGCCGATTAAAAATATCAAAAAAAGCGTAAACTTATGGCTGACAACTTTTTACTTGAGATAATAACCCCTTCGAGAAAACTTCTCTCTCTTGAGGCCGAAGAGCTTACTGCCCCGGGGGAGCTTGGAGAGTTCGGCATATTGCCGGGGCATATGCATTTTTTCTCTCTTCTACGCGCAGGCGAGGTCTCCTACAAGTCAGGGGCCGAGAGAGGCCGCATAGCCATCAGCACGGGTTACGCCGAGGTTGGCCCGGATAAGACCATACTCCTTGTGGACAGCGCCATGACAGAGGCCGAGATAGACACAGGTGAGGCCCGCGAGGCCATTACCGAGGCCGAGGCCAAGATGAAGGGACATGAAGAGGACGACCCTGCTTACAAGGCCGCTGCCGATGACATTGAGTACGCCGAGGCCCGCATAACCCTGAAAGAAGGGCCGTCCAAGTAAGATAAAAAATTCTGAGAACAACAAAAAAGGGCCCTTTTTTAAAGGGCCCTTTTTTATATTCAAGGGATTATCATTGCGAAAGATACAGTTCTTGACGTAAAAAAATATTTTCAACCGCTGATTTTAATGGTGGGCCGTGCCCACCCTACTAAACTGCCTTCTGGTGGCGCAGTCTGCCTGACAACCTCAGGCCATCACGCATGCTTAGGCCCATTAATGTTAAATTTACCGCCCCTGCCAATAACTCTAAAACCTGAACCACATAAAATCCGCCGTCAAAGAGACCGGCAGCTGCACGGTGCTCAAGAAAGATCGCGGAAGGCAGCAAAATCAGCAAACCGTTTAGAGCGATAAAGGGCATACGTCTCATCTTGGCCTTGACAAGGTGTGCCTTTCTGTTTTTTGATAGAGCAAAACCTGTTCCGCCTGTTAAAGCAATAGCCGGAACTAAGATAAAGAGCCCCGGTCTTAGTATCAAACCCTTAATCATTGCAACAGACTCATGTGACCCGAAAAACTCGACAAATACAGTGGATGTAAAAAAAACAGCTATGCAGAGCGTGGCCGTAAGAGCCGCAACAGGGTGAATAATTCGCTTCATATCTCTGTCTCCTCCCTTATCATTGACATTATGTTGCCATAATGACACAATGTTGTCAAATATAAAAAGGAGTATTACATGAGACACACGCAGGAAGGGCATGTCTTTACCGAGATTGTTTTAGAAGTTTTCAGGCTCAGCGGACGGCTGATTGCGGAAGGAGACAAGATTACGGAGCCATATGGGCTCAGCAGTGCGCGGTGGAAAATCCTTGGTTCCATTGCAAGGTCAGATACTCCGCTCACAGTTTCGCAGATAGCTCGAGTAATGGGACAGACTCGTCAGGCTGTGCAGAGACTGGTTGATATTATGCAGAGTAATGGACTGCTCGCCTTTCTCAGAAACCCTGAGCATAAACGCGCCAAACTAATCACTTTAACAGATAAAGGAAAAGGAGTTTACGCAAGGCTGGAAGAGAAACAGATACCTTGGGCCAATGAACAGGCAAGCCGTCTAAATGGAGATAATCTGGCAACTACCCTTGCCACTCTTAAGAAAATCTCAGAACTTTTTTAAAATAAACAGGAAGGCCACCCCCTACTCCACCTTCACGCCCTTTGGACGTATGGCGAGCTTTACCTGCCCGTCCTTCTCAACGACCATGACCTCCGTATCCTTTACATTATAATTGCGGGCTATCTTCTCTCTGGCGTCTTTTATACTAGCCATGAACTTGGCCTCGCTAAGGCCCTTTACCCCGGCCTTGCACCTTTTACGGGCTTCAATATACTTTTTATAAATAGGGCTGAGACTCTCTTCACCGCTATCCTGCTCTACCTGCGTTTCCCCTCCTCCTGCCCTATCCTTCAAGGCCAGACCAGCGGGTGCAGGCACAGACACAGAAGACCCGTAGGTCTCGGATCTACGCACATACTCCCCTTCCTCCATTGAACGCAGGATACGCAGCCAGTACTGCCTGTATGAGTTAAACCTTGAGAGCAGGCAATTGAGCTTAAACTGGTCGGCAGTATTATTAATCGTCATATTCGTATAACGCATTATCAGGGACTCTATCTCTTTTTTGTGTATAAGGGGCTCGCGTTTTAACAGATGCATAAAGTACTGCTCATACTCCTGCTTGAGGCGCGTTATCTTGGTCTCCAGCGAGTCAAGCTTCTCGGTCATCTCAGAAGTAGCCAAATTCAAATCTCCCTTACGGTATAAATAATCTCAGCCTTTAAGAAGATAAAACAAGTGCCGCCCCGAAGCTCTGCCGGTGCGTAAAGACCATAAGGTTCACTTGCGGATTAAAGTGTAAAACAAGGCAGCCATTTACATAAAAAGGGAGTATCTGCGTAAAAACCCCTTTAATCACCGATTATAAAACACCATACATTGTCCGCATCTCGTCCTGTTTCGTCAGTACCAAAAGTTACATACACAATAACTCATAATTATGTTACCTTATAAGTATCGTCCCTTTGTCAAAGGGACTGTAAAAAATATCGCCTCCGAACTCTCTTACCGGGTAACATTCTACCTCTACCCCGGCCACCGGGCAACCACTCATCAGAGGATACCACAGCATATGGCTGGAAAAATACTTATCATAGATGATGAAGAGGCCGTACGCAAGGTCTTAAAGACCCATCTCGCCAAAGAAGGTTACAGGATTAATATCTCCTCAGGCGGCAAAGGCGTATTTGAGGACCTGAAGCAGAGCAGGACACAGGTTATCATATGCGACATCAAGATGCCGGAGATAGATGGCCTTGAGGTACTTGACTACATAAGGCTTCATATGAAGACCGTTCCCGTTATTATGCTTACAGGGCTTACGGATATCTCTGTGGCAGTTGACGTAATGAAGCGGGGAGCCTTTGATTATGTTACCAAACCCGTAACCAAGAACGATCTCCTCAGCGCCGTGCAGAAGGCGTTCTCACAGCGGGAGCTGCTGCTTGAAAACCGCCGCCTCGCCCGTGAGGTAAAACGCTACCAGATACTCCTTGAACAGAAAATCATCGAGAGCCGCGAGAACCTTGGACACAGAAACGTGGAGCTATCAAAGGCATACGGCACGCTGAAATCCATGAACTTCCGCTTTGTGAACGTACTGGCCGAGACCATTGAGGCAAAAGACCATCACACGCGGGGCCACTGCAACCGTATGCGCATGTTATGCGTGGAGCTTGGAAGAATAATAGGTCTTGAGCAGAAAAACATCGAGCTCCTTGAGTACGCCTCAATGTTACATGATATAGGCAAGATCGGCGTCAATGAGTTAATCCTCAATAAAGAAGGGCCCCTCAACGAAGAGGAAAAAGAGCATGTAAGGATACACCCCGAGGTGGGCAGAAAAATCCTCAAGGGCATACCCCTTATGGAGGGAGTATCCGATATCATCTTATCCCATCATGAGAACTACGACGGCAGCGGATACCCCCGTGGGCTAAAGGGCGAAGCCATCCCACTTGGCGCAAGGATTATCAGCGCCGCAGACCTCTACGATGCCATGAGCAACGACCGCCCATACAGAAAAGGCAGACCTCTTGATAATATAATAAAAGAGCTTAAGAGGGTATCAGGCACTCAGCTTGACCCGTACATAGTAGATGTATTTCTTGAGAACATGGAGACCATCGTTAAAAAAAGTGAGGTCCAGTGATAAAACAAGGGGCCCTGCATAAGACAAAAAACATGAGTATGGATAAAAGCCTTGAGAACGCGGAAAAAGCCGTAAGCGCGAAAAGAGACGTAAGAGAGCTTAGCGGCATCAGTACCTATCTGCAGATGATACTGGATAACTCCAAGGCCCTTATTGTTACTACGGACAGAATGGGCTGCATAGTGGAGTTCAACCGCGAGGGCGAGAGCCTGCTGGGGTACTCCAAGCAAGAGCTCTCGGGGCAATCCGCCTCCATACTATTTGATGATGACTCCTCATCAAACGAGACCCTTCAGCAATGGCTGGAGGGGCTGAAACGTCCCGATGCCATACATAACCGTGAGGTAGTACTGAAGGCAAAATCAGGCCAGCTTGTTTACATCAACCTTACGGTCTCGCGCATGGTAAATGATGCGGGAAACACCATCGGCTCCGTTGCCATAGGCAAAGACATCTCAGAAGAGAAGAGGCTGCAGTTCAAGCTCATGCAGGCCGAGAAACTCGTGGGCATAGGCACGCTGGCAACAGGCATAGCCCATGAGATAAACAACCCCCTTGCAGGGGTACTGGGCATGGCAGAGGCCATAAGAGACGAGGCCGATATTAACTTAATAAAAGAACACAGCGCGGATATAATAAAATACGCCACTGATGCCGCCAACATAGTCAAGGAGCTCTCCGCCTACTCAAGGGCTGCCACGGAGACATCAAAGACCTTATTTGATATGTCAGAGGTAATGGCAAGGGCCCTTAAGATGGCACGGCACTCCATCTCACTCAGCCCCATAGAGGTAGTTGAGGATTTAGGGAAAAATTGCCATATTATGGGTAATGAAGGCGAATTTCAGCAAATTTTCGTTAACCTCATACTTAATGCCGTCCAGGCCATGGACGGCAGCGGCAGACTGAGGCTGCGCTGTTATAAAGATAAACACCATATAAAAGCAGAGGTCTCGGACACGGGCCCCGGCATACCGCCTGAGTACGTTAATCACATATACGACCCCTTTTTCACCACAAAACCCATTGGACTCGGCACGGGCCTGGGCCTGTACGTAACGTACGGCATAGTATCAAAACACGGAGGCACCATAGACGTTGAGACCGCCCCCGGCGCAGGAGCTGCTTTTTTACTCACTCTGCCGGAATTTATAGAAGGGCTGGAGATGACACTGTAAGGGATTAAGATTTTAAGATATGTATTTTAAGATATGGACGTAAAAAGCCGCCCCCTAAGGGGGCGGCTTTTTTTATATTATATAATTCTTTATCTACGAATAAACGAGTAAAAGAGAGTCGTCAGGCCCCTTAGTAAAGCCCCTTTGTCAGGCCCCTTAGTAAAGCCCCTTTGTCAGGCCCCTTAGTAAAGCCCCTTTGTCAGGCCCCTTTGTCAGCCCCCCTTTGTCAGGCCCCCTTTTCACACCCCCTTTACAGGCCCCTTAGATATCTCCCACGTCTCTAATGAAGACGTAGTGGAATGGCTTTTTAAGGAGCACATCCGCTGTATCGCCAACAGAGTTGGTAATAATGGAAAAAGGCAGGGCCGCTATAAAGATGCCTATCTCGGCAACAAAAAAGGCGGCTCCAACAGGTCTTAAGAAGGCCACGTCAGCAAGTACGCTGAGGTCCGAGGGCTTCTCATGGTGGTCAATAACAGCATGGGCCGTTGAGGTGGTAAGAAGAAGTGCAACAAAACAGAGGGCAATCATTATTTTCTTCATGCTTAACTCCTTTTAGTAATTTCATCCGCAACCGCGAAAAAATCTACTCTGATCAATATATACCTTTTTAAGATAAAATTACACCATTATTTCACCTCTGCCGCCAGAGCGCGCCGCGGCTGCGGCAGACTCTTTTGAGACAAGGTCTCTAAATGCAGGATGATAAGGCCCTGCCACAATGCTCTGCTCAAGCTCGGCGGTATGCTGCAGGCCCATTCTGATTATCCTGATACCGGCATCCCTGAAAAGCAGGGAAATCTCCCCGCATAGACGCACCATCTCTTCCATTGTCCAGGGCTCATATTTGCCCTCACGAAAGAGGGTCTCAAGGGCCGTATTTTTCATCACCACAGTAGGGTATACGCGTACAAAATCAGGCTCTAAGCCTATAATTTCCCGCACAGTATCAAGTACCGTAGATTCGTTGTCACCGGGAAGCCCGGGCATGAACTGCAGCCCCACGGCAAGCCCCGCGCTCTTAAGATGCCCAACAGCGGCCACCGTATCCGCGGCAGAGTGGCCTCTATTGCTAAGTGCCAGCACAGTGTTATTCATGGACTGCACGCCAAGCTCCACGGTATCTACGCCGTGAGAGACCAGAAACCCTGCAATCTCCTCTGAGATACAATCAGGGCGCGTGGAGACCCTTATGCCGTCTATCAGACCACGGCGCAGAAAATCCTCTACAGGAGCGAGGCAGCGGACCTGCTCTGTTTTTTTCATGGCCGTAAAGGTGCCGCCGTAAAAGGCCGCCTCTTTTCTGCCCCTGCCCTTCCATGTGCCGAGATAGAGCTCTATCTGTGCCTTAATCTCAGCAGACGAGGGCGCGCCGAGGATACCTGTAATACGAGGCTGGTCGCAGAACACGCATATGGTCTCACAGCCCCCAAAGGGTATGAAAAAAGGTATTACCAGCATCCTGCTCATGCGTTTCCACCTGCCTCCGCGTCCTTATCTTCCCTCTCTATCTCTTCAAGGGCATGGGCCGCGGCTGCCTGCTCCGCCTCTTTCTTGCTCTTGCCTGTACCCCTGCCGCGGACACGGCCTCCTATGGAGACCTCCACCTCATATGTACGGTCATGTGGGGTGCCGCTCTTATCTGTTACAGAGTACAGAGGCGTGGCGCCAAGCGTTCTCTGTGCAAGCTCCTGCAGGGCGGGTTTATAATCAAAGTACCCGGGCTCTTTTACGGCATCCTCAATAAGGGGCGAGAAAAGCCTCTCCACACGGGTAAAAAACTCGTTAAAACCCTCCTCAATATAACGTGCGCCAAGGTACGCCTCAAAGAGCCCCGCAAGGATCCGTTCATTATCAGACCCACCGCTGCCAGCGAGCCCTCGGGACATGAGCAGGTGTTCACCAAGGCCCATGTGACGGGCAAGTCCGCAAAGTACTCGCCTGTTTACAAGTCTGGCCCGTAGACCGGTAAGGCCCCCTTCCTGCATCTCAGGGTAGCGGTTAAAGAGTATATGGCTTATAGCGGCGTCAAGTACGGAGTCGCCCAAAAACTCAAGCCTCTCATTGGAGCGCGGCGCCTCAGAGGTGCCAACGGAGCCGTCATCGGCAACGGCCTCATTAAGAAAAGAGCTGTGCGTAAACACCTCTCTAAGGAGCCGGGTATCCTTAAAAGGCGGACATAGCGAGGCGTTGAACTCACTTAGTTCCAACAAATATCTCTCCATAAAAGAGAGTTCTTTTTTCATAAGACCTCTTTTCGAGATTCTTCAGAAGAGGAAGAAGAGGGTCTCGTAATCTCACCCCTCAGCCCCTTTGCCCACATCGGCCCCTTGAGGCGCATGGTAAGAAGCTCGTTCTCATGGGGCACTCTATCAGCACCACCCCCATCCTTTGCCTCAGGCTCTATTAGTACGTTAATATAATTACCGGTCTTACCATAAGCAAGGCCCGTCTCCCTGTCCCTTGTACCCTCAACAAGGACCTCGGCTGAGGTGCCGATAAACCTCTCACAAAAGTCCTTTTTCTTCTCCTCACCAAGGGCCCGGAGAAGGGCGCAGCGTTTTTTTATCTCAAGACCGTCTACACGGCCGGGCAGCGCCGAGGCCGCGGTACCTGACCTTGGAGAGAATGGAAATACGTGCAGGTATGCTATGGGCAGGTCTTTTAAGAGTGCATAGGTGTTCTCAAATTCTCTCTGCCCCTCGCCCGGGAAACCTACGATAACATCAGAGCCTATGGCAATACCCTGCACCCTCTCCACAAGAGTAGTAACTACACGGGAAAAAAGCCCGCTATCGTGCCTTCTTCGCATAAGTTTTAAAATTCTATCATCACCGCTCTGCAAGGGAAGATGAAGGTGATTGCATATAGAGCGTCCACCTGAGATAAGTTCAACAAAATCCTCCGTAACCTCATCAGGGTCTATGGAGCTGACTCTGAAACGGCAGGGATATTTTTTAGACTCTATGAACTCCATTAAAGCGGTTATATCCCGTGGGGGGGTGAGGTCACGGCCCCATGCGCCAAGGTGAATACCCGTGAGAATTATCTCCTTAAAACCCCTCTCCACAATCTCTCCTATCTCCGCCTCTAAATCAACAAGAGGCAGAGACCTTGAGTGGCCCCTTGCCCGCGGGATAAGACAATAAGAACAGCTCATATCGCAGCCGTCCTGAATCTTTAAATTTATACGCGTTCGCCCCGAGGCGGTACGGGCCCGAAGAGACCATGGCACGCCGCGGCCTTGTTCTGCGTCCGCACCTTCAGCTACAAGAGGGGCCCCGGCACGTCTGCCCCTCTGTACGTAACTTGCTATCTCGCCTTTAGCGGGGTTGCCAAGTACGTAATCCGCCTCATGGAGCGCAGAGAGCTCCGCTGAAGAGACCTCTGCGTAACACCCCGTGACAATGACCACCGCATTGGGGTTAAAACGTCTTGCCCGCCTGATAAGCCCCCGGGACTGCGTATCAGAGTTTGCCGTAACAGTGCAGGTGTTGATTATGCAGACATCCGCGGGGCCGGGAAAGGTTACGGCGCGGTAACCCGGAAGCGCGGCAAGTATCTCCTCCATGGCCGATGAATCATACTGATTGGCCTTGCAGCCAAGAGTAGTGAGGCAAAAAGTCTTTGTACTCTGCTCTCTCACCCAATGGCCTCCTCTATCCACCCGCCGCCAAGGACCATGTCGCCTCTGTACAAGACCACGGCCTGCCCCGGTGTTACGGACTTTTGAGGACTCTCAAACTCCACGGTAATACTCTCATCATTATTTACACTTACACGGCAGGCAACCTCATCAGGGCTGTAGCGGATACGCGCGGTAATACCAGGTGCCTTAATAATCTCCGCCCCCGCCTCTGCCCCGTCTCTGCCTGTCCATATAATATTACCCGCCCGAAGCCCCTGTGAGTAGAGCTCATGAGAGGGGCCCACCACAAGGCGGTTATTCACAGTGTCTATCTCAGATACATAAAAAGGCCCCTCAGCCCCTCCGAGGCCAAGGCCCTTTCTCTGCCCTATGGTGTACTGAAAAAGTCCCTCGTGGGTACCAAGGATTTTGCCGTTCCTGTCCGTTATCTTACCTCCACCCTTTTCTTTAAGACCGCCTTCCCGTGAGGCGATAAAATCTCTGTAGGTGCCGCTCTCTACAAAACATATCTCCTGGCTCTCTTTTTTCTCCGAGGTCTTAAGCCCGAGCTCCCTTGCCCTGGCGCGCACCTCAGACTTTCTCATACCACCAAGGGGAAAGAGCGTGCCATTAAGCTGGGCCTCTGTCATGGTAAAGAGAAAATAACTCTGATCCTTTGTCTTGTCCACGCCCTTAAAGAGCCGCGGCCTGCCGTTAATATTCTCTATACGGGCGTAGTGCCCTGTAGCCAGATACGCTGCGCCAAGTCCAAGGGCTTTTTTTCTAAGGGCATGGAACTTTAATATCTCATTACACTTAACGCATGGGTTGGGGGTCTTGCCCTGAAGGTAGGCGGCGGTAAAGTACTCAACCACCTCTTCCTCGAATAAATCCTTCATGTTAAGCACATAAAAAGGCACGTCCAGGCCACGGGCTACGCGCCGCGCGTCATGGAGGTCTTCAAGAGAGCAGCATCCACCTGTTACGGCCCCGCTCTCGGCCTGCGCATTCACATCATCCGCAGCATAGTCCCATAACTGCATGGAGACCCCAATGCAATCATAACCATGCTCCTTTAAGAGCGCAAGGGCCACGGAGGAATCCACGCCTCCGCTCATGGCTACTACTACTTTTTCTTTTTTCTGAAGATTCATTTTTTTTATCTTTTCCAAACAGCAAGTTCAAGTGAAGCACAAACAAAGGGCCGCGCGCCCCTTCTGTGTCTCAGGGCATACCTCTAAGTCCCACACCCCTTTAAAGAATATTATATGAAAAAGGTACGCAAAAAAAGAGAAATAAAACAGACCCCCGGGTTTTTCAAGCGGGGGTCACTCATAAGCGCGTTACTATTTACCTCGTAAAGCCGCTACTTCTTGGCCGGGTGCGTCTCCTTGTAGTTCTCAATGGCCGCGTGCAGGGCATCAGCCGCAAGGTTTGAGCAATGCATCTTTACGGGAGGCAGACCGTCAAGGGCCTCTGCAACGGTATCATTGGAGATACTGTCGGCGTCATCAAGGTTCTTGCCCTTTACAAGCTCTGTTACCATGGAGCTTGTTGCGATAGCGGCTCCGCACCCAAAGGTCTTGAACTTTACGTCCGTTATCTTATCGTCCTCGACCTTAATGGTAAGTTTCATGATATCGCCGCAGGCCGGGTTGCCTACAGTGCCCTCACCGCTGGGTTTTTCTATCTCGCCTACGTTTCTGGGGTTTGAAAAGTGGTCCATCACCTTTTTGCTGTACATATTATTGCTTCTCCTTTTTATAGGGTATATTTGTTATTTGGCTCCGGCATAAAGAGGGGACATGCTCCTCATCCGCTCCACTATGGGAGGCATGACCTCAATAATATAATCTATTTCAGCCTCTGTATTGTCTTTTCCAAAGCTGAACCTTACGGAACCGTGGCTCATCTCATGAGATAGGCTCATGGCAAGGAGCACGTGGCTCGGCTCAAGGCTGCCTGATGTGCAGGCAGAGCCGCTTGAGGCCGCTACTCCCATCATATCAAGACCAAGCAGCAGTGACTCGCCCTCTACGTACTCGAAACTGATATTGGCTGTATTTGGAAGCCTGTGCTCCACATCGCCGTTTATCTTTATATCAGGTATCTTGGCCGCTATTCCCTTCTCCAGCCTGTCCCTGAGTCCCGACATGTGCTTTACGTTCTCCTCCATACTCTCATTGGCCATCTCGCATGCCTTGCCAAGGCCCACAAGCCCGGCAACGTTCTCTGTGCCACCGCGGCGATTTCTCTCCTGATGGCCTCCGTGCATAAGGGGGACAAGACGCACGCCCCGCCTTACAAAGAGGGCTCCCGTGCCCTTGGGCCCGTAAAGCTTATGCCCCGAGAGGGTAAGAAGGTCTACCTTCAGAGTCTTTACGTCTATGGGTATCTTGCCAACGGCCTGCACGGCATCCGTATGAAAGACAATGCCTTTTTCCCGCGCTATCTCGCCTATCTCGTCTATGGGGAATATCACGCCTGTCTCGTTATTGGCGTACATAATCGAAATAAGGATAGTCTCCGGCCTTATGGCCGCTCTAAGCTCATCAAGGTCAAGCCTGCCCATGGCGTCCACTTTTAAATACGTTACCGCAAAACCCTCTTTTTCAAGGTACTTACAGGTATTTAAGACCGCCGGGTGCTCTACCACGGTTGTTATAATATGGTTGCCTTTATTTTTTTTGGCAAGGGCCACGCCTTTTATGGCATGGTTGTCGCCCTCTGTACCCGTGGCCGTAAAGACCACCTCAAGAGGCGCGCAGTTAAGGAGCGCGGCCACGCGCTCACGCGCCGTGTCCATTGCTGCCTTGGGGCCTCTCGCGGCCCAGTGAACGCTTGAGGGGTTACCCCAGTCATCTCGTAAAAAGGGAAGCATCTCGTCAAGAACCTCGTGGTCAAGAGGCGTTGTGGCGTTGTGGTCTATATATATCTTTTCCAAGTTAAGGAAACCTCCTTTAAGTAGCTTATTCCGTTAGACAAGGCCATACATACCCTATTTTGCATTCTCCGTAATATCTTCTATGCTTATGGAGTTCAGAAACTCCGCGATCTTCTGAGCAAGCCCCTTCCAGACCCCCTGCGTAGAACAGGTCACCGACCTCTCGCAGCCATTAGAGTCCTTATCCAGACAGGCCACGGGGTTTAGCGGCTCCTCTACAACGGTTATTACCTCGCCTACGCTAATATCCGCCGATGGTCTCGCAAGTACGTATCCTCCGCCCGGCCCGCGTACGCTTCGTACAATCTCCCCTTTTCTGAGTTTTACAAAGAGCTGCTCCAGGTACGACAGAGATATACCCTCCATCTTTGAGATATCCTTAAGCGCCACAGGGGCATCGCCTGGATGTCTCGCAAGGCTTACCATTGCCCTTACGGCATATTGCCCCTTTGTGGATAATCTCATATTATAATACCTCTTGAACCTCTGAAATACCCCTGACGCCCTTCAAACCCCAACCCCAAATAACCCTAAAAACACTTTAATATTCCCCTCTTACAAAACAAGGCAGATATAAATCGCCAAATACGAAGAGACCCTCACCTGCCGGGGACAACCCCTGAGACATGGACCCCTTAATACCGGCCCTGGTTTGTAGGGGAATATTGTATAAATTTAGTATACCTTATTAATTTTGTCAAGTATTAATTGAGACTCCCCGGGAAATGAAGAGCAGGGACGCGGGTTTTTAATTAAAGGTATATTTAGCGGTGACCGGGCCTTATCTTTTTACGTATCCTGCCTACTTTTTGCTCAACAAGCCTGTTAATAAGGAGGGCTGTTATGTGTACAAAGGGCAGAGTATAGATAAAGAGCCCTCCGCCCTTTGGGAGCACGCCGTTAAAAACAAAACCCAGTACCAGGAGAGCTACGAACCAGTGGGATAAAAAGAGCGGGTATGAGAGGTCGCCGAGAAAACGGTCCGCTGCTCCGAGGCGGCGGCCAAGAAGACCTGCATCTACGTTAACAAGGCTGATGGTTAGAAAAAAAGCAAGTACCATGGAGAGGTAAAATCCCTCGAGGAACATGTCATTGAAGATAAAGTGCGTGAGGAATACGTTGGATAGATACAGCGTCATGGCAATGCCCGCGAAAAGCAGCGGCCTTGAGGTCTTGAACCTGTCTTTTATAAAATATATAAGCGCACCTGCGCTAAAGGGCAGTGATGCAGGGAGCAGTGAAAAATACCTTGCCTCCAGAGAGAGCCCCCGCGTCACGGCATACCCGGTATAAAGAAGGCTCGCCGCAAACCAGAGTATAACGAGATATTTTTTTCTTGAAAGCGCAAAGGCCATGACAAGGTAGAAGGTAAGCTCGATATTAAGGGACCATGACGGGGGAACAAGGTTTGCCACCCTTCTCTCGTGTAACCCGAAGATGGTAATGTTATGCACCCAGTCCATGATAGAGGCCGGAGGCTGAAGGTGGCCGTTAAATTCTCTTGCAAGCCCGGGGTTAAGGAGCACAAGTGCAAGGGTCAAAAACATAACAACAAGGTACGGCGGGTATATTCTGAGGGCCCTGTTGGTGAGAAATCTGCCAAGGCCCGTAAGGGAGTAAGCGTATCTCTCGTTAAGGACCAGGGTCATGAGGTACCCGCTGAGCATGTAAAAAGAATACACGGCATATGGCCCTGTCCAGTGTCCGTCTGTGTGAAAGAGGAAGGGCCAGAGGTGGGTAAGGACAACAAGAATGGCAAGGATATAGCGGTACGTTCCGAACATTTTTAATGGTATATTCCCGGCAAGAGTTATGGGGCGGGCGGATGGCCTCTTATATAGAGAAAGCTCAGTTGCCGTCCTTTATCTTATCAACCTTCTCGGTTAAAGTGGCCACAAGATTCTCGAAGGAGGACTTCTTTATTATCCTGTTGAACTGCGTACGGTAGTTGCTTACAAGGCTCACGCCCTCGATTACAATATCATATACTACCCATTGGCCATTTTTCTGAATCATGCGGTAGGATATGGGTGTCTCCGTACCCTTGGTGGTTACAACCTTTGTCTTAACAAGCGCCCGTGTGTGTTTTTTGTTTATCTTCTCTGCTACGTATATGACTCTCTCATCGGTCTGCTGCTCAATCTTGCTTATGTAGGAGTTCTCAAGGAGAACGCTGAAGAGTCTGACGAACTCGGCCCTCTCCTTATCTGTGCGCTTTCTCCAGTGTATGCCAAGCGACCGTCGTGTCATTTCCTTAAAATCTATAAGCTGCACCACAACGGTTCTTATACGGCTGCGGCGCTCTGTCTTATGAACCTCGCCCTGCATGGCCGGGTCTCTAAGCACAGCGAGTGCCTCATCAATGGTGGACTTTACACGCTCTGTTGCTTCACCGGCGTGCGCCGTAAGAGGGGAGATAAAGATAAAGAGAAAAAATATTACCGTTAACGAGATAAAAAACTTTTTCAAGGTCTGCCTCCCTTTGAGATAATACACAGTATATCTTAGAGATTTTATTATAAAAGAGAGATTCCGGAGATGAGATTACAGGACAAGGTTTTCTGCCCTTATACCCTTACCGCTGAGATACAATCCTCAGAGGCAAGTCCTGTTTGCTGAGCGCTACTGTCCCTCGCTTGATAAGGGAGAGTATCTGTAATATACTATATACCATAAAAATGGGTTTTACCACTATGAGCGAGGATTATTTATGTATAATAGAAAATCAATAAAATACCTCGGAATTATACTCCTCACCTTAATGATTGTCTCAGGAGGACAGGTCTACGGCGCAGTCAGCAGCGCTGACGTAAAAGAGGGCGAGGCCCTTATAGAGAGACTTGACAGCACCCTTCTGTCGGTAATGAAAGACGCCAAAACCCTTGGCTACGGCGGACGTTATAAGATACTAAAACCCGTCATAGAGCAGACTTATGATTTTACCTTTATAACGCGCTTCTCCGTAGGCAGGATCTGGAAGACCTTTAATGAGGACCAACACTCCAAACTCATAGACAGGTTCACCACCCTTAGCGTGGCCACCTATGCCGCGCGTTTTGACGGGTACGGAGGCGAGGAGTTCAGGCTTGTCTCAAGCAAACCCCTTAAGCGGGGACGCCTCCTTGTGCGTACGGAAATTGTAAAGACAGACGGCGAGATTATCCATCTGGATTATGTGCTTCGGAAAAAAGACGGCCAATGGCGGGCCATTAATGTTATTGCCAACGGCGTAAGCGACCTCTCGCTGAAAAGGGCCCAGTATACGTCAATACTGAGAAAGAAAAAATTTGATGGGCTCATCAAAAAACTCGATAAAAAAATAGCCTCCTACGAGAAAAGAAGATAGTTTTTCCCAACCCCCCCATGCCGGGGTTAAAGCGTACCCTTAAACCCGCTCTTCTTTATAAAGGGCCGTATTAAGGGAAAAACGCGTTATCTCTCCATCTCCGCCCACAGACTAAGAGCCCCGGGAGCCGTACTCTCCCCGCACCTCCGAGAGGGGGATTAGCTCTCCTTGCCCTTGCCTCTTGAGAACAATAACGGCAGGACCCCAAGTGTTGATACAACCGTAAGGGCTATACCCACCATAAGAAGCTGCCCCATGCTGGCCATGCCCCTGTGGCTGGAAAAAGCCAGCCCCCCGAAACTTACAAGGGTTGTAAGCGCGCTGTAAAGCACGGCCCTTGAGGTGCTTGAACCAAGTAACCCCTCTATCTCATCAGGCGCAGAGCGCACCCTGTGTACAACGTGAATGCCATTATCAACGCCTATGCCCAGGAACAGGGGCAGGGCTATGATATTGGCGAAGTTAAATGGTATATGCAGCAATACCGTGGCAGCCCCCGTAAGTATGCCGGCATATATAAGGGGGGCGAGCACAAGGGCCGTGTACTTTACGTCTCGAAGCAGAAAGAGCAGTATGATGATGATAAAGACAAGGGCATAGGTAAAAGCCTGCCTGAAGGCCCTTACAACGGTCTTTCCGGACTCCATTATTACAACGGGCAGCCCTGTTGCCTGCGGCTCTACGGTGCGCACCTCCTCCACAAAATCAGTGAGGTTACGCGGGTCTGAGATATTTTTCTTCGGGAAGACCTTGATTACTCTCTCTCCGCCGCTGCCTACCCAGTGTGAGACGAGCTCCGGGGGCAGGTCAGCGAAAGATACGGGCTCGGCCTCAAGGGAGGTCCTTAAGGTCTTTAACCTCTCAGGCAGAGACGCGAGGAGGCTCTTCTCAAACTCCCCGAGGGCCTCAGCACGGGCAGCAGGTCTCATGGCCGCGAGTTTTGTCTTAAGGCTGCTCATGGCGCGAAGCGCCGACTCTGCCGCGGCCTTCTCGTCAGGGTCAAGCGGGGTGGCAACAAAGGCCCTTAGCCCTCTTAGAAGAGCACGAATAGTCTCCATCCTGCTCTCCGGGGTTTTCTTACCATCAGCGGTACCGTCCATCTCAAGGTCCGGGCCCATGAGCAGAGAGACCTCCTCTATGATATCAAGCTTCTCATCCTGGTCCTTTGGTATAAAATCCTCTATGCTCACGGCCTTATCCACAAGGTCAAGTCTCTTTAGAGCGAGTGCCGAGGAGGCGGCACTGTCCTTATCCTTAACCACCATTATGGTAAGGGGCGATGAGCCCGCCTCGCGCATAAGGTCGTTAAATGTGGCTACGGACTCCATTGAGGAATCCCGCAGATTCATGGGGTTGCTGTCAAAGCTCACCCACCCGAGAAGGACTAAACCAATCCCCCCCATAACCGCAAGCACAACAAACACGGGCGCTCTATTTTTGCGTAGACGCGCCATTACCCTGTCTGCGGCTCCTGCAAAAGGTGATGTAAGGGCGGCAACCGCCCTTTGCGACGGCCTTATGGGACGAAGTGAGATTAAGGCCGGCAGAAACGTAAGGCTCACCACAAGGCTGATAAATATACCCGTGCCCGAGATAAGACCAAGCTCCGAGACCCCGGAGTAGGCCGTTGGGATAAATGAATAAAAACCTGCCGCCGTGGTAATGGTGCAGATAACAAGAGAGGCGCCCACATCTCCTGCGGCCTTTTTCATGGCCTCCTCATGTGAGTGGCCCCGCAGCGCAAGCTCCCTGTAACGCAGGCACAGGTGTATGGCGTAATCAATACCCAGACCTATGTACAGGACCGCAAAGGCCATGGATATCATATTCAGGCTGCCAACGGCCACGGCCGCAAAGGCAGCCGTGGCTATGATGCCGGCGATAAGCGTTAAGACCGATGATATAAGGAGAGTGAGACTTCGAAGCGCCACAAAGAGGATTACGCATACTGCAAGGAGGGCCAGAATACTGGCGATACCGGCGCCCTTGCTCACGCTCTTAAACTCCTCATTGGCAAGGGCCACGGAACCCGTGAGACGCACCCGTACCCCGTGGGCTCTATCGAGGCCAAGCTCATCCGCAAGGGCCCTTATCTTCACCAGCGCGGCCTCGCCCTGAAATAGCTCCGCAAAATCCAGTCGCGGCTGAACCACTATAAAACGCCTCTTACCCGCCAGGGTGCTCTTTTCTCCAAGCATTAGCTCCTGCCATGAGAGACGGTAAAAAGACCCCTCAAGGCTTGCCGCGGCCGCACCGGTAATGCCGTCCATAATGGGTTTAAGGGCAAAGTCCTCGCCCTCCTCTACGGCCTCCATGGCAGAGGTAAGCATGGAAAAGAACCCGTCAAGGCTCTGATCCGCCATTAGGCGGCCAAGAAATGGCTGCACTACGGCCAGATGGTCCGAGAAGTCCGCAAGCTCATGGGCGTTAAGGTAAAGGAGCCCGCTTCTACGAAAGAACTCGCTTCCTCCGGGCAGATATACGCTCTTAAATAACGTTGTCTCACCGCGAAGCCGCTCTGCCAGCACACGGGCCGCGCCATCGGCCAGCTCAGGCGTGGCGCCCTCTATGACTATCGCGATCTCACCGAAGAACTGGGGAAACTTTTCTTTATAGGAGATATATGTCTGACGCCAGGGGAGTTTCTCTGATATCATCTTCGAGGCGTCTGTATTTATCCCTATATGATGAGTGGTGTAATTAAAGAGAACCGCCGTTAGAAGCAGAGAGAGGATTACGGTCTGCCAGGCGTGGGCACAGACAAAGGCCACCCACCATGAGACGATCCTGCCGGTCATATTTGTCTTATCTTCTTTAACGTTCAATACAAGACCCTTATATGGGAGCGCCGGTGCTGACGTAAAAGGCGTTCCGAACTTACGGATAAATCTGAACAAGTTGAGTTTTACCGGACTCTATGCTATCTTCTCCCTCTGAAAGAGGACAAAAGGCGCGTTTTGGTATTACTTCAGAGCGCGGTAAAAATATATTCCTACACCGGAGCCAAAAATACAAGGGCTCTCTCTTAAAAGACGATTTTTCTTATGAATATCAATGATAAAAGCAGTGCAGCCGGGACGGTAAGAACAGCCGTAATAGTGGCGGCGGGCATGGGCAGCCGCCTGGCCTCGGAGGAGGTGCCAAAACCCCTGTCTCCCCTTGTGGGCGTGCCTCTCATAGGGCGCGTCATGGCATCAGGGGCACAAGCGGGCATAAGGCGTTTTATTGTTGTTGTGGGCCATAAAGAGGAGCTCATGCGGGAGCGAGTGCCCGCGCTTACCCCAAGAGGGTGCGAGCTTCATATCATTGCCAACGCCCGTTACAAAGAGGCGAACGGAGTGAGCCTCATTGCCGGCATAAGAGCTCTATACGAGGACTTTGCCCTCTTGATGTGCGACCACATCTTCAGCGCCGACAGGCTGGAGAGCTCCATACAAGCCTTTGACTCTGACGGAGTATCAAGGCTTGTGGTGGAAAGTAAAGAGGACTTTGACGGCGACCTTGAGGACGCCACCTTTGTCTCTGCGAAAGACGGTTTTATCTCCGCCATAGGCAAAGACCTTAAAGAGTTCGAGGCCGTTGATACGGGTTTATTCGTACTTGACGCAAAGGCTGTAAAAGAGGCAGGCGAAGCGGCCGGGCCCTCTCCTGGCATATCGGATATTATGCGCATCCTTGGCCGCAACAAAACCCTTAAGGCCCATAATGCCGCAGGCGGTTTCTGGCAGGACGTGGATACACCCGCTGATATAAAACAGGCCGAAAAAAAGCTCTACGCGTCCCTTGTGAAACCTGCCGATGGTTTCATGGCAAGACATGTAAACAGGCGCGTAAGCCTCTTTATAAGCACACGTATCTGGCGCCTCGGTGTAACTCCAAATATGATCACCACGCTTACACTTGTACTGGGGCTCCTTGCGGGCCTTGCCTTCTCAGAGGGTAATACCGCGGGGTGGGGGCTTCTGGGGGCTGCGTTATTTCAGGCACACTCCATTATTGACGGCGTTGACGGAGAGCTCGCGCGGCTTTTATTAAAGGAAAGCCCCCTTGGTTTCTGGTATGATGTCTCAGCAGACAACATTACTCACATGGCCGTATTCGCGGGCATTGCAATGGGACAAAAAGCAGGTCATGCGCCGGGGCCGTGGAACGCACTGGCCCTGCTTGCCGTACTTGGCGTGCTTATAAGCCTTATCGCGGTCTCGCCCATATTAAGACCCTCTTCTGCAGGAGGGAAAAAGAAACAGCCCGGACAAAAAGGGTCTCTCAAAAAGATTGTACAGACCCTTACAAGCCGTGATTTTACATATCTTCTCTTTCCGCTTGCCGTACTGGGCTGGCTGGGAGGCTTTCTCTGGGTAGCGACTGTGGGCACATGGATATACTCGATTCTCGTGATAATACTAAGGCTGCAGGCAAGAGGAAAGGCAGCGCCCTGAAGGCCCTACTCATAGCTGGCGGGCTTGTCCTTGCGCTCTACCTCATATGGTCCCTTGGCCCGGCAGAGGTCTGGGGTGAACTCTCAGGCGGTTGGTGGCCGGGTTTTATCGCAGTACTCGGTGCGTATGTACTACAGCAGGGACTTGGCAGCTTCGCGCTCTGGCTCCTCGGCACAAGAGGCCGACGGGCGGGCTGGAAGTCCACTACCGCCCTTGGACTTACTCGAACTCGATACATCGGCGAGGTCCTGAACTACGCCATGCCCACGGGCGGCATAGGCGGAGAACCCTACAAACTCATTACCCTTGCACGCAGCGAGGGCACTAACCCCGCCTTCAAGGCCCTTGCGGCGGCAAAGTTTCTTCATGTTGCGGCGGTGGGTCCCTTTGCCTTTATTATATTTTTCGGCGCGGCATGGCAAGGCGTTGGCGGCGAGTCCTGGAGTTTTACCTTTATCACCTTCTCTGTACTCATGGCGGCAATGACGCTCTTTCTCTGGATAATCGTGCTCTGGTCCCGTGTGGGACGAGAGCTCCTTGGCGGATACTACCGCATAAGAAGACGCGTCCCAAGACGGCTTCGCGGGCTTCGCCATTTTCTACATATTGATGTTGCGGCCTCAAAAGAGATAAAAGGGGCGCCGCTGCGCACCCTTATCGCTTATGCCTGCTACACGGGCATGTGGTTTGCCGCTGCCCTTGAGTGGATGGCCATATCGCATGTAATAAATACAGGCAGAGGCGGACTCGGCCTTATCGAGGCAGGTCTCTTTGAGTGCGCCACCATTATCGTAGCCGCGCTTGTGCCCGTTCCGGCGGGCATGGGTACGCAGGAGACAGGCAAGGCCGCCATTGCGGTGCTTCTCGGGATGCCCCCGCATACAGGCCTTGCCATGAGCCTTATACGAAGGGCACGCGAGGCGCTTATGATACTAACGGGAGCAGTACTTGCCCTTACAGGTAAAAGACAGGGTCCCCTTAAATAAATCCCAACCAAAGGCGTCCCAAAAGGGGCTGCCTTGACAGCCGCAGGGGCAGATGCTACCTTAAAAATAAGCCGCCATAGATAATACCTTTCACGGATTAATCAGAATACGCCTATGAGAATACATATAATTCAACCCACTCACTACGCCGCGCCAGGGAGCAGAGAGTTATTCAAGACAAAAAAACTCAACCTAATGCCCCTAACCCTCGCCTATCTCGCGGCCCTTATGCCCGAGGGGTCCGATGTAACCCTTACGGACGAGCGCACGCAGGACCTTGACCTGGAGCGGGACTTTGACCTTGTCCTAATCACCGTATGGACGATTAACTCTCTTCACGCCTATGAGATTGCCGATGCCTACAGGGCAAGGGGTCTTACCGTAATACTTGGCGGTCCGCATTGCTTTTTTTACGCTGATGAGGCCGCGGCCCACTCTGATGCCGTTGCCATTGGCGAAGGGGAAATAGTGCTGCCGGAGATTTTTCGTGACCTCAGCGCAGGTAAACTTAAGGCGCTGTACAGGGCTGAGACTTTTCACGATCTCAAGAACCTGCCGCTTCCACGCAGAGACCTGCTTAACGCACGATCTTTCTCACGCTTTCACACCATAGCCGTGCAGACGAGCCGGGGCTGTCCTTTTTCCTGCGAGTTCTGTGCCGAGCGTTTTTATCTCGGCTCCAGATACCGCATGCGTCCCGTAGAGGAGGTTGTGGCCGAGATAAAAGCCACGGGCAGTAAACGCATATTCTTCGCGGACAGCACTTTTTCAGGGAACAAAAAACGGACAATGGAGCTCATGGAGGGGCTCATCCCGCTGAAACTCCGCTGGAGCGCCCTCTGGACCGCCAACCGCGTCCTTGAGAGAGACTTTATGGTTCTGGCCAAAAAAAGCGGGCTCCTTCACGTAAACCTTGGCATTGAGAGCATTAATCAGGCCACACTTGACGGCATGCATAAAAAGACCTCAAAGGCAGGCACCATCAAGGACGTGATAAAGGGGCTTCGAGACCTTGATATCAGCTTCTCCTTTAACCTAATATTCGGATGGGATACGGACCACCTGGAGGACTTTTCCGCCACACTTAACTTCTTAAAGGAGAACAAGGTGCATGTAGCCTTCTTCAACTCCTTCTGCCCCTACAAAGGTACGCCTGTATACAAAAAATACCTCTCCGAGGGACGCATCCTCGACCCCGTGAACATCAACCGCTGGCCCGGAATATCGGCAAGGGTACACCCGAAGAACTTCACCTCCGAGGAGCTGGCAAGGGGCATTAGTGATATGTACAGGGATTTTTACTCCTGGCCCTCCATAATCCATCGTCTGCCTCTGCCAACATCTGTCTCGGCCATAACCTCATGGGTGATGAACCTCTCGCAGAGAAAGATGGCAACTGGAAAATCCACCAATTTTGAGAGCTATTAAGTTTTTTCATTGCCCGTGGCAAAAACAGCGGGAATTTTAGCACTTTTCATTGTCTGCGTCACCCCCCTGCGGCTGCTCGGTTATTTGCATACCCCCGGGGGCTGTGCTAAACTTTATGTAAAGGCTTACTCTTATTTAAGTCTGCGTCCTTACTCGAAAAAAAGGTAAGGGGAGAGTCAAGTCTTGATTTTAACCCCTCTTCAGGGCATATGGTTCATCTCTTGTTATTATAAGGCATGTAAGCTCTATGGGAGCAGGAAGGAGCAAAAAAAAGGGACTTGGACCTGCCTTTATCATGGGAGGGTTGCGGCGGCTTTATGACTCACGCTCCCTTTACGCGCAGCTTGTTCTTACCGATGACTGCAATCTTTCATGCAGTTACTGCAATGAGTACACAAAGGGCGCGCCTCTGCCCTCGCTCTCTGTATTAAAGGCGCGCGCACTTAGGCTTCACGTGCTCGGGGTACTGGTATTTGATATCCTTGGAGGCGAACCTCTTCTGCATAAAGACCTTGTCCCGCTTATTAGACACATAAAGGGTCTTGGAGGGAGCAGCGGTAATATTGTTACACTTATAACAAACGGTTTTCTTCTCACACCGTCCCTTGTGGACGAGCTTGGAGAGGCCGATCTTGATATGATGCAGATAAGCGTGGACTCGGCAAGGGCCACGAAAGACTCATGTAAATCCCTTGAGGCCCTTGGCACGAAGCTGCATATGCTGGCCCGGAGGGCCTCTTTTAAGGTAAAGGTTCAGTCCGTGCTTACTGAGTCTACATGCGGAGAATACGGGGAGTTTCGAAGGCTCCTTCAGGGGCTGCCCTTTGATTTCGGCTTCTCCCTGCTTCACGGCCCCGGAGGTCACCTTGCAATAAAGGGCGAGCAGTATGTGCGCCTCTTGAGGGAAGAAAAACTATTCGCAGGCATGAACCTCTATCGTAATCACGCCGAGGAGGCCCTGCTTGGAGATTTTTCACGGCCCTGGAAGTGCCTTGGGGGCAGCAAGTTTCTCTATGTAAACGCCGCCGGAGAGGTGCAGTACTGCAGCCAGAACCAGAGGTTTCGTAAACCCCTTGAGGAATTTACCACCTCTGACATAAGGCGCAACAATCACCACAAGGAGTGCGAGACCGGCTGCATGCTGGGCTGCGCCAGGCTCATCTCCCACGCCATGGGCGAGCCCCTTAAGACCATGAAGACAAGCCTCTCCATGCTGGCCGGCCTTAAGCACAAAAGCCGCAGAGAGAGAAAAGCAATGGCCTTTACGGTAGAACCTGAGAACGGCTTTGGAGATACCCCGAAAAGATGAAAACTCTTGTAACAGGCGCCACGGGTTTTGTAGGCTCGGCCGTGGCACGGGCCCTTTTAAGAAGAGGCCGCAGTATACGCCTCCTTGTACGTGAGGGCAGCGATAGACGTAATATCGCAGACCTTGAGGCAGAGGTCGTCACCGGAGACCTTACAGATAAGGCATCTCTACTTAAAGCCCTGAAAGGGTGCGATGCCCTCTTTCATGTGGCAGCGGATTACCGCCTCTGGGTTCCCGAACCCCGTAACATGTATGAGGCCAATGAGACCGGGACAATCAATATCATGGAGGCGGCCCTCCACTGCGGGGTAGAGCGCATTGTATACACCAGCAGCGTTGCCACCATTGGGCTTCATAAAGACAAAAGCCCCTCCAATGAAGATACGTCTTCTACGATTAATGATATGATAGGGCACTATAAACGCAGCAAGTTTCTTGCCGAGGAGGCGGTAGCGCGGCTGGCAGATAAAGAAGGGCTCCCTGCGGTTACGGTAAACCCATCCACGCCTGTGGGCCCACGTGATATACGGCCCACGCCAACAGGAGGGCTTATAGTAAACGCTATTTCAGGGAAGATGCCCGCATATGTAGATACAGGGCTTAATATCGTGCATGTAGATGACGTGGCAGAAGGGCATATGCTTGCATTTGAGAGAGGCAAGACAGGTGAACGCTACATACTTGGCGGTCATGACATGAGACTTGCCGAGATACTTGGCAAACTCGCTGAGATATCTGGCAGAAAAGCGCCGCGTGTATGCCTTCCACACGGTATTGTCGTACCCCTTGCGTACATATGCGAGGCATGGGCAAGGCTTGCAAATTCGGGTAACCCAATGGTTACAAAAGCCGGTGCAAGGATGGCAAAAAAATATATGTTTTTCCGAAGTGATAAGGCCAAGGCTGAGCTGGGTTACGCCCCGCGGCCCTCTGAAGATGCGCTGCGCGATGCCGTGATCTGGTTTAGAGAGAATAATTACGTTTAAGAGAACAGGAGTGAATGATTAAATGGAAGTGCTGCTTGCCAGTCCAAGAGGGTTTTGCGCAGGTGTGGAACGGGCCGTGCGCACCGTTGAACGGGCCATTGAGCAATACGGCGCGCCAATATACGTGCGCCACGAGATTGTACATAACCGCCATGTGGTTGATGAGCTAAAAGAAAAAGGCGTTATCTTCGTAGACGAACTTGATGAGGTCCCGGACAAGGCCGTGGTAATATTCAGCGCCCACGGGGTATCAAGAAAGGTAAAGGTCGAGGGCTCCTCTCGGGAGCTCATGGTCATAGACGCCACCTGTCCCCTTGTGACAAAGGTTCACAGAGAGGCGCGCCGCAACGCCGAGGAGGGGCTGGAGCAGATTCTCATCGGCCATGCCGGACACCCCGAGGTCATAGGCACCATGGGCCAGATTAAAGGCAACATGCACCTTGTCTCAACAGCCGCCGATGTTGCGGTACTTGAGGTAAAGACCCCACATAAACTTGCCTATGTTACGCAGACCACCCTCAGCGTAGATGATATGGCCGATATTGTGGCGGCGCTCCGCAGCCGCTTCAAGGGTATTCGGGGGCCCACAAAAAAAAATATCTGCTACGCCACGCAGAACCGTCAGGACGCGGTAAAGGCCGTTATACAAAACATAGACCTGCTCATTGTGGTTGGGGCAAAAAACAGCTCCAACTCCAACCGCCTGCGTGAACTTGGCACAAGGTACGGCGTGCCCTCGTACCTTGTAAGCAGCGCCGCGGATATACAGGACAAGTGGCTCGAGGGCGCAAAGTGCGTGGCCATTACAGCAGGGGCCTCTGCGCCGGAGATTCTTGTGCAGGAAGTAATAGAGTACCTTCGCAAAAAAACCGGCGGTCTTACCATAAAAAACATTGAAGTTACAGATGAGGACGTAAAGTTCAGCCTGCCCATTTAGGGGCGGACAAAAGGACAGGTACAAGTTAAGACATGAGTGTTCCTCTTATACAACAGCTCCGTATCGGGGCTTATATAACCGCACAGAGCCTTAAGAGGAATAAGCGTTTTCCTCTGGTACTAATGCTGGAACCTCTCTTTGCCTGCAACCTTGCCTGCGCGGGGTGCGGCAAAATCGACTACCCGCCGGAGGTGCTTAAGAAAAGACTATCCGTGGACGAGTGCATTGGCGCGGCCCTTGAGTGCGGCGCGCCCGTGGTCTCCATACCCGGCGGCGAGCCCCTTATTCATCCCCAAATAGGAGAGATTGTCAGGGGCCTTACGAACCTTAAAAAATTCGTATACCTCTGCACCAACGCCTTGCTATTAAAAGAAAAGATGGGACTCTTTGAACCGGGCCCCTATCTTACCTTCAGTATTCATCTGGACGGGCTTAAGGAGCGCCATGACAGCCTTGCGGGAAGCAGCGGCGTATTCGAGAGCGCCGTAGAGGCCATAAGAGCCGCCAGGGCAAAAGGGTTTCGCGTAACAACAAACACCACCATATACGGCAACGAGCCCATAAGCGAGACAATTGAGTTATTTGACCTTATAACAGGGCTCGGCGTAGAGGGCATAACACTATCTCCGGCCTTCAGCTACGGCAGCGCAAAAGAACAGGACGGATTCCTTAAACGCAAAGAGGCCATTGCAATTTCAAGAAAACTCCTCTTCGAGGGAGAGAAACGGGGCTGGAAGTTCAACCACAGCAGTCTTTTTCTCGACTTTTTAGCGGGGAATCAGAACTACCGATGCACGCCCTGGGGCAATCCCACACGTAATATCTTCGGCTGGCAGAGGCCCTGTTATCTCCTTAACGAGGGTTACGCAGCAACATATAAAGAGCTCCTGGAAGAGACGGACTGGGAGAAGTACGGCTTTGAGAGGAACGCCAAGTGCGCAGACTGCATGGTGCACTGCGGGTATGAACCCACGGCTGTTATGGATACGATTCACCACCCCCTGAAGGCCCTTCTCGTAAGGCTAAGAGGCGTGAATACAAGCGGAGGGCATGAACCTGCGCCTTCGGCGCAGATAAAGACCCCGAGAGAGAGTACATAAGCAGCCCATGATAATAAAAGGGCGTCTCACCAAGACTCCGCTAATACCCCCCCCATCGCCGAAGGCGAGGGGGGGTAAAATTCTTACACCCCGCAAAACAATCCAGGCGCCGCTTAAAATCCTATGGCAAGGCTTAGAAGGGCCTCGTCCTCGCCGGGGTTCTTATCCTGCGTATTGGCGTTGGAAAGATGCCCGAGACGCACTCCGAGACGAACCCGCTCGGTAATCTCATAGGCAAAGGTAAGGCCAAGGCGAAAGGTGAGCACACCGCCAAGGTCTCTGCTTTTACCCTTATGGTATCCGCCGATACCTGCCATGGGCGTTATAATGAATCTGCCGAAGGCAAGGTCTGAGTAAAAGCCCCCGTAGGCGTAAAAGGCCTCATCAGAGTTACCAAGAATCCCTATAAGGGGACCGATGAAGTAGTACTTCTTGCCCAGTCTCAGCTCCACGTTGGCCGTGAATGAGCCGTCTCCGTCATCTGTGTTATGAAAGGCATAGGCCCCAAGCCCTATGTCCGCGTAGTTGTAGGAATCCCCGGCAACGGTAAAAGCGCCGGAGCTGTAATAAGCCTCCCCTTTATCAGAGGCCAGAGCAGGTACAGCCAGAAAAATGGTGAGGGCAAGGACGGCCAGGGGCGTAAAAAGTTTGCGCACAATAGTCTCCAGTTAAGGCTGAGTTATAAATTAAATGGAGCGGTAAAAAACGATTCAGGGAAGTATACCAGAAGGATAAAACGCTGTAAAGGGGATTATAGGGTGATGATATACGGCGTAAAAAAAGGCTTAAGATGAGAGGTGAGTTAAAAAACCCGCCTGAAGCAGGACCTGCCAGGCCCGGCTCATGACAGATAAGGCAAGGGCGTAAGAGCGGCGAAGCGCCATCATCTCACTTACCATTGAGGGTCGTCTTACAGAACCCGCAATAATACGGGCCGGCCTTACACCGCCGTTAACGCCAAGGCATTCGTAGAGGTCGCGGGATATCCCCTTATGGGCCTCATCGCAGACTACACGCATGACAAAAAGAGGCAGAGCGTTTTTCGCAGCTACAGCGGCCATACCCGCGCTCTCCATATCAACGGCAAGGGCCCCTGTCTTCTCATATAAGACGCCCTTGGCCTCTGCGTCAAGAATGGCACTCTCTGTACTTACAATAACCCCCTGCCTGCTCTTTAGTCCCTTCTCTCCAAGCGCCCCGCAGGCAAACTCAAGGGCCTTTGAGGCTCTCTCGTACACAGGCTCACCATCTGAGATAATGGAACTTGCGAGTATTATCTCACCAGCCTTTACAGCGGGGCTCAGCCCGCCGGCAAGACCGATATTTATAAGGGAGAGTACGCCCTTGTCTGCAAGAAACTCCGCACCTGCGCGGGCATTGTCTCTACCCACACCGCAGAGCGTTGAGAGAAGCTCGCCTTCGCCGCCGCCATCAAGCACGGTCCTTCGAAGAGGAAAGGGTCTGCTGCTACCCACACTGGCCTCCTCCCACCGGCCGCGGCCCAGTATGGCGCGGGCCTCACCCTTAAGGGCTACAACAAGACCGTGACTCACAGACCTTGTCTTTTTAGTACGGGCAGCAGCCAATCAGGTGGGACAGCAAGTGCCGACTCATCCTGCCTTGTGGGACGCCCCTCTTTCAGGCGACTGTAAACCCCAAGCGCCCAGAGCGGAAAGTACAGGCTGTAGCCGTGATACTTCAGGAAAAAGACCCTTGGAAAACCCGTACCCGTGTAAAATTTATCCTTCCACTCGCCATTGGAAGGCTGAGCTTTTTTCAGATAATCAACGCCTCGGCGCACGGCCTCGTCATCGCAGCCCACGATGCTCATAAGCCCCATAATGGCCCATGCCGTCTGCGACGGGGTGCTCTCGCCCATGCCTGCAAGGGCGGCGTTACTGTAGCTGTAACAGGTCTCGCCCCAGCCGCCGTCTATATTCTGCACGGAGCGCAGCCAGGCCGCGGCCTTTGTTATATAGGGCAGTCTCATGTCTTCACCTGCCTGCTTAAGCCCCACAAGCACAGACCAGGTGCCGTATATATAATTTACGCCCCAGCGTCCGAACCAGGCCCCGCACTCCTCCTGCTCGGAGCGCAGAAACTCAATGGCCTTTGCCACAGGCGGAAAATCCCTGCGGTAGCCCAGCATGGAGAGGGCCTCCACGCAGCGCCCCGTAACATCACTGGTCCCGGGGTCAAGAAGCGCACCGTGGTCCGCAAAGGGTATGTCGTTAAGATAGGTGTGGTTATTGTTTATATCAAAGGCCCCCCAGCTGCCATCGGAGTTCTGCATGCCAAGTATCCAGTTAACAGCCCTTCCCAGAGGCTCCAGATACTCTTCTGTCTCCATCACCCCTCCGCGCAGCAGCGCCATAACCACCATGGCCGTATCATCGGTATCAGGGTAAAAATCGTTCTCATACTGAAAGGCCCAGCCACCGGGCTCCAGCTGCGGCGCGTTACAGGCCCAGTCACCGGTGACTTTTATCTGCCGCCGAAAGAGCCATTCTACGGCCCTCTTGCGGCCGTCCCATTTTTTTTCGCCTCTGCCGGCCTCTTCCATGGCCGAGAGACTGAGACAGGTATCCCAGACAGGAGAGAAGCAGGGCTGACAGAAACTCTCATCACCTCTATCAAGAACAAGGTCGTCAAGGGCCTTTATGCCGCGCACCATAAGGGGATGATCTTTACTGTACCCAAGTACGCTAAGGGTTATAAGGGAGTTCACCATGGGCGGGAATATGGCCCCTATGCCGTTCTCGCAGTTCATTCTCTCTATGGTAAACGCCTCAGCCAGCCTCGTGGCCTTCTCCCTCCAGAGAGGCGCGATAAAACGGTTGCCCTTCTTTATAAGGCGGTCAAGAAAGATAAAGAGGTTCTTCCGCATCCGTCCGGCAACGTACTTGTCTATATGGCGGATACTCTCCGGCGGGGAGACAAAGAGCTCGGGCAGACCTTCCTCGGGCCTGAGAGTGCATACAGTGCGGCGAGAGCAGAATACAAGGAGGGTGACCATAACCGTGCGTGACCAGTAGGAGACCTTATTTATATGAAAAAAGAACCACCGCGGCAGCAGCATAAGCTGAACAGGGATAGCCGGCACAGTGCGCCAGGGAATCTGACCGTAAAGGGCCAGCATTATACGCGTAAAGACATTAACATGGGCCGCTCCGCCAAGGCTGAGGATTAGCTGTCTCGCGCGCACCATGTGCCCTGCATCAGGGGAATGACCTGATAACTTAAGTGCAAAGTACGCCTTTACCGTGGCGCTTATATCCGAGAACCCGCCCTCGTACAGTGGCCACCCGCCGTCCGGGAGCTGCCTCGCCATTATATAACGGGTAAAACGGGACCTTAGCCCCTTATCAATATCGCGTTCAAGAAAACGCTGCAGGATTAAATACTCCGCCGGTATGGTTACATCGGCCTCAAGGTCAAAGGCCCAGAACCCGGCGGTCTCCTGACGCGCGGCAAGGGCGGCAAAGCTCTTGTTTATCACACTCTCAAGGCCGCTTACAGCCGGCTCAAGGTCATCGTGCCCCTGCTCCCGCGGCTCGGCTATCCTGAGAGCGTTGCCCCTCTGCGGCCTTTTCGCGAAATCATTTGACCTGTCCATAACCCTTACTCCCTGCGGGGTTCTCGATTAAACAAAAAGACACTACCTTAATCATAAATTAAGTTTACTCATGTTTTAACCTATTGCAAGGAAAAAAAGACCACCCTTCACTCTTGCGCCACGCTCATTACAAAATATTTACTCAGCTCTAAAGCGGCATTTTAAGACCCCACAAAGCATATGACGCAAGGCCCCGGTGCCGCAGGTTTTTTTCTTGACTCCCCATGATTTTGGCCATAACATAAGAAGTACGATAAATTACAGCCTAATACTATTACTCCATCAACAGAGAAGGATCGCGTATACAGACCGGCTTAAGAGAGAAAGAGTATTTAACGGGGACTTGTATTCCAGACAAGAATAGAGCCCTCTTTTTTTTAAAAAAATACCTTTTAAAACCAGGTCAATGAAGTAACGTAATAAGGAGGGTCATACCCTGTGTCCAAGATAAAGATAGCCATCGTGGGAGTGGGCAACTGCGCCAGCTCTTTACTTCAGGGGATACACTACTACAGGGATAAGACCGCAAAAGAGGCAGTTGGGCTCATGCACTGGGATATAGGCGGATACGCCCCCGGCGACATAGAACCTGTCTGCGCCTTTGATATTGACAGCCGCAAGGTTGGCACGGATCTTTCCAACGCCATATTCTCACCCC
>JAJRZX010000107.1 GCA_024275045.1 Deltaproteobacteria bacterium
AAGGCCGTGCGTCAGAGGCTCGGCCTCTCCGAGGACAAGGTCTTCAGTAATGTTGACAGGTACGGCAATACCTCTGCGGCCTCTATCCCCATTGCCCTTGACGAGGCCGTACAAAAGGGTATGGTAAAAAAAGATGATATACTCCTCTTTGTGGCATTTGGCGGGGGGCTTACCTGGGCCTCTGCCGCTGTAAGGTGGTAGGCTGCAGGGGATAAAAGGGGTTTTGCACCTTGGTCCTATGTTTTTTTTGAAGCCCCATGGCATCGCGCATATGATAAAAAATTTTCTTTTGTAAAAAAGAAAGTTTGCAAAGAAAACCAGCGGGGGGAGGGTGTTAAGTTTCTTGAACATAGGGCCTTTGTCCCGCGAAACCTGGAGACAAGAAAGCAAACCAATGAGGGCAGGCTTATAGCCGATGAATGTATGTTTTTAGTCTCATGTTGCGGCTTAATAATTAAGGACTGAAATATGAGTAAATTCGCATTTGTATTCCCGGGTCAGGGCTCACAGTACATTGGTATGGGTAAATCCTTTTATGATTCCAGTGCCATTGCCAGAGCCACTTTTGATGAGGCATCGGCTGCCCTTGGTTACGATCTTTCGCGTGTGGTCTTCGAGGGCCCTGCCGAAGACCTTAACAGAACGGATATTACACAGCCTGCTCTGCTTACGGTAAGTATGGCGGCATATCGTGTATTAAAGGACTCACTTGATGAGGTGCCGGCATTTCTCGCAGGGCACAGCCTTGGCGAGTACACGGCCCTTGTGGTCTCGGGCTCACTGGATTTTGCTTCCGCCGTATCACTTGTGGCCAAGAGGGGGCGTCTTATGATGGAGGCAGGCGGAGCCGGAGGCATGTGCGCTATTATCGGGATGAGTCCGCAGGACGTAACCAGCCTCTGTGAGGAGATATCCACAGAGTCTTCAATAGTGGTGCCCGCTAATATTAACAGTCCTCTTCAGGTCGTAGTCTCAGGCGAGGCCGGCGCCGTAAAGAAGGTGGAGGCAGAGGCCAAAGCGCAGGGCGCAAAGATGGTAATACCCCTTCAGGTCAGCGTACCATCGCACTCGCCCCTTATGAGCGGGGCCGCAGAGAAGTTCGCGCCGGAGCTTAAGCAGGTTACATTCAATAAACTGGAGATTCCCGTTATCTCTAATGTTGAGGCCAGGCCATACAGCACTATCGCCGAGGTGGTATGGTTTCTTGAGCGTCAACTTACATGCCCGGTGAGATGGGTTGATACCATAGTGAAGATGAAGGAGAACGGAGTAAGCCGTATACTGGAGATAGGCCCTAAGAAGGTGCTTTCAGGGCTTATAAAGCGTATTGATAGAGAAATAGAGGCATTTAATCTTGATGAGGCCAATGGACTGGATAAGGCTCTGGAGCGTTTAAGCGCTTCCAGGTCTTCTTAAGGAGGATAAAAATGGATCTACAGAGCAGAGTAGCGGTAGTAACAGGAGCGGGCCAGGGCATAGGCAAGGCCATAGCCCTGAAGCTGGCCTCTTACGGGGCTGATATAGCGGTAATTGACGTAAACTTCGAGAACGCCACGCAGACCGCGCTGGAAGTGCAGGCAATGGGCAGAAAAACAGTGGCCCTTAAGGTGGATGTTACAGACGCCAGACAGACGCAGGAGATGGCCACGCACATATATAACGAGCTTGCCGCTGTGCATATACTTGTAAATAACGCGGGTATTACCAGGGACGCTCTCCTTGTGCGCATGAAAGAAGATGACTGGGACAGGGTTATAGACGTAAACCTCAAGGGCCCATACAATTGCATACAATCCGTTGTACGTTATATGACCAAGCAGCGCTGGGGCCGCATCATAAACGTAGCCTCCATAGTGGGGCAGATGGGCAACGCCGGACAGGCCAACTACTCAGCCAGTAAAGCCGGCTTAATCGGCCTTACAAAGACAGTTGCCCGCGAGTGCGCGAGCCGCAATGTAACGTGTAATGCCGTGGCCCCGGGTTTTATCGAGACGGCCATGACGGATAAGCTCTCAAAAGAGGCCAAGGACAAACTCCTGGCGCAGATACCAATGGACAGGCTCGGCGGACCCAATGACGTGGCCATGAGCGTGCTCTTTCTCGCGTCTAACGCAGCCAGTTACATCACGGGTCATGTGATGA
>JAJRZX010000108.1 GCA_024275045.1 Deltaproteobacteria bacterium
CCGGGGTATTGCGGGGTTAAGGTGCCTGCCCTCCCGGGGCTGGTTTTTTTATAAAACATGTAAGATTAACTAAGAGGTGGCGAGATGGCGCCCTCGGGTTGGGATCCTTATAAGGATCTATTGTTTTTACAGGAACGCATGAGCCGCGTCTTTGACGAGGCCCTCATGCAGTACAGGGGAGGCGCAGGTCTTTCCTGCGGCGGTACGTTTCCGCCTGTGGATATCTTCGAGACAGAGCAGGAGATAATCCTCAAGGCCGAGCTGCCCGGGCTGGAGATAGATGATGTAAGTATTGAGGTAAAGGAAAACCTTATTACTTTAAGAGGAGAGCGCAAAGCCAGACAGAATCTCGGCGAGGAGAACTATCATAGAATGGAGCGTTTCTACGGTGCCTTTGAGCGGGTCTTTTCTCTGCCTAACGAGGTAAAGCGAGAAGACGTAAGGGCCTCTATGAGTAACGGCGTCCTTGAGATAGCCGTTGCTAAAGTTATCGAAGCTCCCACCCGCAGTGTTAAGATTCCCGTGGAGTAATATATCTCCTCCCGCGTATGCTTATAATAACGTTTAATGAGATTATATATATAATGAGGTAAGGTAATGGCGGAAGATACGGTGAAACCTGCTACAGATGCACCTGCTACAGAGCCCAAGACGCATAACAAAACTTCGGAGAAAGGCGGTGTACAGCCCTTGCCGGAGCTGGATTTTTCCACTTTTATCCTCTCTCTCTCCTCATCCGTGCTGATTAATCTCGGACTGCTGGAAAACCCTGTTACGCAAAAGTCCGAAAAAGACCTTGCCGTGGCAAAGCAGACCATTGATCTAATCGTGCTTCTCAGGGATAAGACCAACGGTAATCTTACAGAGAGCGAATCCAAACTCATAGAAGACCTCTTGACGGAGTTGCAGCTGCAGTACTGTAAATCCATTGAAGGGTAGTGTTTTCCGCAGCCCCTCTCTCTTGCCCTCATAATGGATTAAAGAGGGGCAAGGGGTTATTGGCGGTCTTTTTTCATTTTTTGCTTCTAAAACAATAAGGGAGGTTATCCTGAGATGATTAAAAAAAGAAGATTTGGGTTTGCAACCCTTGGCCTTGTTGCTCTTGCCTCGATAATTCTCGGTGTTTTTCTTACCGCGGGTTTTAATTTTACGGATAGCGCCCGGGCCGGTGCCTTCTGGAACGAGCCCGTGGCATCAAAGAGCGCGCCAAGTCCGCTGCCCGGAAATTTTACAAAACTCGCTAAAGACCTCTCCCCTACCGTGGTGAATATCTCCACTACTCAGAAGGTGAAGCGCAGAACCTCCAAGCCCATGCCTCAGTTCAAAGGTCCTTTCCAGGATTTTTTCAAGTACTTCAATCAGTTTTTTGAGGAGGGCCCGAGAGAGTTCAAACGCCAGATGCTGGGCAGCGGTTTTATCCTCACCACAGACGGTTATATACTTACCAATTATCATGTCATAGAGAACGCCTCTGAGATTATCGTCTCACTCTCTGACCACAAAAAAGACTACAAGGGGCGGGTTATAGGCAAGGACAAGAACCTTGATATCGCCCTGATTAAGATAGATACGAAAAAAAGCTTACCGCCACCGTGCTCGGCGACTCCGATACCCTTGATATCGGCGCCTGGGTAGTGGCCATAGGCAACCCCTTTGGTCTTGGCGGCACGGTTACCGCTGGTATTGTAAGTCAGAAAGGCAGGATACTTGGCTCCGGCCCTTATGACAACTATATCCAGACAGACGCCTCCATAAATCCCGGTAACTCCGGAGGCCCGCTCTTTAACATAAGGGGCGAGGTCGTGGGGATAAATACGGCCATCATAGCCGGAGGCCAGGGCATTGGTTTTGCCGTGCCCATTAACATGGTTAAAGAGGTGCTTACTCAGCTTAAAGAAAAAGGCTCTGTTACGCGCGGCTGGATCGGGGTGAGCGTACAGGTGCTTACCCCGGAGCTTGCCAAATCCTTTGGGCTCAAAGAACCCACCGGAGCCCTTGTCTCCGCCGTAACCCCTGGCGACCCTGCGGATAAGGCAGGTGTAAAACCCGGGGATATTATCACCTCTTTTAACGGCGAGACCGTGAAGAGCCTTAATGATCTGCCACGAATCGTAGCCGCCACCACTCCGGGAAAGACTACGAAGATGAAGGTGCTCAGAGAGGGCGTTGAAAAGACGCTTTTTGTAAAGGTTGGCAAAAAGAGTGATGCCTCGGACGTGGAAAAGAGCCTTCCCGCCAGGGATAATCCCGATGCCAAATTCGGCATTAATGTAGAGCCCCTTACACGGGAGCTTGCCTCTCGGCTTGGCTCTACGCGCAGCAGCGGTGTGTATATAAGCCGCATAGCCCCTGACAGCCCGGCCGATGACGCGGGGCTTAAGGCCGGAGATGTTATAATTGAGATCAGCAGGACCCCTGTTACGGATCTTAAATCCTATAACAAGGCCATAAAGAAAACCAATAAATCAGGTAATATCCTCTTCCTTATAGAGCGGCGCCACAGCACTATTTATGTTGTTGTTAAAGGCAAGAGATAGGGGTTTTAAAGAGGTCGAGGGAGTGGTGGGCAGGCATATGCCAATAGGCGTTTAAAGAGGCGCGGCGCTTTTGCGCGGGCCTTGATTTTAAGAAAGGTCTTAAAGTGGTCTCATATATACTCGCTCTTACGGGAGCCAGCGGCGCGGTTTACGGCATACGACTCCTTGAGGAGCTGCTTGCACGCGGCGCGGCCGTAGACCTTCTGCTGAGCCCAACGGCGCATATTATCCTGAAGCACGAGCTTGGCCTTACCGTGAAGCGCGGCGCCAAGGGCAAGGTGAGCATTATTGGCGCAGACAGGGCCATAGAGAGCGCGGCGCTTCGCTACATACCTGTTGACGACTTAACGGCCTCGCTTGCAAGCGGCTCTGCCCTTAAGAGGCAGATGATTGTCTGCCCCTGCTCAATGGGCGCCCTTGCGAGGATTGCCACGGGCGTATCAGGCAACTTAATCGAGCGCGCCGCGGACTGCGTATTAAAGGAACGCGGCCGTCTTGTGCTTGTGCCCCGTGAGACGCCTCTACATACCATACACCTTGAGAACATGCTGCGCGTGGCAACGGCGGGGGCAATTATCCTGCCGGCCATGCCGGGTTTTTATCACGGCCCTGAATCAATGGACGACCTTGTAAACTTTGTAGTGGGTAAGGTGCTTGACGCCCTGGAGATAGAGAACGACCTTTACAAGAGATGGGGCGGGGAGTCTTAGGGCTTTTTGCTTCACATAAAAATTTTTAATTACAGGACAAAAAGAGATGCTCGACAAACGATATCTCCGTGAGAACCTGGAGACCGTAAAGACCCGCCTTGAGCTCCGTGGAGAGGGACTTAAGATAGACAGCTTTAAAGACCTTGACGAAAAGAGACGGTCCCTTCTTCAGGAATCAGAGGCACTGCGCGAGAGGCGAAACACTGTCTCCGAGGAAATAGGACGGCTGAAAAAAGCAGGCAAGGACGCGGCCTCCCTTATGGAAGACATGCGCGGCGTCTCCGAGCGTATCAAGGCCCTTGACGTAGAGCTTGCAGCCTCAGAGGCAGAGCTCTCGGAGCTCCTTTTGCTCATACCAAACCTGCCCAACGAGGCCGTGCCTCACGGCAGAGATGAGTCTGATAACAGGGTGCTGCGTTCATGGCACGCCCCGCGAGAGTTTACCTTCAACCCCCTTGAGCATACGGATATCGGCACCGCGCTTGGTATTATTGACCTGGAGCGCGCGGGTATTATTTCCGGAGCGAGGTTTGCAGTGCTTAAAGGCGCGGGCGCGCGCCTTGAGCGGGCCCTTATTAACTTTATGCTTGACCTGCACACCGATGAGCAGGGTTACACAGAGGTGCTGCCGCCATTTATGACCAAGGGTACGGCCCTGCTGGGCACCGGGCAGCTCCCGAAATTCGCTGATGACTTATTCAAGATGGAGGGCCTTGACCTTTACCTTATACCCACTGCCGAGGTGCCTCTTACGAACCTGCACGGCGGTGATATAATAGACGAGGAAAATCTGCCCCTTTATTACACGGCCTATACACCGTGCTTTAGAAAAGAGGCGGGCTCATATGGCCGTGACGTAAAGGGGCTTATACGCCAGCACCAGTTCAATAAGGTTGAGCTTGTAAAATTCACCCGTCC
>JAJRZX010000109.1 GCA_024275045.1 Deltaproteobacteria bacterium
CCCTCGGCGATAATCCTGCCGTCGTGCAGCATGGCAATCTTATCGGCTATCTTGTAGGTAAAGGGCATGTCATGGGTGATGAGCACATAAGTGGTCTTAAGCGAGCGCTGGGTGTCAAGGACAAGGTCCGCGATAGAGGCGCTCATTATGGGGTCAAGCCCTGTTGTGGGTTCATCAAAGAGCACTATCTCCGGGTCCATTATTATGGCTCTGGCAAGCCCCACTCTCTTCATCATGCCTCCGCTGAGGTCCGCGGGCATCATCTCTTCAACCCCCTTAAGGCCCACGCGTTCCAGTTTTTCTCTTACAGACTCGCTTATATCCTCGTCCTCAAGCCCTGTGTGTTCTTTAAGGGCAAAACCCACGTTCTCACCAACTGTCATGGAGTCAAAGAGCGCGGCGCCCTGAAATAACATGCCAAAGCGTTTTCTGGTCTCATTCAGCTCCCGTTCCTTGAGTATTGTTATATCAGTGCCGTCAAGGTAGATGTGCCCTTCGTCTGGTTTTATGAGCCCTATAATATGCTTTAAGAGTACGCTCTTGCCCCCTCCGCTTCTTCCGATGATAACGGTAATCTTGCCGCTCTCAATCTCGAGATTCACGTTGTTAAGTACTTTTTTAAGAGCGAATGTTTTTTTTAATCCCTTGATTTGTATCATTAATCCGTAATATTTTCAACTCAGGCAATGAGTGATGAGATGACATAATCCGCTATAAGTATCATGACGCTGCCAGTAACAACAGAGCTTGTGGCGGCCTTGCCCACGCCCTCGGCCCCGCCCTTTGCGTAAAACCCGTGATAGCAGGCAACAAGGGTGGTTATGAGCCCGAAGGCAACGGATTTGGCCAGTCCGCTGAATAGATCCTGTACGGTTACAAAATCAATGGTCCTGCCTATGTAAACGCCGGGGTTTATGCCCAGCATCTTTACGCCTATTATATAACCACCCACTACTCCCACGAAGGACGTTACCACGGTAAGGAGCGGGAACATGAGAATGCCCGCCATGATACGCGGCACCACAAGATATTTCACGGGATTGATTGCCATGGTCTCAATGGCGTCAATCTGCTCTGTAACGCGCATGGTGCCAAGCTCCGTGGCCATGGCGCTCCCGGCCCGTCCCGTTACCATGAGCCCCGTAAGCACGGGCCCGAGCTCTCGTGCCATGCTGAGAGCCACCGTGGGCCCAACAAGGCTCTCGGCTCCAAACCTGTTAAGGGCGTTGTAGCCCTGAAGCGCAAGGACCATTCCCGTAAATGAGCCCGTAAGTATGACCACAAAGAGGCTCTGAACTCCCACAAACTCCATCTGCTTGAAGATGTTTTTCAGCTTAAAGGGCGGTGTAAAGGCAAAGCGTACGGCCATGATAAGCATTATAGCCATGCTTCCGGCGCCTTTTATGAACTCTCCCGCCGATACACCTATCCTCTCAAGGTAAGCCTTCACATGTATATCCTTGGCACACGCCTGGAGATATTGCAGAATATCTCGTAGCTTATGGTCCCTGTTTGTTTTGCTATCTCAGAGGCCGTTATCTCATCTCCGCCGTCTTGGCCAATGAGAGTTACCTCATCGCCTGTTCTTACTCCCTTTATATCCGTAACATCGCATACAGTAAGGTCCATGCAGACAAGTCCTATTATGGGCGCTCTCGCCCCTCTTATAAGTACATGACCTGCGCCTGAGAGGTGTCTTGACAGACCGTCGCCGTATCCAATGGCAAGGGTGGCTATAACGGAGTCCCGCTCTGTAACAAAGGTGCGGCCATAGCTCACGGGGCTGCCCGCCGGAAGGTGTTTTATCTGAAGTATGCGGGTCTTCAGCTCCATAACGGGCTTAAGGTTTATCTTTGTCTTAAGAGACTCGCAGGGGTAGGAGCCATAGAGCATAATGCCCGGCCTTACGAGATCAAAGTGAGATTCCGGCATTGTGACCAGTGCGGCGCTATTGGCCATGTGGCGGTACTTAACCTGAAGTCCAAGCTCTGCCGTAAGTGCCGAGGTTTGTCTGAATAAATTCAGCTGGGCAGCGGAAAAATCGCTACCCGCCACCTCGGCCTCTGAAAAATGAGAGAGCAGGCCCTCAAGGCTGATGTACTCAAGGCCCTTCATGGTCTTGAGGAACGATGAGAGTGCCTCGGGCCTTACACCGAGACGGGCCATGCCTGTATCTACCTTCAGATGAACGGGCTTGACGACCTTTGCTTCAGCCGCCTTTTTATGTATGAGGAGCGCGGACTCCATGCTGTGTACTACAGGGGTGAGGTCCTTATTGAAGATAATCTCAAGGTCATCCTTCCAGACCCCGCCAAGGACGAGTATGGGCGCTGTAATGCCGGCCTCTCTCAGGGCCGCTCCTTCCGAGGCAAGGGCAACGGCAAAAAACCTGCACCCCGCCTCCGCAAGAAGCGCGGCAACTCTCACCGCACCGTGACCATAGGCATCTGCCTTTACCACGGCCATAAGCTCTGTGCCGGGAGATAAGGCAGCGCGAAGTTCGCGGTAATTATGAGTAAGGGCGTCCATGTGAATAATCGCCCGAGTTGGCCGCTTGAGTACTGGAATGAGGGCTTCTCCCATGTATGAAATCATGTCCTGCGCTTATTGATTCATAGTTGTTAGAGTACCCGTTATTATACATTGAATATAAAAATAAGTCTTCTTAAAAGTGCCATGGAAAATAAGGGCAAGAACAGGTTTAACGGGGAAAAGGCGAGCCGGGCAGAGGCAGATTTTTGACGTAAAAAAGCCCGCATTGGCTCTTAAATCCAATGCAGGCAAAGCGCAACTTGAGCCATGTAATCAGGGATTAGTTGAAGTTTTCCAGAAGTTCGGTTTTTGAGCTGAGGCGTTTTCCCAGTTTTTTAAGGGCCTCGCTCTCAATCTGGCGCACCCGTTCTCTGCTCAGACCCATTCTCTCACCAAGGGTCTTAAGGCTTGCGGGCTCATCGGCCATAACACGGTCTGTTATTACAAGGCGTTCTTTATCATTAAGGGTCTTAAGAGCCGTGTTAATCTCTCTCTTTGCAAGGGCATGCGTCTCTGCCTCTGCAACGACCTCTTCCTGGCCCGGGCCCTCTTCGCAGAGAAGATCCTGATGCGTAGTGGCGTCTTCGCCTATGGGGGCGCTAAGGGAAAGGTCTCTTACAATGCCGCCTGAGACAGAGCAGGACTCGCTGGCCGTAAGTACGGGGTTTTTGTAAAAGAGCGATTTTTTAAGGGCCCGTGTGCCGCGTTTTACCAGACCTACCGTCTTGATGATGTACTCCTGGATATAAGAGCGTATCCACCATGTGGCGTAGGTGATGAAACGAAAGCCCTTGTAGGGATTGAACTTTTTAACGGCGGCCATGAGACCGATATTGCCTTCCTGGATAAGGTCGGAGAGCCTTGCGCCGTATTTTCTGTACTCGCGCGCTACTTTTACAACATAGCGCAGGTTTGAGGTGACGAGCCTGTGGGCGTCCTCAAGGTAACCCTTCTCATAATACCTCTCCGCAAGAGTCCTCTCCTCCGTCGGGCTGAGAAGGGGGTACTTGCTTATCTCGGCAAGATATAGATCTATGGAATCAGCGACTACAGGAAGGTTCATCGTAACTATCCTCTTAATAGAGTTCTGTAACTATTGAGTGTTAATCCTGAGCTGATAAAAGAACCATGATTCGTAATTTTTGTAACTCCCGGTCCGATAAAACAACTCTGAACTTGAACTACAATAGCCTTATCTGCTTAGCACTCTATCTCATGGAGTGCTAATATTATATGATAAAAAGACGGATTTGTCAAGCTGGATTTTGCGGCAGCCTCTTTTGCGGGTATGGTTGTGTGGGTACATATTAAGCAGAGGGCAGGGGACTCTTGTACCATATTGCCATGGCAGCGTATTGCCTCTTACCACGGCTATGTTATGTTTATCGCCTGTGTTTTCTTCTCTAAGCGCCTGCTGTCTCTATGCCCCTTAATAGGGGATTAGTGAGACTCTTCCATGGCGCTACCAAAGTACATCATGGAGAGCAGGGCGAAGATGAAAGCCTGAATAAGGATTACAAGCACGCCAAGCACTGTGGATATAAGCAGCAGCGGGAATGCGTATGGCATGAGTTTCAGCAGTACGCCTACTATCTGCTCGTGGCCCATCATGTTGCCAAAAAGCCTTAGCGAGAGCGAGAGCGGCCGTGCCATGTGTCCTACTATCTCAATGGGTATCATAAGTATGGCCAGCGCCCAGACAGGGCCTACAAAGTGTTTGTAGTACTTGATGCCATGCGCTCTTATGCCGATAATATGAGTCATGACAAATATTATGAGGGCAAGCCCCACGGTGGTGTTGAGGTTAGCCGTTGGTGGTACGAAACCGGGGATAAGCCCCATGACGTTGGAGAGGAATATAAATAGAGTAAGGGTAAATATAAAGGGTTTGAACTGCTTGCCCTTTGGCCCCATGGTCTCATCGATGATATCGGAGAAAAATGTTATGAAAAGCTCGCATACGCTCTGCAGCCTTCCCGGCACTATGGAGAGGCTCCTTGAGAATAAGATAGAAAATATAAGGAGACCGACGATAATGTACAGCATCAGCGCCGTATGATTTGCCAGACCAAAGGTTGGGAGGATAATGGCTTCGTGCATCTTACTTGAACTCCTCTTTTGCGATGAATATCAGTGAGCCCGTGGCAATAAAGACCGATAAAGCGATACCTGCCAGAGGCGGCCATGGCGTACTGAGCACGCCTCTTGATATGAGAACAACTATAACGCCTGCCGTAATGGCAAAGCGCGCGTAATACCTTGTGGATACAAACCTCATGGCTTTTTCAGGGGCCATGAGCATGGCTTTTTTTACTATACGAAACAACCAGAGCAGGTTGATAAAACCCAGAAAGTATCCTGCCGAGAAACCTGCGCTAAATCCAGTTAAGGCGAAAGCGGTTATAAGAGCAACAACTACTCCTATTCCGAGGTTTATAAGCGCCACCTTAAATATCCCCGGCAACGGGGCGCTCATGGCGAGACTCTTAGCCTGAGGTGCCATATTTTTTCGCCATGTTGTATATGTTTAAAAAACCCGCCGCTATTCCTATTAGTAGACAGATAATGGTGAGCCAGGGGCTCGTACCCAGGTACCTGTCAAGATAATACCCTATGGCAAGCCCCGTAAAGGTGGATGCCACAAGCGAGGCGCCTATTGTAACAAGCTGTAAGAGGGCTCCCGGTGCATTTTTTGTGTTTTTTTCGTCTTTATCCGGCCCCGGGTCTTTTACAGCCACATGCTTAATCCTTGTAAAGACCCATATAGGCGAATAAGGGTCTTATTTAACATGGAAAGGTACGGTAAGTCAATGCTTTTCCCTCTTCCCATATACTCTTTTTATGGTTACAGCGGAACTTCCTTTAATGTCATACTTTAGCGGCCTTTTTGCAGCCCCTTCTTGAAACAGACGCTTTTACGGTTCCAGCGAAACCCTCTATGGGGCCATACTTTAGCGGTCCCTTTGCAGCCCTTTTTTAAAATATACTCTTTTTATGGTTACAGCGGGACATTTTTTAAATGTCATACTTTAGCGGCCTTTTTGCAGCCCCTTCTTGAAACAGACGCTTTTACGGTTCCAGCGAAACCCTCTATGGGGTCATACTTTAGCGGCCCCTTTACTGCCCCTTCTTGAAGGATACTTTTTTGAAAAACCTCTTGCCCACCTGAATGAGAAAGCCCTCCGTAGTTGGGACTTTTGTGCTCTTGTCTGTTATTTTTTCGTTATTTAGACGTACTCCGCCCTGGTTCATGAGCCTTATGGCTGCGGATGTGCCTCCTGCGAGATTTATATCCACAAGCAGGCGCGGCAGCCATATCTCTGCCTCTTCCGTGGCGACCACTACCTCCTCGATCTCATCAGGGGTTTTTTTGTCTTTAAATAATGCACTGAAAGCCTGTCTTGCCTCATTAGCCTGCTTATCACCGTGAAAACAAGCGGTTATCTCCAGAGCAAGGGCCTCTTTGGCCTCCTTGGGGTGTATCTCTCCTGCTTTTATTGCCTTTATCTTTTCCCGCGGGGCATCTGTTAGGAGCTCATAGTATTTAATCATTAACTCATCGGATATGGACATTATTTTGCCGTATATCTCTGCTGCGGGCTCTGTGATGCCGATGTAGTTGCCGTAGGATTTGCTCATCTTTTTAACGCCGTCCGTGCCCTCAAGGAGCGGCATGGTAAGTACGCACTGAGGGGCCTGCCCCATATCGCGCTGAAGCTCTCTGCCTACAAGGAGGTTAAAGAGCTGGTCCGTGCCGCCAAGCTCCACATCGGCGTTAAGAACCACGGAGTCATAACCCTGAATTAGGGGGTAGAGAAACTCGTGTATGGCAATGGGACGTCCCCCGCGGTAGCGTTTTGAAAAATCCTCTCTTTCGAGCATCTGCGCAACAGTGTACTTTGACATAAGGGTGATGAGATCCGTTGAGGTGAGGCGGTTCATCCATTCGCTGTTATATACCACCTCGGTCTTATCCTCATCGAGAATCTTAAAGACCTGCTCCGTATAAGTTGCGGCATTGGCGGCTATCTCATCATCGCCAAGGGCGGGGCGCGTCTCGTTTCTTCCCGTGGGGTCGCCTATCTTGGCCGTAAAGTCGCCGATAAGGAGGATAACCGTGTGCCCGAGATCCTGAAAATCCTTGAGCTTGTGTATGAGTACGGTGTGCCCGAGGTGCAGGTCAGGGGCCGTGGGATCAAAACCGGCTTTTACCTTCAGGGGTTTGAAATTATTTATGGAGTTTTCAAGTTTTGTTAGAAACTCAGGGGCTGTGATTAAATCAAGAGCGCCTCTACTTATAATATCAAGCTGGGCTTTAGCGTCCATGTGCTTTTCTGTCCTTATCCGCGGCCCGGCAGAGGGGGCGCAGGGGGTTATCCTTTTTTAAGGCTTTTTCTGATGCGTTTAATCTCAATGGCGCGGCCGCTCTCGGGGTCAAGGGCCAGGTACACGCCCTGGAGCACAATATCTCCTTTGGCCACCTCAAGCCTTACCGGCATGGAGGTAAGGAACCTCTCCATGACTTTTTCTCTTCGCATGCCGATAATGGAGTCCATTGGTCCCGTCATCCCGGCATCAGTAATAAAGGCCGTACCCTTTGGTAAAATTCTCTCATCACTTGTCTGAACATGAGTATGGGTGCCGATTACCGCGCTCACAAGGCCGTCCATGTGCCAGCCCATTGCGGCTTTTTCGCTGGTGGTCTCGGCGTGCATATCCAGTATAATGAGGTCGGTCTCTTTTCGAACTTTCTCCACAACCTCGCGCCCCACCTTAAAGGGGCAGTCAAGGGCGTTCATAAATACCCTTCCGGCCAGGTTTACAACACCTATCTTTACACCTGAGGCGCAGGTAAATATTGTCCATCCCCGGCCCGGGACTTCCTGCGGGTAGTTGTGGGGCCGAAGCAGGTCATCGCGTTTCTCAAGGCAGGGGACAAGGTCTTTTCTGTCCCAGATATGATTGCCCGAGGTAATGATATCAATATCAAGGTCTTTTAACTCCTCGAATATCTCACGTGTGATTCCAAAGCCCCCGGCTGCGTTCTCGCCGTTGGCAACTACCATATCAGGGCCGTACTCATAGACAAGGTCAGGCAGAAGTCCTCTAATGGCCACCCTGCCGGGTTTGCCTATGACATCGCTGATGAAGATTATCTTTACCGCAGAGGTACTCATAAGTGTCTGTGAACTACCTCGCGTATTCCACTGCTCTTGATTCTCTTATAACGGTAATCTTAATCTGGCCCGGATAACTCAGCTCTTTCTCAATCTTGTGGGCTATGTCTTTTGATAACATAACCGCGCCGTCATCGCTTACGGTCTTATTGCCAACCATTACGCGTATCTCGCGCCCCGCCTGAATGGCGTAACACTTATCAACACCGGGAAAGTCCCTTGCAATGCCCTCTATCTCGTCTATTCTCTTGACGTAGTTCTCAAGGCGTTCTCTTCTGGCACCGGGTCTGGCGGCAGAGAGAGTATCAGCTGCCTGCACAAGTACGCCCAGCACAGTGGGCTGCGTGTCGTTATGGTGAGAGGCGATGGCGGAGACTATCTTCGGGGCCTCGCCGAACCTCTTCGCAAGCTCCGCTCCTATGGCGGCGTGAGGGCCCTCTACCTCGTGGTCAACGGCCTTGCCTATGTCATGGAGCAGCCCGGCGCGTTTCGCTGTTTTTACCGAGAGACCAAGCTCGGCGGCCATGATGCCGCAGATAAAGGCCACCTCAAGGGAGTGGGCGTAGACGTTCTGAGTATAACTCGTCCTGTATTTAAGCCGTCCGATGAGTTTCTGTATCTCTTTATGTATGCCGTGCAGACCCGTGTCAAAGACCGCGCTCTCGCCGGCCTCGGCCATGGATTTATTTATCTCTTTCTCTACCTTGGCTACAATGTCCTCTACGCGCGATGGATGGATCCTGCCGTCTGATATAAGGCGCTCAAGGGAGAGCCGTGCGATCTCTCTTCTCACAGGGTTGTGCCCTGAGAGTATTACGGCCTCCGGCGTATCGTCTATGATGACATCAATGCCTGTCGCGGCCTCAATGGCGCGTATATTACGGCCCTCTCGGCCTATTATGCGGCCCTTCATCTCGTCATTTGGCAGGTTTACCACGGAGACGGTTTTTTCCGCCACATACTCACCTGCGTACTTCTGTATGGCAAGGGCGATGATGTTCTTTGCCTTTTTATCGGCCTCTGCGGTAAGCTCTTCTTCTATCTTCTTAAGGGTTTTTCCGGCTTCGTGTCTGGCCTTCTGCTCCATCTCCAGGAGAAGCAGGTTCTTGGCCTCATCGGCGCTCATGCCGCTAAGCCCCTCAAGTTTATCGCGCTCTCTCTGGATAAGGGACTCCATCTCGGCCTCCATCTCCTGAACGCGTTTTTCCTGGCTTATGACAAAACGCTCGCGCTTTGAGAGCTCTTTTTCACGTCTCTCGGCTGAGTCGAATTTTTTCTCAAGGTTCTCTTCTTTACTCTGTATGCGCCGTTCTTTTGCGTGCAGTTCCCTCTGTATATCCTGAGCCTCTTTCTCGCGCTCGCTCTTTCCCTGAAGTATTATATCTTTAGCCTGCAGCGCGGCCTCTTTTCTTGTATTCTCGGCCTCTTTTTTCGCCTCGGCCACTATGGACTCCGCCATGGAGCCCGATGCCTTTATATTTGCCTCGACTATTTTTTTCTAAGCGCAAAACCCACGCCCAGACCTACAAGTATGGCAATAACCGCTGTAACCGCAAGAATTATGCCTGTGTATATATCCATATTAAAGACCCCCTGTGTTGCTGTATATATTAAAGAGGTTCGGCTTATGTTAATAAAACCAAGGGGTTAAGAACCCCTCTGCCGAGACCTCCACCGATGTCAGGTGATTAAAAACGCCTTTACCCCCGTGTTATGCCTCTTCGGGGCACCTGATGAGGCGTTTATCCGTAATAATGTAATCCATTCTCACATCAAAAGTCTCTGTGGGGATGGAGTCCACAATCTGAAAATCATATGCCAGGCCCACAAGGGTAGATTTAACTCCCTCAAGCACCCTGTCGTAGTATCCTTTGCCAAAACCCAACCTTGCCCCTCCCGTGGAGAAGGCCACACCGGGCAGGACTATAAGGTCGAGATCCCCGGGGGGTATGTCTTTTTTTTCAGCAACAGGCTCTCTGATATCATATGCCCCGATAGATAGCTCCTCAAGGGCTGTAACAGGGAGGAATCTCATCATGACCGCGCCTCTGAATATACGCGGGTAGAAAAACTCCTTTTTCTGCAGCCTATTGCCCGTAAAAATCCCGTCAGTTAGAACCTCGTTTTTGCAGCTGGAGTAGAGGGCTATCCTGGAGGCGTTTTTGAATAAAGCGGTCTCCACGAGGGTTTTCTCTATGATGGCGCTTTTACGCCACACAGCCTCGAAGGTTAACTCTCTACGCATCTCAAGAAATTTCTTTCTGAGACGCTTCTTGGCCAGGTCTGCTCGCATTTCGGGCTTTAGTAATGGAAGGATTGGATGGGTGTGTCTCACGTGTACGGCAGGGTCTTATCTTTTATCCGGCCTTACATGCAGAGCGGCCGCGCAAGTACGTATATAACCATGCGAAGGCACTGCCTGCAAGAGTATAATCATACCCGAAGAAGGGTTTAAGGTCTTGTAAAGTAAAGAAAAATGTCGTATATGCCTTCTTTGGGCCTTATAAAAGATAATGAGACTGTATTAAAAAAAACCTCTCCCCCGCCTGTGCCGTACCGGCCGCAATTGGAACCTGTCAATGACAGGTGGGCGCCATGATAACTGCTTTCGTCTTTCCCGGTAAGGGACGTGACGGCGGCAAGACAGTGACGGCTCCCTCTTTGCGTCTATTGGTTCTAACATACAGACCGGTTACGAACACCGCAGGGGAGAGGCCCCTCAACATCCAATCCTTTTTTCTATAAAATCAGTAAGTTCTCTGGAATGCCTTTCTACTTTCTCAAGTGTTTCTTTCGTCTTTATAGCTTCTCCGGTGATATTAAGGGCGGCCAGCAGGGCAACATCCAGCGTAGAGACCGCTTTTGTGTTTTCCTTAACCTCTTCAATCTTCTCATTGAGATAGGCCTCAACGGTTCTCATGTAGTCCATGCCCTCGCCGCTCTTTACTATAAGGCTATGGTTGTTGAGCCTGAGTTCTGCTGTTTTTCCCATATTACCTGCCATATGCTCTCAAGCACTTAACTTTCTATGAGTTTTTTTGTTATGTTACGCGTCCCTTAATGAACCACGGAGTTTTTTAAGCCCCACGGCATTTGAGATAATGACTCTTTCCCCCGCCCATCTCTCAGTCCTGCCGGAGCAGGTTCCCACTCCCCTTGTTGCAGCTTTATGCCCTTTTACCAGGGGGGGGCTTGGTGAGCAGCAAACTTAGAACTCTTGCCGCCAGGGGCTCTTAATATGCCTCTGCTCTTAGTTCAGGCACCTGATACGAGGCCCTCTACCTGGCTGATGAGAGCATCTACCTTGTCGCGTACGAGGATACGTTCGTCACTGAGTTTCTCGAGCTTTTTTTTAAGGCTCTTTATCTCCAGATCTCTCATCTCAAGCCCGGATTTCAACTCTGTGAGTTCAGCGCTCGTGGCCTCATACTTGTCAACGAGCATTTTAATGCTTTTTTCAAGCTCTGCAAGCACTTTACTTCCTCCAGATGTAATATAATATTACGATTTCAGGGGAAAAAAGTCAAGAGTAATGATTTTGAGGTCTTAAAGAAGAAAAACCCCCTGAAAAGGGGGTTTTAACATGGTTTTTATGAGGTGAGATTCAGTATGCGTAGAGCTGCCCGTATGGCCTTGAGGATACGGGTACGAGCTTGGAGAATTTTTTGCTCAATACCTCGTCCAAGTCCAGTTTGAAGTCCGCACAGTACTCGGTAAGGTATCTTTTAAGAGTCTTCATGTCGTCTTCGTCTGTCTCAAAGATGCCCACTTCTTTACCGCAGTACTTCTGCTCGATCTCTCCGCGGATAAAAATCCGGCCCCCGTGCATACCTGTAGCGATGTAATCACCGACAATGGACTCGCCTTCTTTGGCATCGAGACCAAGGAGGATGAGGACGCCTCCTGCCAGGTACTCACCGAAAAAATCTCCGGCGTTGCCTCCAGCTATTATACATGGAATCTGTTTGTTCAGGCCCTTCATGTGTATGCCCACGCGGTAGCCAACATCGCCGAGGATGTGCAGCTTTCCGCCTCTCATGCCGTAACCAAGCACATCTCCTGCGTTGCCGTGGATGATGATCTTTCCGCTATTCATGGTGTTGGCGATATTATCTTGGGCGTTGCCATTTATTACCAGCGTAGGGCCGTCCATGAAGGCGGCCATATCATTGCCGGGTACGCCCTCGATATTAATGGTTGCCTTCTCGCGAAGACCATCGCCTATGTAGTACTGGCCGTTTACGTCTTTAAGGGTTATTTCTTTTTGGCCATCGGCCAGGGCCGCGCGGATTTGTGCGTTCAGGTCTTTAAAGTGCAGACCTTTTCCTTGGATTACGTGCATGAGAAGTATCTCTCCTTGAAGATGTGCCCTGTAAAAGGCGTATTTGATATAAAAACAAGCTCTCCGGGCTAAGCGGTTATATAGAGAGACCTCGGGGTACGTTCATCCATGTTCCGCGTTATTCACACGCGGCCCTGTCTTAAAAATTCTGCTCCCCTTGTGTCTCTCCCTGCCTTTCTTGTGCCCCCTGCTGCCCCACCCTTGTGCCCCTTGCTGCCCCACCCTTGGGCCCCTTGCTGCCCCACCCTTGGGCCCCTTGCTGCCCCACCCTTGTGCCCCTTGCTGCCCCACCCTTGGGCCCCTTGCCCTTATCGGCCGGCGGGTTTTACGCCGAGGATGTCAAGGGTCTGGTCGTCAAGGCCAACTCCGCGAAGCCTCTCACGGTTGCCTCTAAGGCTCTCGATGGCGTTGACGCCAAGGGAGCCGAGGATCTCTTTAATCTCATGCTCCCAGGCACGGAGCAGGTTTGTAAGGCGCTCGGCAAATATCTCAGGGTTAAGCCTTGCCGTGAGCTCAGGTCTCTGCGAGGTAATGCCCCAGGAGCAGTTGCCTGTGTAGCATTTACCGCAGACCGTGCAGCCCATGGTGACAAGTGCTGCGGTACCGAGGGCAACTGCATCGGCGCCAAGGGCTATGGCTTTAACGGCGTCTGCGCTTGAGCGTATTCCGCCGGCGGCTATTACGGATGCCTCGTTACGGATGCCTTCCTGGCGCAGCCGGTCGTCTACGGCGGCGATGGCGTGCTCTATGGGGATGCCCAGATGGTCGCGTATTATGGAGGGCGCGGCTCCGGTGCCGCCTCTGAATCCGTCAAGGTAGACAATGTCAGCGCCTGCGCGCACTATGCCCGAGGCAATGGCCGCCACGTTATGGACGGAGGCGATCTTTACGGAGACGGGTTTGTAGTTCGTGGCCTCTTTAATGGCGTAGATAAGTTGCCTCAGATCCTCAATGGAATAAATATCGTGCTGAGGCGCGGGGCTTAGAGCGTCTGTGCCAATGGGTATCATACGCGCGTCGGCAACCTGCTTGGGTATTTTTTCTCCCGGCAGATAACCGCCTATGCCGGGTTTGGCGCCCTGGCCTATCTTTATCTCCACGGCTACCCCGGCGTTAAGGTAATCGGCGTTTACACCGAACCTGCCTGAGGCTACCTGTACGATTACGTTCTTGCGGTAAGGATAAATATCCTCGTGCAGCCCGCCCTCTCCGGTGTTCATTACCGTGCCTGCGTTTGTCGCTGCCATGGCAAGGACCTTCTGCGCGTTGAGGCTGATGGAGCCAAAGGACATGGGTGAGAAGATAACGGGCAGATCTATCTTAATCTGCGGCGGAAGGGGGCCCTTGAGCTTCATGCCGCCCTTGCCGTCTTTTACAAAATTCAGGCTCGATGGTTTTTTGCCAAGGTAAGTGCGAAGCTCCATAGGCTCTCTTAAGGGGTCGATGGAGGGGTTGGTTACCTGACAGGCGTCAAGGAGCAGGTGGTCAAAGAGTATGGGGTAGGGCAGATCGCTTCCCATGCCGGATAAGGGCATGCCCCCGGTCTCGGCCTGCTTTTTGATGTTTCTTATCTGGTGAAAGGACCAGTAGGCGTTGTCCTTGAACTTTGTGCGGTTATTGAGTATCTCAATAGCCTCAACAGGGCAGTAGTGGTAGCAGCGAAGGCATTTTACGCACTTCGATGTATTTATCTGAACCCTGTCACCGCCCCAGGAGTATACGTCCCAGCCGCAGTTGCGGATACAGCGTTTGCACCTGATGCACTTATCCGTATCTATTGTCGCCAGATAATCGGGCGGCGCAAGACTCTTAAACATATACTGTCCTCCAGAACTTTTTCGCCTGCGCAGCGCAGTAAGGCGTGCTGCCGTGGCGGCTTTTTTACAAGAGAAACCAGACCGCGCCTTTATTGGGGGCCGGGGTCCGGTAATCTGATTTAATCTGCTTCCAGGTTTACTATTACGGGGTCTCCGGCCCTTGGGGCCCAGACCTTATCAGGCGAGGGGCATATCTCGCGTATAGCTGACTCCTCGCTTGCCATGTATACAAAGTCGTCTTTTGTGGCGGCCACCAGCGGCCTCAGCTTAATGCGGTCGTTTATGCCCACAAGCCCGTTGCTGTGACCAAAGAGCAGTGAGAAGGGGCCGTTAAGCAGAGCGCTGCCGTATGTCATGCGCAGGGCCGTGAGCAGCTCTCTTCTGTCTTCATCAAGCTCGTCTATGTCTTTCCAGAAAGGCGCCGCAAGTGTGGTGCAGGCAGTCTGAATGTCAAGGCCGTGTTTTCTTACAAGGAGGTCCAGTATATAAGTGACCACCTCGGTATCGGTAAGGAGCATGAGCTTGTATCCGAACATCTCAAGGTATCTCTTGTTGATGCCGTAAGAAGATATCTCGCCGTTATGTACTATGGACCAGTCAAGCAGGGTAAATGGATGGGCACCGCCCCACCAGCCGGGGGTATTTGTGGGAAAGCGCGTGTGGGCAGTCCAGATATAACCCTCGTACTCCTCAATCCTGTAAAACTCGGCAATTTCAGCGGGGTTGCCAACGCCCTTGAAGGCGCCCATGTTTTTTCCCGAACTGAAGACGTACACGCCGTCCATCTCGGAGTTAATCTTCATTACCGTGTTGACTACAAAGTCCTCTTCGCCCTCTATGGAGCTGAGTTTGTCTTTATTGGGAGAGACAAAGTAGCGCACGAGGAGCGGCGAGATGGGTATTGCCGCCACAGGAGAGGTTGGAATTTCTTCTGTTTTTTCCACATGAAAGTTGTGTTTTAGAAAATCCTCTGCACCGAACCTTACGGAAGGGTCGTCGTACATGATGTGAAAGGCGTAAAAATCAGCGAACTCGGGGTATATGCCGTAGGCCGCGTAACCTGCGCCAAGGCCGTTGCCGCGCTCGTTCATAAGGCACAGAGAGCGTGCGATGGCGTCTCCGCTAACCCTTGTTTTTTTCTTGTTTATAAGTCCCGTAAGACCGCATCCGGAGATGTCTTTCTGGTAATTATGGTTCATGGGTATTCCGCCTGTATATGTTTTATGAAAAATTCGTCTCTTATGCAGATGACGTCTTTAATATCAGTAATATCAGCCTTTGTCCGCCTTTTCCCCGGAGGTATCGTTCTTTAGTATGGCAAGGAGCTTTTTTATCTCATCTCCGCCGCTTTTAGCCGGCTCGGGGAGGCCGTATTTTTTTCTTCCGGGTTTACTTGGCTCGCCAAGCCTGCCTGTTTTCTCAAACATGGCCCAGCCCCTCTTAATCTGCGGCGGGTAGAGCCCTTTTTTGGTGGCAATGGTTCTCATGGCCGTCATCGCGTCTTCAAAGCCGTAGTGCTGGTAGCACATCTCAAGGCAGTGATGGCACTCAAGGCACTGCCAGATATGTTTTGACTCAAGCCACTTCTCGTAACTACCCTCAAGTATGTCTTTTATGACAGCCCTGGGGTCGTAGCCGGGCAGTGCTATACATGAGGGGCAGACCTCGTAGCAGGCGCCGCATTTACGGCACTCCTCAAGAAGCGTGAAGTTGAGATGTGACTTTAACATGGCAAACAAACCTCTAACGGTAAAACTTTTGGTTCACATGCCCTTATGCCAGGGCACCGGGTACGTTCAGCTCAGTGTCAATGACCTCTGAGGGGCCGGCCTTATCAAGCTGCTCTTTCCATTTTTTAAGAAAAGGCCCAACGTCCACGCGGTGTCCGCCCATGCCCAGCTCTTCGGGGCTCAGACCCAGGGCAAGGCCAAGGAGCTCTGTGAAGTATATTACAGGCGTATATATTTTTTCGCCTTCTCTAATCATAAGGAACTGGTTGTTATCAAACTGCTGAAAGCACGATGGACAGCATACAATGAGCGCATCGGCCTCTATTTTTTTAAGTTCCACGAGCTTTTCACGGGCCAGATGAAGGGCGTTCTCGTGCTGGTCAACCCTGTCAAGGCCCTGACCGCAGCACATCATCTTTGTCCTGTGCCCCAGAGACTCGGCGCCCAGCCACCTTATGAGGTCGTCGAACTTTACCGGGTCCATTGGATCGTCGTTCTTAAGGGCATGAGAGGGGCGTATCATGTGACAGCCGTAATGAATGGCCACCTTCATGCCGGCAAAGGTCTTTTTTATCTTGCGCTGAATTATGTTTTTGCCCACCTGGTCATGAAAAAAAGGAACAAGATGGAATAAGTTGGCCTCACCGGTGAACTCTTTATCCACTTCTTTTAAGAGGTTATTTACCTCTGCCTTTTCCCCGGGGTTATGAAGAAGGTCTTCCTTTACCGTGGCCAGGTTTGAGACGCATCCCGTGCAGGGGCTTACAAGGTCTACTCCAAGCCCGTCTACAACACTTACGTTTCTTGCCGCTGTAACGGCAAATGCCTTGGGGTCCACGTTGTTTATAAGCGACTTTTCAGGGCAGCACGTAAAACCGTTCACATCCCTGTACGGCAGCTTGAATGCCTCGAATACAAGGCGTGATGATTTTTCAAGAAAAGGGAAGCGTGCCTGAATGGTGCAACCCCAGAAGACGGCGAATTCTTTCATATATCGTTAGTCACCCTGCCCGGCAGGGAGTCCTTTTTATGAAAAAGGTCTGAAAGGGCCGGTATAAAGGCCCGGAGATTTAAATGGCCATGCCACGGCTTTTAGGCTTGCGTGGCACGGCCGATTTTTTAGTGAAGAACAACGGCGCGAGAGAACTTGTTAAGAGTCTCAGGCAGGTACGCAGGCATCCGTGGGGCATACTTCAGCGCATTTTGGCTCATCGAAATGACCTACACACTCTATGCAGACCTCAGGGTCAATAACATAAATATCACCCTCGGAAATGGCGCTTACAGGACACTCGGGCATACATACTCCGCATGCTACACAATCATCGCTAATTTTTAATGCCATGGCTATCACCACCTTTCCCTTGATTACAAGGATTAAAAGTAAACGTTTCTCGCATTTTTTACTCAGCTTACTATCTTTGTATACAGTATACTAACTCAGGTGAAGAAAAAAGACAAGTGTTTTTTTGGGTCGTTGTTTTTTTCCTTCATAAGTGCTAATTTGTCATTGCCCTTGTCTTTTTGTATTAAATCCTTGCCCCGCACCGCGCCGCAGGGGGGTCATCTATCCTCTAAAGGGTCTTTTTATACCGCTTATATGCTTAAGAAGATAATAAAAAATTCCGCACCCCTTCTGCTCCTGCCCCTTGTCTTTATTATTTACTCCAATGTCATGGGCGCGCCCTTTATCTTCGATGACTTAAGGTACATTGCTGATAACGCCTTTATACGGGACCTCTCAAACTTCTCCTCTCTATCAGGGACGAGATACGTCGCGTTCTTGAGTTTCGCCCTTAACTACGCTATTGGCGGTTTAGACCCCACGGGGTATCACCTCGTAAATATAGGTATTCACGGCCTTAACTCCATACTGGTCTTTCTCCTTGTAAGTCTACTATTCAAGACCCCGTCGTGTAGCCCCGTGGGCGAGCACGGGGGCGGTGGCGGGCGTAGCGCGCCTGGCTTTCAGATAGCCTTTGTGACGGCCCTGGTCTTTGCCGCACATCCCGTTGAGACAGAGGCCGTGGCATATGTGACGCAGAGGTTCGCTTCTCTTGCGGCTCTTTTTTATCTCTTTACCCTCTATTGTTACGTAAGGTCTCGCCTTGCCTTTCTCTCAGCCAGGAGGACCTCTGGGGCGGCGCTCTTTGTACTTGCCTTTATATCGGGACTTATGGCGCAAAAGACCAAGGAGACGGCCTTTACGCTGCCCGCGGTTATAATTCTTGTGGAGTTTCTCTTTTTTCAGAGGGCACGCTTATCCCTTAAAAAGGGCGGTGTACTTGCGTTACCTTTTTTAACGCTCTTTGCGGTAATCCCAGTGACGCTATTTCGCCCCGTGAGTATGGGGGTGGAGACGGGCATGTCCCAGACTCTCCGTTATTTCCAGTTTAAGGAGATGGCAACGCTCTCAAGGCATGATTATCTCATTACCCAGTTCAGGGTTATTGTAAGGTACATAAGGCTGCTCTTTTTTCCCATGGTACAGAGAGGGGATTATGATTACACCCTCTATCATAGTTTTTTCAGTGTACCGGTAATTCTTTCCTTTGTTTTTTTAGCCCTCATTTTTTTTCTCGCTCTCTATCTTGTACTGCGCTCGGCGCGTCGGGGCAGGGCCTTGGGGCTTATGGCGGGTTTTGGTATGTTATGGTTTTTTATAACCCTCTCCGTAGAGTCCTCCGTAGTGCCTATTAAGGATATTATATTCGAGCACAGGGTGTACCTGCCCTCGGCAGGGGTTTTTATATCCGCGGTCTCTCTGTACTTCTATCTTGCTGAGAGGGGCAGAAGGGCCGGGCGTACGGGGCACGGACACGCAGGGGGCGTTATTATTCTTCCGCTTGTGATTGTCTTAACCCTCTCGGCGCTCACATACAGGAGAAACAGGGTCTGGACAAGCGGTAAACTCTTCTGGAGTGATGTGGTAAGTAAATCTCCGCAAAGGGCAAGGGGGTACAATAACCTTGGTAACGCCCTGTACCGCATGGGCAGTATTACCGAGGCCATAAAGAACTACAAAAAGGCCATTATCCTTAAAAAGGAGTATTATGAGGCATATAATAATCTTGGCACGGCCTTTCTGGCATTAAATAAAGGGGGGCTTGCCCTTGGTAATTTTAATAAGGCCCTTGCCCTTAGACCGGATTACTTTGAGGCCGCATCCAATAAGGCGCTTGCACTTGTCACCCTTAACCGTCCCGAGGAGGCTGTGCGCGCGGCGCGGCTCTCCATTACCCTGCACCCTGATTTTGCCGCCGGCCATAATGTGCTTGGCATGGCCCTTGTGGATATGGGGCAGGTGAGTGAGGGGATACAGCATCTAAGAGAGGCGGTATCCCTTGACCCGTTAAATGTAGATGCCGTAAATAATCTGGGGCTCGCCCTCTTCAGGGCACGAAGATACGGTGAAGCCGAGGCTGAATTTCAAAAGGCCCTTGCCGCGGCGCCTTTTAACGCTAATTTCAGTAACAACCTTAATATGGCAAGAGAGGCGAAAAAAAGGGTTGGTATGGGAAACGGGGCGGTGGAAATTAATCCATAATATAGGTACAGGGTGTCTTTGAAGGGACAGAGGCATGTCTTGCAGGTGCCTCTTAACTCAGCTTACAGTCTTTTTAAGCTAATAAGACCTTCCATGTATTTTACGGCCCTGCCGCTAATGAGGACGCGTTCTCCGCGTAGTTCACATAATATTCTGCCGCCGCGCTCTGAGAGCTGACGTGAAGAGAACTTTTTTCTCCTGGTCCTCCCTGCCCAGTATGGAGTCAGCTGAGTATAAGCGGAGCCTGTTACGGGGTCTTCGTTTATACCGTACTTTGGTGCGAAGAATCGTGAGACAAAGTCGTACTTTTCCCCTTCCCCTGATGGCGCCGTTATAATAACCCCGCGGAGTCCTAGTTTTTTAAGCAGCTCAAGGTCAGGCGCGGCCTCGGCCACCTCTGCCTCGTCCTTAAATACCGTCATATAGTCCATTGCCCGCAGGCACTCAACGGGTCTTACCCCAAAGGCATCTATGAGGGCCTGTGGCGGGGCGCACGGCACAGGCGGGTCAGCGGGAAAGTCAAGGGTTATAAGGTCATTGGCTCTACTTACACTCAAGTCCCCTGATTTTGATTGGAAGATAATGCTCTCTTTACCGTAACCAAGCTCATTAAATATACACCACGCCGCTGCCAGCGTTGCGTGGCCGCATAGGTCTACCTCAGCGGTTGGCGTAAACCAGCGGATAGAAAAACCATCACCCTCGGCCACGAAAAAGGCCGTCTCCGAGAGGTTGTTCTCTTGGGCTATGGCCTGCATTGAATTATCTGGCAGCCACTCCTCAAGTACACAGACCGCTGCGGCGTTGCCGGTAAAATGCTCGCCTGCGAAGGCGTCTATCTGGAATATGGGGATTTTTATTGTTTTCTTCATATGAGGGGTATTATTAAGATTTTTATTGTCGTACATTCCATGGCAGCGGATTGAGGTTTGTAAAAAAAACTACGGGAGAGTTGCCTCTCAGTATTATTCATTAACCTATCATGAGTATCAGGTGGGTTTGTAGGAAAATTATAAATATTTGTTAGTGATTCTACTGGTATGTGCGGCCTCTTTTGCATTTTATCACTCAAAATCCCCTGCTTTTGGGGGATTGACAGAGACAAAACATATGCTATAGTTTTTCTAATTATCAAAAATGCAGAAAAAGGTCTACTTTTTACACTTTTTTGCTTCTTTATGTAGACAAAGGGAGATCGAACACCTAAATATCAGTTGACGAATGGTAGTATATACTGCGCCAGCCTTAAACCGGAGAAGCGTCAAATGAGATTTTTCATCATGTCATGGCGATATTAAGCCGCAGAAGGATGAGAAGGTTACCGTTACCACCGAGGCCGTAAGCCTCTCCTTTGTCGGGGGCAATGAGAAGATCAAGATAACCGCCTCTCACTCAATGCCCGGTCATGTAAACTACTTTGTTGGTAACGATAAGTCGAAGTGGCGGAGCAATATCCCTACTTACGGTATTGTTACCTATTAGGATGTCTACAAGAATATCGGGATATAAAATTTTACGGCAATAATAAAAATATGGAGCATGACGTAATCGTTCGTCCCGGCGGTGATTTTTCAGAGGTTATCTTTGCCTACCGCGGGATTAAAGGCCTGAAGGTCACAGACGGGGGAGACCTTGAGGTTAGTCTCAATGAGGGTCGCCTTATCGCACAAAAGCCCATTATCTATCAGGGGATTAAGGGCGAGCGTGTGGCCGTAGAGGGGGCTTACCGGTTACTTAAGGACGAGGACGGCGTCTTTACCTACGGCTTCACAGTTGCCTCCTATGACCACTCAAAAGACCTTGTTATAGACCCTGTGCTTGAGTACTCCACCTATCTCGGGGGTAGTGCCCTTGATCTCAGCACGGGTATCGCCGTTGACAGCGCCGGGGCGGCCTATGTTACGGGCACAACCTTTTCCACGGACTTTCCTCTCATGAGCCCTTTGCAAGGGGCTTGCGGAGGGTCACTTTGTACCGACGCCTTTATCGCTAAGATAAGCGACGTGCCTCTGCCCGCTGTCACCCTCGTCATTACCCCCGACGCCGTATCAGTGGCGCAGGGCACGACCCTGGGGTACTCTGTTACGGCCACCAACACCACGGCCTCGCAGCAATGCTTTAACTACTGGGAGGATACAACACTTCCGGACGGGTCAACTTTTCCGCCAACAGGCGCGCTCTTTGGCCCGGTGCGTCTCTGCCTTAACGCCGGAGCATCGCAGACAGCTCATCTTACTCATGGCGTGCCAATATTCGCACCTCTTGGTTCATACATCTTCAATGCCTTTACCGGAGCCTTTCCAATTATCGTAGTGGCCGAGGCCCACTTTAACTTTGACGTTACACCCGTTGGCCCTATGACAAATCAACCCGCCACCTCGTGGCGGCTTCTGGAGAACGGGGTCAGAAAATAAATAGTATATATATTCATCATAAAGGGGGGGCGTGAAATAGTCTCCCCTTTATGATATTTCAGGGCTTTTATGCCTCGGTCTTACCTCCTTATTGATGGCCCCTGCACTTACCCTCTTCTTTTTATCCCTTGACCTTAGGTCTAAGAGCATTTATCCTGAAAGACTAAAAAATTTTAAACGAGGTGCATATGAAAACCATATTTTCACGCAGACTTACACTCTTATCTTTTATCGCTGTAATTGCCATCGCACTTATTTCGCCCCTGTCATCTTTCTCGGCAGGCAAGGCAAAGCACAAGGCAGGCAAAAAAACTCAGTATAAAGTGGCCTTTGATATGGGACATAATGAGATATTTTCTCCACTTAATGACGGCAAGCTCCACTACTCCGCCTTTTTCAAGGGGTTTGAGAAGGCAGGGGCAAAGGCAGGTGTAAACGAGAAACTCGTATCACCGGAGGTCTTAAAAGACCTTGACGCCTATGTCATAGCAGGCCCCGCGAGCCCATTTATTACCCCTGAGATAATGGCCCTGCAGGGCTTTGTCCATGACGGCGGGTCTCTGCTGGTGCTGCTGCACATATCAAGCCCTGTAGCGCGCCTTACGGAGTCATTCGGCATACTGGTCTCTAATTTTGTCCTATCCGAGGGAGAGAATGTTATCAAGGGTGAGACTCAGGACTTTTTCATAACGGATATCGCGCCCTCGCCTGTGACCAGGGGGGTTAAAAAGATAGCCGTCTTCGGCTCATGGGGGCTGATGACAGAGCGCGGCGCGCTCTCGGTGGCAAGGACCTCGGATAAGGCATGGGCGGATCTTAACCGCAACAGGACCCGGGAAAAGGACGAGCCTGTGCAGAGTTTCTCTATTGTAGCCGTAAAAGAGTTCGGCGGGGGTCGTGTCATAGTGGTTGCCGATGACGCGCCTTTTGCAAATACCTTCATAAATACGGCGGATAACGCGAAGTTTGC
>JAJRZX010000110.1 GCA_024275045.1 Deltaproteobacteria bacterium
CTCAATCCCGTGTTTTTCTTTAACCACTTTCTCTGCCGCCGCGTTTAGGGCCTTGCTGTATTTTTCAATGGCAAAGGGGTTCTGCACATAGACCTTGAAATCCTTTAGCATGTCTTTGTCCATGCCCTTTTTTTTCATGGTAAGGGCAATGAGAAGGTAACGCGCCTTTTCGTCAAGGGCCGCTATTTTTTCGTCTGTAAACTTACCCTTCTTAAGGCCCTTATCTACAAAGTCGTTAATCTGATCTTTTTCTTCATCAGTTAAGAGGGTGGTAAAGACGTGCTTGCCTATTAAGGCCATCTGTAACTCAAGAAGCTTTTTCCCTGTCTTTACAGGATTTAGATAATCAAGAAAACCCATGTATTAACTCCGGTTGAATTAAAGTATTTGTGGGATGGCACCGCGAAGTGTAACCTCTCTTATATTCCGCAGGCAATGGAAGATCCTTAAAATTGCTCGGTAAAACTACGCTCCTGCCAACCTGTAGGGTTAAGATGATAAGGTTGACTTTTTACAGAGATATAAAATATCAGAAGAGCTCATGTAATCTGTTTTTTAATAAAAATGCCTCAAACTCATAAGCAAAAACCTGGTTCTTTTTTCGAGTCTTAACAGTAGGGTCAATATACATGTAGATATGGAGCCTTCCATTGGAATGCTGCTGTGCAACCTCAGTAAGTTCTTTTACGTAAAACATCCAAATTTTCTCATCCGTCAACTCGGTGAGTGCGATTAGTTCCGCAGGAGAATCCTCAGGGACCCACCAATCAAGAGATAGTTTTCCTTTGCCGCCACCTTTTTTGGGTTGTAAATTAGTTTTAACTTGTATTGTCACAGGTTGTTTTGTCTGAGGCGAGTAAGCAACCAGGTCAATACCTGAGTCTGTAGTAAGCCGTGCCGATTCAATCCCAAATAAAAGAAGTTTATACTGGACGAGAAGTTCGCCGCATTTTCCAATTTGTTGTGTATTTAACATGTTTTCCGTAATAGGAATACTATCCTGTTTATAAAAGTTCTCTTCCCCTCACCTTTTTTTTATGCGCTCTCAATAAAAATAAGGTTGGGGTCCTCAAGGTACTCTTTTACCCGCGCAAGGAAAGTTGAGGCCTCAATGCCGTCAACTACCCTGTGGTCAAAGGTCAGCGAAAGAGGCAGTATCATGCGCGGAACAATCTCGCCCTCATATACCCAGGGTCTCTCAGTAATGCGGCCCGTACCAAGTATGGCGATATCCGGGTAGTTTATGATCGGTGTGGAGTACCTGCCGCCATAGGAGCCGTAGTTTGTAATGGTGAAGGTGGAGCCCTTTAACTCGCCAAGTGTGATTTTTCTTTCCCGCGCCTTCCGGCTGAGCTCCTGTAATTCTCCTGCAAGTTCAAGAATTGTTTTTTTATCAACGTCCTTGATGACGGCTACCATGAGCCCTTCAGGAGTATCTACGGCAACGCCCACATTAAAGTATTTTTTAATTATAATCCTGCTCTGCTCTTCGTCCACGGCCCCGTTCAGCATGGGGTGACTCTCAATGGCGTGACGCACGGCCTTCATGAAAAATGGCAGAAAGGTTAGGGCAACGCCCTTACCGGCGGCGGCCTCTTTTTCACGAATTCGAAGTGCCCATAGATCCGTAACATCGGCATCATCCATGCCCGTTACAGAGGCCGTGTGCCGCTGCGAGGCCATGAGGTTTCGCGAGATACTCTTTCTGATGCCGCGAATGGGTACGCATTCCACAGGCCCCCATGCGTCCTTATCTTCTCCGGCA
>JAJRZX010000111.1 GCA_024275045.1 Deltaproteobacteria bacterium
CCTTAATCTTATTCTTCGCACCCGATGGTTCGAGTCCCATGTGACGTTATCCTTTGCTGCCTACGCCTTATTTACGCTGGCCTTTGCCGGGGCCGTGCTTTACCTCTACGGCACTTACAGGCAAAGAGTTGAGGGCAGTGAAAAAACTTTAAGAAAATATGAGGATATTGCGGGTAAGGGCGTACTCTGGGGTTTTTTGCTTTTTTCAGGGGCCATGATATCTGGGGCTGTCTGGGGGTATCTGGCCTGGGGCGCGTACTGGCTCTGGGAGCCAAAGTCCATCTGGTCCCTCATATTGTGGTTTTACTACGCAGGTGCCATGCACGCCTGGTATGTAAGAAAGTGGAGGGGCAAGGGGCTGAGCGTGGCCACGATAATAGGTTTTGGACTCTTGCTCTTTACCTACCTTGGCGTAAGTCTCTTGATGAAGAGCAGTCATATGTTCTGATGGGGCGAAGAGGGTTGCACCGTCCGAGAGCAAGGGGATAAAAAAAGAAGAATTTTTTCGTAGGTTGGGTTGGTTTTATCAACCCAACGGTTTTTTTTCGGTTCTTTTAAATTGTTGGGTTTCGCTTCGCTCTACCCACCATTTTGTATTATCCGCTCTCAGCGTTGTGACGACTCTTAGTATTGTAGTATGAGTTGGAGCGAAGCGCAACCCATCGAAACATTCCCTGTGCCGCAGCAGCAACGTAGGAGGATGTTTTTGATGGTTGCGTTACACTTCGCCCATCCTGCAAGGCGGTTAATAAAGGATTGCCCGCATAAGTTCTTATTGACTAAAAACGCACCTTGAGTAGATCAAGAGACTCTACTGTTTCGTATGTCTGAGTCTTTTTGTCGAATGTAGATGAGCTCCTTACCGTGGGCATGTTGAGGCTGAACTTTCCGCCTTCAATCTCTCCGAAGGCCCTGCCCTGCGCGGCCTCGCTTGTGACAAGTCCGTAGGCAGTGCCAAGCAGTACGCCTACGCCCACGCCTGTGGGGATGTACCCGAGGTTATCACTTGCGTTATCGGTTAGCAGTACGACTGCCCCGGAGACAAGGCCGCCTATGAGGCCGCCGTAGATGGCGCTCCTCACTGTATGGGCAAGAGAGTCCTCTGCCATGGCCCTTGTGCTAAAGAGGCAGACGGATATAATCAGAGTAGCTAAACAAGTTTTTTTAAAAAAGGTCATCATATTTACCTCCAAAAATAATGGCTGGAAACTTCAATGTTACTTTATTGCCGGCCTTAAGGGTTTGTTGATGTATTATTTTTTAAATCTCTGTTTTTATACATAGAGCATCTCTTGATATGAGATAAAGGGGCCGCATTGCCGCCTCTTCTGCGCCATCTTAGAGGTTGAGTTTTTTCCACCATATGATGGCTGATTTTTTATGAATTTTAGATACAAGCATCCCATCCTGCTCCACGAGTTTTTTACTTAGAAAATTCTTCAGTCTCTCATCATGCTCACCTGTAACGATACACATGTGCTCTTTCCAGAACTCCAATGCATCGCTTATGGACGTAAATGGCTGGTCAAAGTCATACTCCACTATAAAGACGTTGGCGAATATGCCCATGGAGTGAAGGGCATCGTAGGTGGCTATGTAGTCCTTTCTCGGGCCGAACTGCCTCTTGAATACAAGGGGGTAAAGCTCTTTGTAGTAGAACTTGTCGGCCTTTGGGTCGGCGCTCTCGATGATAAAGACGTATTTTTCTGCCGCCTCGTTTGCTTCCCTTAGAAAATCCGTGGAGCCCTTGAGGAGCCCGGGGACATTGGCGCATATTACAACGTCATGTGGGGGCACTGCTCCGGCCTTCCACGGCGCGGAAATAGTCTTGAGGTTTGTTAAACCCTCGTTCTTAATATCCTCTTCCAGTAAAGTTATCATGGGCGGAGCCGGGTCAAGGGCGGTGACGCTTTTGCCGGCCCTTGCAAGGGGCAGGGCAAGGCTGCCGCAGCCGCACCCTACGTCAAGAAAGGACTCGGCCCCCTCAGCATGAGAGAGGATAAATGGTGTTACGGCAGCCGGAAAGGTAGAGCCTGCGAGCCCTTTTTTATACCACTTTGCCTTAAGTGTATTCCAGAACCCGGGTCTGTCGTGAAAGGTTTCCGTCGTATTATCTTCCATTGTTCGCACCACCCTTATCCTTGTGGTTAATCATATCTGAGCTTTCCTTTATTATCTTTATGGGAGAGGTTATAAGACGCTCCAGCTTGTTGATTATACCCTTCTGGATGTTCTTTACCATGGCAGGCGCTACGGCCGGTTTTTTTAGAGGGCCTTTAATGGTGTAGTAGAGGCTTACAAAGCTTTTTTCATCTCCCCCTATTATCCACCCCACAAGGGGTATGCTGGTAACTATTTTGTCTATGGTGACAAAGGGGTGTACGCCAAGTGTTGCGTCAATCACAGCCTCTGTGCTGTCCACATCCATAACAGCGCTCATCTTCATGGAGTCGCTCTTGAAAAGCAGGTCATCTGTACTGAAGACCCCGTCCCGAATAACTACATTACCTGTAAGAGTCCTGTATGGAAGCCCTTTCTTGAAGAGCTCGTCTATGGAAATTATATTTACTATGGAGAAAATCTTGCTGAGTACAGGGAACTTCCACATGCGCCCTCTCTCGGCCTTTAGGTTTCCGCTGCCGTTAAGGCACCGTGTAAAGGGAGATTTGCCGCGGCTGCATCGTATCTCCATATCTCCGTAAAGGGTGCCTGTGAGCAGGTCTTTTTTAGTGCCAAGACGGGAGAGCGCGTCCTTAAGATGAACTCCGCTTATGCCGGCAGAGACCTCGAAGAGCAGGGGGCTTTCAGGTGCTCTGTAAAATACCGCCGTGCCTTTTACGGTTCCCCCCTCTGTAACAAAGACAATGGGGTCAAGGCTTATGGCCTCGGGACGAAAGAGGGCCATGGCCTTAAAGTCCAGCACCTCTTCATGGAATATGCGGCCCTTGCGAATGCTTATCTTGCCTGAACCGCTGAGCGGCGCTCTTGTTGCTCTGCGTTTTTCTTTTATAATCCCAAGCGCGCTCATTTTTAAGAGCCATTCTTTCAGCCCCTCATCCTCTCCATCGCCCCAGATGTCATCGGTATCAAGCATATTGGAGGTGAGGTTGAAGGTAATGCCTGCTTTTGATATGGAGTTAATATCAAGGGAGCCCGAGAGGTCGCTGCCTCCGAATTTAAACTCCGGTATATGAAGTCTGGCCTTGTCATCATCAAGGTTCATTGAAAGCTCCAGGACCTTGACAGGCTCTTTTGTAATGGAGGTGGCAAAAGCCGCGTTCTTGATGGAGACAAGACCTTTATATAGAGGCTGTTTATCACCGGGTTTTCTTGTCACCTGAAGTATTACCTTGAGCAGCCCTGCCGTGTCAGGCCGTTTTATTATTAGAGGCGTTATATCTGCCAGATCATATAAGCGTACTTTCCCGGAGTTGATAAAGAGGCTGTATGGCCCATTGCCTCTGCTGAGGTAGCCGTTGACGTCAATGCTTGAGAGCGCGGTGGTAAAAGAGGCTTTTTTTATCTGTATGGTCTTTTCTTTAAGTCTAACCTCTGTCTCAACGGCAAGGGGGATGCCGCTTGATTTTTTCAGTAATTTCTTATACTCCAGACCCGTTCTTCCAAGGTCTAAACGGGCCTTTACCTTAAGTGCTTTTGTTCGTCCTGTAATCGTTGAGTTGAGGGAGAAGGTCTTATCTATAATTATACTATCTTCAAGGGCCGTGTCTTTTGTAAAGACCGAGAGCGTGCCGCCGTAGATACTGCCTTTTGTATTGAGGTGAAAGTAGGGGGTTTTCCGCGTATAGTCTCTTACATAACCCTGTACCTTAAGGGTTGAGTCGGCGCTGTCTCTCAGCACAAGGTCGGTGAAGGTGAATCTGTGGCTGTCAATATCAATATTGCCATTCATGGACGTAAAGGAGAGGGGGAAACCCTCGTAGCGGAAGGTGGCACCGTGGAGCCCGAGATTGACGGAGAACCACGTGCTGTTATCCACCCCTATCTGCCCCTTAAGGTTAAATTTTATACGTGTGTCGCCTGTTGCCGCGATACGGCGGAGTTGTTTTTTTGTCGCCTTGCCGCTGTCTCTGAAACATCTTATGGTCATGGCTATGGCTCTGCCGGCGTCCATGTTCCCGAGGATTGCGAGCTCGTATGAGGTTGGTTTTTTTGTGATGTGAAGGTTATCCATCTTGTAAGAGAGTTTTTTTACGTAACCTCTGCCAAGTTTTGAGGAGATGTTCTGAAAATCAATAGTACTCTCCGTGAGCATCAGCTCTCCGTTAAGGCCGGCAACATCCTCACCAAGAAGGCTGTGACGAAAGCCCAGACCTTCAAGCCCAGCTTTAAGGCGCATGGCCCCGGGGCGTGAAAAGGCCTTGCCCTCGCGCAGGTCCTTAACCGTAGCGGTAAGGCTGAGATCTTTTACCCGCACAGCTCCCCCCGTGGCAGTAAAGTCATTTATCCAGGCAAGTTCTTTTGTGAGAACTTTATTCAGCACAAGGGTCTTTACGTCTTTTAAAGGGATGGGAGTACTCTGAAGGTTAAGGGCGAGGTTCATATCATCGGTCTTCAAGGTCTTGCCGCTTAAATCCATGGAGCCGCTAAGGACAAATCCGTTAAGGGCCAGCTCTGCCTTTTGCACCTTAAGGTCAATCCCCTCATCAGCAAGCCTCAGATCTATATCTGCCTGGCCTGAAGGCGAGCTCAGCTCTGTATCTGAGAGAGCAGGGAGGTCTACGGTAAAGTTCTTGTAATTTATGGGCCCGCTGAGTCTTAGCCCATCTCCAAGGCTGAAGGCAAGGGCACCTGAGAGAGAGCCTTTCATGGCGTCTGTATTCATGTAAGCGGCAAAATCCGGCAGCACAAGGTCCTCAATCGATACCTCTCCTCTTAAGCCTATTTTTCCATTTGCTTTTGTGGCCTTTCCGCGGGCGTAAAGACCTGTCCCGTCTTCAAGGTTAAGGTCTACTTGAAATGTAAGACCGTATTCCCTCAGCGCGGCCACCCCGTTATTGAGGTGAGCCTTTAGGCGAAAGTCTCTGCCGCCGGCCCTGTCCTCGATAAAGATCCACCCCTCTTCCAGTCTCAGGTCCCGTACACTTATTATATGTTTCCTCTTAATTATCCTCTCGTACATCTTCACAAGGGCCATGGTCCCGTCCTTGCCTCTTCGGAGGTTAAGGGACCAGCCCTCTACGGCCATCTTCTGAAGGACTACTTTTTTACGGAAAAAAGGCAGAATGGAGACGCGGAACTTCATAAGGTCCGTGCTCATGAACTCGCCCTCGGGCAGGGTCATCTTAATGTCGCGCACCTCGATATATGGGGCAGGCAGAATGCGCAGCGTAACCACTCCCGTGGTAATGGAGGCCCCTGTTATGTCCTCAAGGGCAGTGGTGATACGGTCGTGGTACCGGCTGATATCAAGGGGCACACGCCAGAGAAAGAATCCGCCGCTCACTATGATAATGAGGCAGATAATAAGGATGGTTAATAAGGTTTTTTTACGAGGTCTTGGAAGAGGCACGATAAACTCCGGCAGTCTTCTTGTTAGGAACGCTGTGCAAGGGTTTTGTCAGAGCCCGCTACAGCCCGGGGATGAGCTTTTTCAGCAAACCTGACTTTGAGGTTATGGCCTCGTTGGGACACATCTCCTGGCAGCAAAAACACCTGATACACTGATCATAGTCTATCTTTATTCTCTTCCCGCTTACCATTATCCGCGCAGGACATACGCCTACGCATAGATCGCAGCGTGTGCACTTGGAGTCGATTATATGCGGCCTCGCGGTGAGGGTCTTTCTAAGGCTTTTACCAAGAAAAGACGGCAGCCCCTCGGTAAACCTTGTGTGCACCAGCGGTGGAAGCTTAAAACCCTTTACCTTGAGAAGCGCCGCATCATCGCCAAGAATCTCCGATGACTCAAGGCTCGCGCCTCTTAGTTCTCGCTCCATGGCAGCGCCGAGAATGGGTACCTCTCTGGCAGGTACGTCCAGTATATGGGCGCACAGAGCGTCAACACCAAGGGCGTCCGCTCCCGCGGCGATGAAACCCACTTTTCTCGGGTCTCCGCTTGCCGGCCCGTTGCCTTCCATGGCCACAACAGCGTCAATAAGAGTGAGCCGCGGCCTTATGTATAGATAGAGATCAAGTATCATATTGGCAAAGTGCGCTGTGTCCACTCCTGCGCTTAGATGCCACTGAGGTTTTCTCTTTCCCGGCACACAGCCGAAGATGTTCTTTACGCCCATGGTAATGAGCATCTGCGCGTGTGTCTTTAGCTTGGGTACGTTGATTATGCCATCGGCCTCAAGCACGGCCCGTGCCACCTCAAGACGTTTGAAGATAAACCCCTCGGGGTTGCCAACCTCAACTGCCTCATCAAAACCCACAAATTCCACACCCTCGGCCTCGCAGAGACTTAGAATCTCACACTTTTCAGCCACCTTCAGTGGAGCGCCAATGGCCGGGCTGTCGCCTACAAATGGTGTGCCACCGGCTTTTTTAACGAGTCTGATAATGGCCCGTACAACAGATGGATGTGTGGTAACGGCGGCCTCAACAGGCTTGGCTGTGAGCAGGTTTGGTTTAATAAGGATACGTTCGCCCTTTTTTACAAAAGAGCCGATCCCTCCAAGGAGCTCAACGGCCTCCTCGACTTTCTCGTAAACCTCTTCATGGCCGTAGCCCGAGCATCTCTTAAGCGATATGGTATTGTTCATAAATAAAACTCTGCCTGTAACTTATATTATACATTAAAAGGCAGGGGCAGGGGATATGTCTTTTATTAAGGAGTGTAATTTTTTTAAATTATTATCTGCCCTCTCTACCTCATAATTGGTTTAGGCGCTCTCGCTCCCCCCTACGCTTAAGGGGGAAGAAAACAAAACCCCCGCCTTAATACCTTGGAGGGGGCCATGCAATGTCTTTCTGCGGATACTTGTTCTCTGCTTATTCTTTCATCGTAAGAAGGCGTTTTTTTGCCA
>JAJRZX010000112.1 GCA_024275045.1 Deltaproteobacteria bacterium
GAGATTCGCTTCATCTCATACTCCAGCCTCCTGAAAGGGCCTACAAGCTTGTAGACAAAGACAGCGCAGAGCATGATAATGAAAAACAGATAACCAAAGATAAGGATAAGACCATGATAAGCAAGGGGAATGGAGTAATAGGAGACTACCCACTTTGTGGCGGACTGAAGTATAACCCCGCCTAAAAGCGCGACAACAACTATCACCGCTATAGATAGATGTAACTGTTTGGTTGAGAAAAGGCCGCGCTTATTCTTCTCTTGCATTTTAGTGGAAATACCTCCCGATATCTCTACTTTAGCTATTATACCCGCCAAGATAACCGCCCCTCTTATTTACATCTTATATTACAAAAACAGCGCCCATGTCAACACACTTTATCTTATCATAATGATAAATGCGGAAGGTGTGACAGGTATCACATGACAGAGGAGAAAAACCTTGACTACGGAAGTACACAAACTTACTATATTATTCATGCAATAGAGAGTATCAACCTTTGATGCACGGTAAATATAAGGGGAAAAACCTATGAAGACCAAGATAGTACGGATTGAGCAGGGTACTGAAGGGGTTGCGCTGCCGGAAGAGTATCTTATTGAGCTTGAGCTTATTCCCGGCTCCGAGGTGGAGATAAAGATTGATAAAAAACGGCGCTGGATGATAATACGCCCGCTGCACGGAGAGGACTTTTTCGATCACTTCAAGGATACCATGGACAATATGGCATAAAGTTGTAAAGGGCAAGTGGGGGAGCCAGAGCGTCTTCAGGGCCTCCCTGCGCTGATTGGAATGGGGATAAGGGACTGATATATATAATAAAAACACTCTTCAGAGATAGGACCGGGCTAAGGAGAGAAGGTCTTCTAAAATCCCCGTAAATACAAATCCTGCTATGAGCCCCCCCCTGTACACTGTGAGAGAGTTTGGCCCTCCGAAAAAATCCCCCCTTACAGGCGGCCCTATAGGGGCCGCCTGTAAAATGAGTATATGGCACGTAAGACCCCCCCGCCTGATAACAACCCCGTCATATGAGAGACCACCAAGGTCAAGCCTCCACTTGGCTACGCACCTTCTATAATGGGGATTACGCTTCGCTCCTGACCTATGGCCATGATATGGGCACCGTGGCAGTATTTTTTGAGCTCACGCACCTGTCTTGAGGCTATCTCAATGCCTTTTTGCAGCTGGTCCGGGGCGGCATTAAGCTCGTCTATATAATGGCCCGGCACGGTAACACCGGGGACGTTTTTATTAAGGAATTCCGCCATCTTGGCAGATTTAAGGAGCAGTATACCGCCAAGTATCTTTACCTCGGGAAAACTCGCCGAGGCTTTATCAAAGAACCTCTTGAACCTCTCCATATCATAAATAGCCTGGGTCTGAAAAAACTTCGCTCCAACGGCTATCTTTTTCTCGAACTTTATCTCCTCCGGCTCCCATGGCTCTGCCTCAGGCGCTACAACCGCGCCGGTGTAAAACCCCGTGCCCCCTCTAAGTTCCTTGCCGTTAAGGTTCCTGCCATTGTTCAGGGTACTTATGGTGTGAACAAGCTGAACAGAGTCCAGATCAAAGACGGATTTGGCGCCCCTGTGGTCCCCGGCGCTTACATCATCGCCGGAGAGCGCAAGGATATTCTTTAACCCCAGGGCCCATGCGCCAAGCAGATCTGACTGAATGCCAAGGCGGTTCCTGTCCCTGCATGTCATCTGAAAGACAGGCTCAATGCCGGCCTGCAGCAGCAGCACCGAGCAGGCAAGGGAGCTAAGCCTCATCACGGCACGCTGATTATCCGTTACATTGGCGGCAACTATACTGCCGCTTAAAAGGCGGGCTTTCTCCAAAAAAACGCTTGTATCAGTACCGCGCGGCGGGCATATCTCGGCCGTTACAACAAACCTGCCGGCGGTAAGCTCACTCTGCAGTTTACTCTTCTCAGTTTTCACCAAAACTCTCCTGAAGTACCAGACCCCGAGTGGGGGCTCAGCTCAAAACAAAACCCTCTATAATGGACTGAAATAACACACGGCCGTCTTCGCCGCCAAGTATGGACTCACTGGCTCTCTCTGGATGGGGCATCAAGCCAAGGACATTACCTGCCTTGTTGATTATACCGGCTATGTTATCAACAGAGCCGTTGGGGTTGGCCTCCGGGGAGACCTCGCCCTCTGCGGTGGAGTAGGTAAATACAACTCCGTCTCTATCTCTTAAGGCCGCGAGCTCAGGGCCGTCAATAAAAAAATTGCCGTCTCCATGAGCAATAGGCAGACTTATAACCTCCCCTGCCTTGTAACCGGAGGTAAAGACCGTGGAGTTATTCTCTACCTTAAGGTTCACATCAGAGCAGATAAACTTCAGGTCTTTATTCATCATAAGCACCCCGGGCAGCAGCCCGGACTCCGTAAGTATCTGAAAGCCGTTGCATATGCCCAGGACCAGACCGCCTTTATTGGCAAAACTCACCACATCGTCCATAACAGGCGAAAAGCGCGCTATGGAGCCTGTGCGGAGGTAATCCCCGTAAGAAAAACCCCCGGGCAGAACTAAACAGTCAAAGCCCTTGAGGTCTCCGTCCTTATGCCATATATACCGTACGTCCTGGCCCATAACGTGTTTCAGGACGTGGTAGCAGTCATGGTCGCAGTTAGACCCCGGGAATACAAGTATACCGAATCTCATGAAATTCAAACCCTCTTTTTGCGATTTATAAAGTTAATCGCGCTCTATTCTGTAGTTCTCAATCACGGGGTTGGCAAGAAGCCTCTCGCACATCTCGGCAAGCCTCTTATCCTCATCGCCGCCTTCAGGCACGTCCAGCTCCAGCTCCATGAATTTGCCGATCCTCACATCAGTGACCTCGTCAAAATCCATGTGCTTCAACGCGCCCAGCACGGCCCTGCCCTGAGGGTCAAGGACACCTTTTTTTAGTGTAACATATACCTTTGCCTTCATGAGGTCACCTTTCTTAAGACCTCTTCATATGCCTCCTCAACGGAGCCGAGGTCGCGTCTGAACCTGTCTTTATCCATCTTCTCACCTGTCTCGCTGTTCCATAACCTGCACCCGTCAGGGGTTATCTCATCGGCCAGAAGCAGGGTGCCGTCAGCAGTTTTGCCGAACTCCAGCTTAAAGTCCACAAGGGTTATGCCGCGTGCGGAGAAGAACTCCTGCATAAGCTCATTTACACGGAAGGCCCGCTTTTTTATCTCCGCAAGGTCTTCTGCAGAACATAAACCAAAGGCCGCCACATGGTACCCGTTTATCATGGGGTCGCCAAGGGAATCGTCTTTATAGTATAACTCAAAGACCGTCTTTGGAAGCAGCATGCCCTCTTCCACGCCCATGCGCTTGGATAAAGACCCTGCAGTGACGTTTCTCATAACAACCTCAATGGGCACAATATCCACCTTTCTAACCACCATCTCCCTCTCGGAGGGGGCGCTCACAAAGTGCGTCTTTATGCCCTTGTCCTCAAGAAAGCGGAAGATTGCGGATGATATCGCGTTATTCATCTCGCCTTTATTACGGATAATGCCCTTTTTCTCACCGTTAAAGGCCGTGGCATCGTCCTTAAAGTACTGCACCACAAGCTCAGGGTCTTCTGTAGCGTAGATAATCTTTGCCTTACCCTCGTACAACTTCTCAAGTTTTTTCATTATTCAGAGATCCTTTTTAAAAGAATTTCAAGTTCAGGACTTTCCAAAAACCCTTTTAAATATATAACTCACGTTTTTTATATAAGGCCCAAGATCAAAACACGCCTCTATCTCAGCGGCTGAGAGCGACTCTCTTACCTCGGCGTCATTCAGGAGCAGGGTCTTAAAATCACCACCCTTGCCGGCGCCCTTCCATACGTTCATGGCGTTACGCTGAACAAGGGCGTAGGCGGCCTCGCGTGTAAGGCCCTTATCCGTGAGTTTAAGAAGCACCCTCTGCGAGAATACCAGCCCGTGCGAGGACTCCATATTCCGCCTCATATTCTGAGGGTATACCACAAGGCCCTTTAGCATACCGGTAATCCTCACGAGCATAAAATCAACAAGCGTAGTGGCGTCCGGCCCAATAACCCTCTCTACGGAAGAGTGGCTGATATCACGCTCGTGCCAGAGGGCTACGTTCTCAAGTGATGTGCCTGCGTAACCTCGCACCAGTCTCGCAAGGCCCGTGAGGTTCTCCGAGAGTATGGGGTTACGCTTATGGGGCATGGCGGATGAGCCCTTCTGCCCCTTTGTAAAGGGTTCCTCTGCCTCCAGCACCTCTGTTCTCTGAAGGTGCCTTATCTCAACGGCTATCTTTTCCATGGAGGCGGCAAGTATGGCCAGTGCGCCGAAAAACTGTGCGTGACGGTCGCGCTGAACTATCTGCGTGGCCACGGGCTCGGCCTTTAAGCCCAGTCTCTTTAAGGCGTACCTCTCAACTCGTGGGTCAACGCTTGAGAAAGTGCCTACGGCTCCGGAGATTTTGCCGTAGGAGATAACCTTACGGGCAGCCTCCAGACGTGCAAGACCGCGCCCCATCTCATCGTACCACATGGCGAATTTAAGCCCCATAGTGGTGGGCTCGGCGTGTATGCCGTGAGAGCGGCCCATCATCACCGTCTCCTTGTGCTGCTGTGCGCGGCGTTTAAGCACTGTCCGAAGGGCCTTTACGCGTCTTATAATAATCGCGGCCGCGTCTCGAAGCTGCAGGGCAAAGGCCGTATCAAGGACATCTGATGAAGTTAGCCCCATGTGTATAAAACGCGACTCCCCACCAAGGGACTCAGATACTGATGTAAGAAAGGCGATTACATCGTGTTTAACGCTTTTTTCTATCTCGTTTATGCGTTTTACATCAAAATCCGCCTTTTTAACAATTTTTTTAAGGTCTTTAGCGGGAATCTTACCAAGCCTTGCCCATGCCTCGCATGCCGCTATCTCCACATCAAGCCACTTGGCAAACTTCTTTTGCTCTCCCCAGAGCTCCGCCATCTCAGGTGTCGAGTATCTCTCTATCAAAGTCCTTCCATCCTATTTTAAGGTTTTAACGGCCCCTGCACAACTCCCCGCCTATCACTAATGTATTAGCAACAAGACCTCTCCCCTGTCACGACCGCGGCTAACCCTGCCGCTTAGTCCCGCCTGCTTAGCGCGGCCTCTTTTTTTATAACGATAAAATCCTTAAGGGCACTGAATCTGCGCTTTCCAATACCTCTTACGTTCTGTATTTCCTCAAGTGTGGCAAACCCCCCGCTTATCTCCCTCTCAGCTATAATGGCCTCAGCCGTTGCCCTGCCTACGCCGGGTAAAAGTACAAGGGAGTCCACACCGGCGGTATTAATATCCACGGGAAAACCCGGAAAATCCACTCCCTCAGCGCCCGGCCCGGGCTTTAGTGGCTCCTGCAACCCGCCGTGGCGATAGAGAAAAAACGCAAGAACAAGAAGAGCGGCAAGTCCCATATAGGCCATGTACCTGGACTCATGGCCTGACCTCACACTCAAGAGCCCTTGCCGGACTTTCGCTTACATCGCCCGGTACTCCTCTTACCACTGTTTTTCTCGTCTTTATAGAGCTTATACTCAAGGCTGTCCACAAGTGCGCGCCAGCATGCCTCAATGACGTTCTCCGAGACCCCTACGGTGCCCCATTTATCCACACCGTCACCTGACTCCACAAGAACACGCACCTTTGCCGCCGTGCCCTGCATGCCCGCAAGCACTCGCACCTTGAAATCTATGAGCCTTACCTCACAAAGCGCGGGATAAAACCTCTCCAAAGCCTTTCTAAGGGCCACATCAAGGGCGTTCACAGGCCCCGTGCCCTCGGCGGCGGTATGCTCCACCTCGCCGTCCACCTCTATCTTTATGGTGGCCTCTGCATGAGGCACCGGGTCAGCGGTGCGCTTCTCATCAATAACCCTGAAACCATGAAGTTTAAAGTATCTCTTCTTTTTTTTCAAGGCCTCCTGCACAAGAAGCTCAAATGAGGCCTCGGCGCCCTCGTACTGAAAGCCCTCGTTCTCAAGGATTTTTAAACGCCCGAGCACGTCTTTTATTACAGGCGAGTCGCTCTTTACGTCAAGGCCGAACTGGGCTGCCTTGCTTACGATGTTAGAGCGTCCCGATAGGTCTGATACAAGAACCCTCTGATTGTTTCCAACAGACTCGGGCACAATGTGCTCGTACGTAAGAGGGTTTCTAAGCACCGCGCTTACGTGTATGCCCGCCTTATGGGCAAAGGCGCTCTGGCCTACATAGGGCTGGTGTTTACGCTGAGAGATATTGGCTATCTCGTAGACAAACCTCGATGTCTCGCGAAGCTTTGCAAGCCTCTTATCTTCCAGACAATTCAGCCCCATCTTCAGCTGCAGAGCAGGTATGATGGAGCAGAGATCCGCGTTGCCGCACCTCTCGCCAAAGCCGTTAATCGTGCCCTGTACCATAGCTGCGCCCTCTCTTACGGCGGCAAGGCTGGCGGCTACGGCCGTATCAGCATCATTATGGGCGTGTATGCCGATGGGGGCTGAGATACTGCCGCGCACATGGGCTACGGTATCCGCCACCTCAAAGGGAAGCGTACCGCCGTTGGTATCGCAGAGTACGATGTAATCCGCCCCTGCAGAGAGGGCCGTCTCTATGGACTTCATGGCATATGCGGCATCGGCCTTAAAGCCGTCAAAGAAGTGCTCGGCGTCAAAGAAGACCTTGTCCATTCTCTTTTTAAGGTAGGTTACGGTCTCGCCTATCATATCCAGATTCTCTGCAAGAGTGACCCTGAGGGCCTTCTGCACGTGCATCTTCCATGATTTACCGAAGATGGTGACAACAGGGGTACCTGAGCTTACGAGATTTTTTACGCTGGGGTCATCCTTCACCTTTACGTGAGCCCGCCTTGTGGACCCAAAGGAGACAAGGGTGGAGCGGGAGAGAGATTGCCCTTTCATGGCCTTAAAAAACTCTATATCGCGGGGATTGGAGCCCGGCCACCCGCCCTCGATGTAATCCACACCAAGCTCGTCAAGGCGCAGTGCCACACGCACCTTATCCTCTACGGAGAAGGCCACTTCCTCGGCCTGCGTACCGTCGCGAAGCGTGGTATCGTATAGTATTATTTTTTTATTATCCTTTTCCATCTTAACCCTTTGCGCATGTCTTATCTGCCGCACCTATGGCCGCCAGCTAAACAAGAGGCTCATGGGCAAGGCCAAATGCCTTATGCAGCACCCTTACGGCAAGCTCCATGTACTTTGACTCCACCACGCAGGAAATCTTTATCTCCGAGGTGGATATCATCTCTATATTTATGCCCTCTCCGGCCAGTACCGTGAAGGTCTTTGAGGCAATACCCGCGTGGCTCTTCATGCCAGCGCCCACAATGGATACCTTGGATATATCACGGTCACCCACTATATCAGCGGCCTTTATCTCAGAGGCCGTGGCCTTTGTAATTGTCATTGCCTCGTCAAAGTCCGACTCAGAGACTGTGAAAGTCAGATCAGTAGAGGCCTCCGTGCCAATGTTCTGAACTATCATGTCTACGTTTATACCTGCGTCAGTAAGGGGTTTAAAGATACGAGCCGCTATGCCGGGCCTGTCCGGAACGCCTACTACGGAGATCTTGGCCTCGTCTCGCTCATATGTAATGCCCGAAACCACTACTTTTTCCATGTCCTCATCCTCCATTGTTACGAGCGTACCCTCTGAGTCTGTAAAAGAAGACCTTACAAGCACGGGTATGGAGTACTTTCTGGCAAACTCAACAGACCTTGTCTGCAGGACCTTGGCCCCCAGACTCGCCATCTCCAGCATCTCGTCATAAGAAATCTTACCAAGCTTTCTCGCGTCCGCGCATAGACCCGGGTCTGTTGTAAAGACCCCCTCTACGTCTGTGTATATCTCGCAGACCTCTGCCTCAAGGGCCGCCGCAAGGGCCACGGCCGTGGTATCTGAACCGCCGCGTCCAAGGGTGGTTATATCCCCCCCCTCAGTTACTCCCTGAAAACCCGGCACTACAACGACAAACCCCTCGGCAAGCCGCTTCTTGATAACATCTGTCTTTATATCCTTTATACGCGCGGAGCCGTGTGTATCATCAGTTAAAACAGGTATCTGATGGGCAAGAAGCGTAAGAGCTGGAGAGCCCATATCATTTAATATCATGGCCAGCAGCCCTGCCGAGACCTGCTCTCCGCTTGAGACGATTACATCATACTCCCTGCCGTTATGAGCAAGGCTTGCCTCTGAGCAGAGCCCAACAAGGCGGTTGGTCTCGCCTGACATGGCGCTTACCACCACAAGTACGGACTTTCCCTCTTCAGCCGCAGCAACCACACGCTTTGCAACTCGCCTTATCCTCTCAAGGGTGCCTACAGAGGTGCCGCCGTATTTCTGTACTATTATATCCACGGTAAAAAACTACCTTTTTTTTCTTCCAATTTTATGTACGGCCACACCATGCGCGTCCTCTGCGGCCTCTAATACAAGCTCAGGCAGCGTTGGATGGGCATGAACGGTATCTATTATATCAGCAGCCTTTAACCCCGCCTTTACGGCAAGAGCCACCTCGCCGATAATATCCGTGGCGTGTCCTCCCACAATAGAGGCCCCAAGCACAACGTCAGTGCCCTTATCAGCAAGTATCTGCACAAAACCCTCTGTCTCGCCCATGCCAAGGGCCTTGCCGCTCGCGGCATATGGGAACCTGCCAACGCTTACATCAATGCCCTGCTCCTTGGCCTCTTTTTCCTTAAGGCCAACGCTTGCTATCTCAGGGTCTGTGAATATGCCGTAAGGTATGGCCGAGTAGTCCATGGTCTCGTTCTTACCAAGGGCGTTGGCCGCGGCCACTCCTCCCTGAGCCGATGCAACATGGGCAAGAAGCATCTTTCCCGTAACATCGCCTATGGCGTATACGCCCTTAAGTGTAGTCTCAAGCCTATCATCCACAACAACCGTACCTCTCTCTACCTCAATGCCAACGGCATCAAGACCAAGCCCGGCGGAGTTAAAGGCACGGCCAATGGAGACAAGGACTTTCTCCGTAATAAACGTCCTGCCGTCTTTAAGGGTCGTCTTAACGCGTTTGTCTCCAAGCACGGTAACGTCCTCAACAAGTACGCCGGTCATGACATTTATGCCGCTACCCTTAAAACCCTTTGCTATAACGCGCGATACCATGCGGTCTTCTGTTGCAAGTATGCTGTCAAGCAGCTCTACGACTATGCAGTCTGTGCCAAAGGCAGAAAAAATCGTAGCGAACTCGCACCCCATGACCCCGCCGCCTATGATGAGCATGCTCTTTGGCAGTACTTTAAGGTTAAGGGCCTCTGTGGAGGTTATGACATTCTCACCGTCTATCTTAAAGGCGGGTATAAGAGCGGGCTCCGAGCCCGTGGCTATAATGATGGAACCCGCGGTTATGGTCTCGTCCTCTGAGTTTTCCGTCGTAACCCTTACGCGTCCCGCACCCTCTATAAAACCCGTGCCGCTAACCACCTCTACGCCGTTACCCTTAAGTAGCCCGGCCACGCCGCTTACGAGTTTATCTACAACGCCGTCTTTTCTCTCTACGGCCGCAGCCATATCAAAGGTAAAATCTGAGACATTGACGCCGAACTCGGCGGCCTCCTTAACGGCCTTCACTCTTTTAGCGGAATAATACAGGGCCTTTGTGGGGATGCACCCGCGGTTAAGGCACGTCCCGCCTACTCTGGCTTTTTCAATTAAAGCTACGCTGGCCCCGAGCTGGGCCCCGCGTATGGCCGCCACATAACCACCTGGCCCGCCGCCTATTACCACAAGGTTGAATTCTCTCATAAAGACCCTCTCCCTCACAATTTTACAGTATTATTTTCTAATGAGTCTCGCGGCTCACACATTACCGCCGCTGCGCTCAGAATCCCTTATCTCCAGAATTATCTCTCTTCTGTTCTCATCGATATAGGTAAACCGCAGCACAAAGGCGGAGTTTTTTATAACCGAGTTAAGTTTATCAGCCCATTCTATTACAGAGACGCCCTGAGAGTAAATATATTCCTCAAGACCTGCCTCAAAAAAATCACCCTCCCCCGTAAGCCTGTAAAGATCCATGTGATAAAGAGGCAACGCTTTCCTGCCGTCCATGGCAGTATCGTAAATATTAAGGACATTAAATGAGGGGCTCTTTACATGGTCCCGCAGACCAAGTCCTCGCGCGAGCCCACGAACAAAGCAGGTCTTGCCGCCCCCAAGCTCGCCTACAAGAGCAACGATATCACCTCTCTGAAGCACCCCCGAGACCTCTTTGCCAAGGGCCTCTGTCTCCTCGGGAGAGGTTGTAATATACTTCTTTATCTCCCCCCCGGTGCGCTCCTTGCCCGTCTCACACTTACTCATGAGTCAGTGAGTTAATGAGCCGCGGCAGCTCCGCTAAAAGCTCCGTGGCCATAAGCCCCTTGTGCCCGCCATGAGCCCTGCTTACCGCGTCTCCAGCAAGACCATGAATATACACGGCCGTAATAGCTGCGTTAAGAGCGCTTAGCCCTTGTCCCAGCAGGCCGCCTATTACACCGGCAAGTACGTCTCCCGTGCCTGCCGTGGCAAGGGCGGGCCCGCCTGTGGTATTAATATAAACATCACCGCATGGAGCGGCTATAATGGTATTCGCTCCCTTTAAGACAACTACGGCGCCTGTCCTCTTGGCCAAATCCAGAGCAGTCCCTATGCGGTGCGCCTGCACCTCGGCCGTACTTAGACCAAGAAGCCTTGCGGCCTCTCCCGGGTGCGGTGAAAGGACCAGGTCATCAGTGCTTGCACCTGCGAAATCCCCTGATGAACCTCTAAAGTTATTAAGGGCATCGGCATCAAAGACCATGGGTAGAGAACACTGCTTAAGGAGGTCATTTAATACTGCCCTGAGCTCCACCGACTCACCAAGACCCGGCCCCGCCACAAGGGCGGTCTTGCCCTTTAGAAGCCTTTGTATCTCTTCCAGAGCCCCCTCGCCCACTCTGCCGTTTTCATCTTCAGAGAGGGGAAAGGTCATAACCTCCGTGGTCTTACACTCCATAATATTATTAAGCCCTGCGGGCAGCCCTATTGTAGCAAGGCCGGCACCTGTCCTCATGGCCCCAAGGGCAGCCATGTAAGGTGCCCCCGTCTTACCCGGTGAGCCGCCAAGTACGGCCATGTGCCCGTATGTATACTTATGCGATACCCTTGGCCGCGGCTTTAAAAAAGCAGAGACCATCTCCGCGGTTATGAGGTTCCATCTTGCCGTCTCATCGGTAAGTATGGAGCGGGGCATGCCAATGTCCACGACCTCAACGCGGCCCGCCAGCTCTGAGCCGGGCAGGAGATAAAACCCTACCTTGGGAAGTGCCATGGTTACGGTAATCTCCGCCCTTACCGCAGCACCAACAGCCTCACCTGTACTCGCGTTCATGCCCGACGGCACGTCTATGGATACGACCTTGCCGTATACGGTATTTATATACTCTATAACCTCGCCGTAAAAACCCTCAACCCCTGAGGTAAGCCCTGTGCCAAGTACCGCGTCAACTACTACATGGGCGTGCTCTATTGCGGAGGTGTGTTTTTTTAGGTCAGCAGAACTCTTAAGGTACCTCACGGCGCCGCCCATCTTATGCCAGCACCTCGCGTTTACATGGCTATCGCCCTTAAAATCACTGAGGCGTCCCAGAGAAAAAACACTTACATCAACTCCTGCGTTCTTCAGGTGACGGGCAACGACAAAACCATCACCGCCGTTATTACCCTTGCCGCAGATTATGGCAGCTCTTTTGGGCGTGACGGGCTGAGAACCCAGCTCCTTAAGTACCACCTCTGCCACGGCCCTTCCCGCGTTCTCCATGAGCTGAAGACCCTTCATGGCGAACTCATGAACAGCCCTCTGGTCCATAGCCCTCATCGCGGGGGCGTCCACAACCTTCATCTGCTCGTATTCTCCACTAATACAACTGCCATGGCAGTCTCACGGGTATGGGATATCGTAAGGCTCGTACGGAGATTATCTCCGCTCTCATCCTGTAAATCTATAAAGGGCTTTCCCTTCTTATCCCTTCCAACTCCAAGCGCTTGAAAGGGGATGCGTCTGCCCGTTGCCTTAAAAAAACTTATCTTTGCGGCAAAACGTGCCGCGAGATGCGGGCCGGGGCGGCGTTTACCAAGACAATACTCCAGCTCCTGCTCTGTAAAAAGCCTCTTATAAAAAGGGGCGCCCCATCTTTTAGAAGCAAGATTAAAGCGCTTTACCTCTACTATCTCTACTCCAACCCCTTGTATCACTCTCTTAATCCGCCCCTGCCGCCACAAGGACCTTCATCTGCCTTACGGCCTCATTAATACCCACATAGATGCTTCTTGCGATAATACTGAAACCAATGGCAAATTCTTCAATACCGCCAAGCGTTGCTACGGCAGATACGTTTCTGTAATCAAGGCCATGACCTGCGTGAACCTTCATGCCGAGTTTTTCCGCCAGAATAACGGCATCGCCTATCCTCCCAAGCTCCGCCTCTCTCTGTCCCGGGTCAGAGGCATTGGCATAGGCCCCGGTATGAATCTCCACACCTGCGGAACCTATCTTATGGCTCTTGCGTATACTGTCGGCCTCTGGGTCTATAAAAAGATTCACGGGAATCCCCGAGTCCCCAAGGGTTGCGACAACACCCTTAAGGCGTGCCATATCAAGACCAAGGTCAAGGCCGCCCTCGGTGGTAAGCTCCTCTCTTTTTTCCGGCACAAGGGTAACAAGGTCGGGTTTAAGCTCAAGGGCTATCTCAACCATCTCGTCTGTGGCGCCCATCTCCATATTAAGAGAGGTCTTAAGTGTCTCGCGCAGGATTCTAAGGTCTCTGTCCTGAATATGGCGTCTGTCCTCGCGCAGATGCATGGTAATGCCGTCGGCACCGGCAAGCTCGGCCATAAGGGCCGCCGTAACCGGGTCCGGCTCCGTATCAAGGCGGGCCTGCCGTACAGTGGCAACATGGTCTACGTTTACGGATAATCTTGCCATTACACGCCCCCCAGTTCTTTTGTAAGTATCTCGGCCAGTTCCTCTGCCATGGCCTTTATCTCCGCCTCATCCTCACCCTCTATGGTAATCCTCGCTAAAGCCTCGGTGCCCGAATATCGTATAAAGGCCCTGCCCCTGCCCTTGAGCTTATCTTCAACAGCAGAGAGGGCCGCGGGAAGACCGGGGATATCATCTATTTTTTTCTTCTGCCCTACCCTTACATTACGAAGCACCTGCGGAAAAGACTTCATGCAGCGGGCAAGTTTCGAGAGCGGAAGACCGTCTTTTACCATTGCTTTAAGTACCTGCAGGGCCGTTATAATACCGTCTCCCGTAGTAGTGTGGTCAAGAAAAACAATATGCCCGGACTGCTCGCCGCCAAGGTTATATCCGCCTCTTACCATCTCCTCAACAACGTACCTGTCACCAACAGCGGTCCTTACCACCTTGATACCCGCGGCGCCAAGGGCCTCGTCAAGCCCGGAGTTACTCATAATGGTAGCAACAAGGGTCTCTCTACGCAGAGTGCCTTCTTTGAGTTTTGCAAGTGCCAGCATGGCCATGATGTGGTCGCCGTCTATGACCTCGCCCTTCTCATCAACAAGGATACAGCGGTCACCATCGCCGTCAAGTGAGATGCCTATATGGGCACCGGTCTCTTTTACAAGAGCGGCCACGTTTCCTGCGTACATGGAGCCGCAGTCCAGGTTTATATTCTCTCCGTTTGGCTCCACGCCCACAGAGATGACATCTGCGCCAAGCTCGGAAAATATCGTCGGGGCAACCTTGTACGTGGCCCCGTTTGCGCAGTCCACGGCTATCTTTATACCGTCAAGCGTGAGGTGGTCGGGAAAGGTGTTCTTGGCAAATACTATGTACCTGCCTATGGCGTCGCTTACTCGATATGCCTTTCCAAGCTCGCTCGCAGTTGGCCTGTGGCTGGGGTCGTGGTCGTCCAGTATAAATCGTTCTATCTCAAGCTCCACCTTATCAGGGAGCTTAAAACCCTTTCTTGAGAAAAACTTAATACCATTATCCTGATAAGGGTTATGAGAGGCCGAGATAACCACCCCGGCATCAGCGCGCATGCTTGAGGTGATAAAGGCTATGCCCGGCGTTGGCAGTGGACCTACCATAAGGGCGTCTACGCCCATGGAGCATATGCCGGCCATCATGGCGCTCTCAAGCATATAACCGGAGAGCCTTGTGTCTTTTCCAACCACTATCTTATGACGCCTCTTCTCAGCCTTGAATATATAAGCTATGGCGCGTCCAAGCTGCAGGGCCATCTCCGCTGTCATGGGCTCGATATTAGCCACACCCCGAACGCCGTCAGTGCCAAAAAGTCTCTTTTCCATATGCATATAATACCTGCCTTTATCTTTCTAACCCCTCCGCATGAGAGGGGGCTTACTTCCCGGTAATTGCTTCCACTATAACGGTAACCTTTACGGTCTCAGGGCTGATAGAGCGCACCTCAAGCTTGCCATGGCTTACCCGGCTCTTGAATACCTTTGACTCCGTAAGGCCGTTTAAAGAGATAGTCTCGGTAAATAAACGACGCAGGGGGAGTATATTCTTTTTCAGCCCCGCCGCCTCCACGGTGCGCGGAGATATGGTTACCTGCACCACCTTATACCCCGGGGCCGGAGTACCGCTGAGCTTGGCCTTTACGCCAACTGCTTTACGCATTATTTTCTCAAGGCGAAACCTTACGGAACCGGGTTTTACCGAGGTAACCGTAACCCCTGTGGGCACATCAATATTATCAACCTCAATGCGGAGCTTATTCAGCCCCTCTGCCGCCCCTGAGAGATCAAGGTTCGCCGAGATCTTAGATGATGTTAAGTCATTTATCACAAGCTTTGGCCCGCGCACCCTTACGGATATCTCTCCGGTGGGGGCCATTGTCATAACCATGTCCTCGGGTATGCCGGAAAAGCCCAGGGGCACGAAAAAACCTACCTCCATGGAGCTCTGTCCCGCCACAAAAAACCAGAGCGCAGACGCCAGAAGCAGCGATAGAACTTTCAGCCCTATGTTATGTGTGAACCAACCTCTCATGTGCGCATCTTCCGCGGTAATATAACGTTAAGCCTGCTCTTCAAGTCCTTGGTCTTAGTGGGAAGTATCTCAGTTAGAGACCTGAGAAGCTCCTCGGATTTAAGCCGCATATGCAGTTTCGAGTCCACGGCAATGGCAATCTCACCGGTCTGCTCAGATACCACAAGGGCCATGGCGTCCGTCTCCTCGGCTATCCCGAGAGCGGCCCTGTGACGAGTGCCCACGGAGCGTGATATCTCGCTCTTGCTTAAGGGCAGTATGCCGCCGGCCTTGAAAATCCTCGCCCCTGTTATAAGCACAGCCCCGTCATGCATGGGGGACTTTGTATTGAATATAGACATTAGCAGCTCTTTTTTTACGGCAGAATCAAGCTCCACGCCTCCGCCAACGATCTCCGCAAGGCCCACGGTACGCTCAAAGACAATAAGGCAACCCGTTCTCTTGCCGGACATGGCTATAACCGCGTCCACCACCTCGCCGATAAGTCCGCCTGTGGCTTTTTTCAACTCACGGGAGATAAAGGGCCGCCCCATCTGAGTAAGCCCCCTTCTGATATCCTGCTGAAAGACAACAATAATAAATATAATGATAGAGCAAAGAAAGTTGCTCAAGATCCAGTGCAGGGTAAGAAGCTCGGCGCGCAGCGATACAAAGTAGGCGATGATTACTACACCAAGGCCCCACAACATCCTCTCCGCTCTTGTGCGCCGTATAATCTGTATCACCCAGTATATGACAATGGCGACAATGATTATATCCAGCGCGGAGGTAAAGTTCTTAAAGTTTACTATGGCAACATTCATCAAAAGGGCTTAAGCTCCTGCCTTGTAGTAATTCTCCCGTCAAGGGACCATATATATTAATATAACGGTCATATTACGAACAAAATAAAAAACCCAAATTAGCTCAGAGACTGAGAGGCGCAGCAGAGCCCTTGCCCGCGATGGCCTCGGCCACAAGCACGGCCCTCTTTGTCTCTGCCACGTCATGAACCCTCAGCACGTCCACGCCATTTAATACCGCAGCCGTAGCAGCGGCCAGGGAGCCTGAGAGCCTATCTGCGCGTGCATCACCTGTTACTGCGCCGATAAAACTCTTACGTGAGGCCCCGATAAGTACAGGGCAGCCCAGTCTCTTAAAATGCGCAATATTTCTAATGAGCTCAATATTACCCTCGGCTGACTTTCCAAAACCAATGCCCGGGTCGAGAATTATATTCTCTCTTTCCATGCCGCACTCTACGGCGTACTCAAGGCGCTGCTCAAGGTAAGAGTACACCTCTGCAACTACATCAGCGTACTCCGTATCAGACTGCATGGTAGCGGGAGTGCCGCGTCTATGCATAAGCACAGAGCAGGCATTATACCTCGCGCACATGGCCGCCATATCCCTGTCCATGGAAAAGGCGCTTATATCATTTATGATCGAGGCCCCTGCTTCAAGGGCCAGCATGGCTACGTGGGCTTTTGTCGTATCCACAGAGAGTGTAAAACCCTTTGTGGCAAGGGCCTTAATAACAGGGATTATCCTTGCCGCCTCTTCCTCCGCGCCAACAGGTACAGCCCCCGGACGGGAACTTTCTCCGCCTACATCTATCCAGTGGGCGCCCTCGTCAAGCATCTCCTGCGCCCGAGAGACGGCCGCAGCAAGGTCAACATAAGTGCCGCCGTCAAAAAACGAGTCAGGGGTAACGTTAAGGATACCCATTATAACGGTATTATGCCCCTTCTCCATTAGCCCCTCCATACCATGAAAAAGACCGCTATCAAGGCTCATATCCTCTCCGCCATACCCCAAAGTACAGGTGTAATCAGTTCAGCAGAGTGATGCACCGCTCCTTTAGGTCTGTCATGA
>JAJRZX010000008.1 GCA_024275045.1 Deltaproteobacteria bacterium
CTCTGCCACGTTAATGGGCACGCCGTATTTTTCCATGATGCCTGCCTGCATATTCATAACAGCGTGAAGGTTGGCCATGGCGCGACCCTCGGGATGATGCGCTATGATAAGGTCAATGGGGGTGCCTTTCTCGCCGAGGCGATCCGCAAGAAGGACCTCCCCTACCTCCATGTCAATGCCTACGATTACCCGCTTCACATCTGTAGCGGGCTCTCCGTAAAGAAGGCGTGTATCAGAGTAGGGGTTTACGAGCCTCTCGGCATCAAAGTTCTTTTTCTCCTTATCCTTAAGCTCATCAAAATCTTTTTTTACTCTGGCAAGCTCACTCTTTACCTCATCTATACCGCGGGGGTCTACTTCCATACCCCTTGTATATGCTCTCTCGTATATATCCTTAACGTTCATTCATATCTCCTTTATTTTTTTGCCCTCACATAAAGAGGTCAAATAATGGTACTTGCCGCACCTTATTAATAGAAGCTTAGACTAAGGTTAGCTAAGGGCCTTTTTTACGGCCTCCTGAACGGCCTTGCCGCCTGTTCTGCCCTTAACCTTCGCCATTACGGCCTTCATAAGCCTGCCCATGTCCTTCATTGAGGTTGCCTCAAGGGCCTTTGCCGTATCTCTCACTATGGCCTCTATCTCCGCGGTTGTAAGCTGCGCAGGTAAAAACTCCTCAAGTATCTTTATCTCCTCGGCCTCTATCTCGGCCAACTCGCTTCTGCCGCCCTTCTCATACTGCTCTATGGAGTCTTTTCTCTGGCGCACCATGGTCTGCACCGTCTGCACCACCTCGTCCGCCTCCATGGCACGGCGAAGCTCTATCTCTTTATTGGTTACACTGCTCAGCAGCATCCTCAGCGTAGAGGTGCGGCGTTTATCCCCTGCCTTTAGAGAATCGGCAACCAAAACCTTTAAATCGTCTTTAAAACACATAAAAACACTCCCTTGCAATATATTTTTTAATCTGAAAAGCCCGGGACAAACCGGGCTTTTCAAGATGAAAGTTTTATAAACACCAGACCTTTCGATGCGTCTTAAGCGCTCTTAATAAACTGGCTTACCATCAAACTCAAGCAGCTTCTCCCAGTACTCATCTACCTGAGACTGAATTTCCTCAAGCAGACCCTCGGCGCCGGGTTTAAAGATATGCTTGAACCTGCCCTGAGGTTTCAGCCACTCTTCCATGGAGACTTTTTTCTTTGGTTTGTATGTCACACGAAGCACACCATCCTCTACCTCGTAAAGAGGCCAGTAGCAGGACTCAACGGCAAGGCGCGCGTGTTTGTTACTGTCCTCGGGCTTTGTATACCAGCCAAGGGGACAGGGGGAGATAACGTTAAGAAATGTAGGCCCTTTTGTATTTATGGCCTTCTGCGTTTTTTTCGCAAGATCCGACCAGTTATGAGGCGATGCCTGCGCCGCGTAAGGCACGTTATGGGCCACCACTATCCTTGTCAGGTCTTTTCTCTTCTCCAGCTTTCCCTTTATAACCGTACCTGCCGGGCTCGTAGTTGTATTACAGCCAAAGGGCGTAGCGCTTGAGCGCTGAATCCCCGTATTCATGTACGCGCCGTTATCATAACAGAGATACAAAAAGTTATGACCTCTCTCAAGGGCGCCTGAGAGGGATTGCAGCCCTATATCATAGGTGCCGCCGTCGCCGCCAAAGGCGATAAACTTGATATCCTTATCCCCGCCGGGTATCTTGCCTCTTTTTTTAAGTGCCCGATACGCCGTCTCAACTCCGCTTATTGTTGCCGCGGTATTCTCAAATGCGGAGTGTATCCACGGTATCCTCCACGCGGAGTAGGGATATATGGTGGTGGCAACCTCAAGACACCCGGTGGCATTAGCCGCCACAACAGGGGTCTCGTAGTTTCTGAGTACAAGCCTTACTATGGGTGGTATGCCGCATCCGGAGCAAAGCCTGTGCCCTCCGGTAAAAAGCTCTTCTTTTTTCGCAAAATCCTTTAGCGTAGCCATGAAGTCCCCCTTACTCTAACAGCCGGATCCGTCAACGCTGAGTGGTGCCTCAGGGTCGAAGGTAATATACTTTATAAGTTCATCCACTTTGCCTGTCTCCAAGGTACTCAAGAGTTCCTCGAATACGGCGAGGGCGTCTTTGACCTGATAGTCCCTGCCGCCAAGACCGAATATGCGGCCAAAGATCAGCGGCCTGTTCTCAACCTCGTAAAGCACGGAGCGCACATCATTAAAGAGCGGGCCGCCAAAACCGCTCATGGAATCGGTCCTGTCAAGACAGGCCACGACCTTTAAGCCCTTTAATGCCTCGGCTATCTCGGCATGAGGCAGGGGCCTGAAGAGTCTGGGACGAAGCAGACCCACTTTCTTACCCCGGGCCCGAAGCTCATCAACGGCCACCTTTGTGGTTCCGGCAGCGCTTGAGAGTATGACAACGGCTACCTCTGCGTCTTCAAGCCTGTAGGACTCAAAAAGCCCGTACTCGCGGCCGAACTTTTCCTCAAACTCTTTACCAACCTCTATGACAACGTCCTTGGCCTTTTTAATGGCCTCGCTCTGCTGGTACTTAAAGACCATGTAAGGCTCCTGCAGGGCCATGGCCCCAACAGTCACAGGGTTATCCGTATCAAGGAGGGAGTTCTTGGCCTTATACTCACCTACAAATTCCTGTGCCTCTTCATCACCGATAGGCGTGACGTTCTCAATGGCGTGGGTGGTTATAAAACCATCAAGGCATACCATTACGGGAAGCATGACATCAGGGTGCTCGGCAATTCTCACGGCCTGGAATATATTGTCATATGCCTCCTGCACTGTCTCTGAGTAAAGATGAATCCAGCCAGAGTCCCTTGCGCCCATTGTATCGGAGTGGTCGCAGTGTATGTTAATGGGCGATGAGAGCGCGCGGTTACCGTCGCATAAGACTATTGGAAGCCTTAGACCCGAGGCAATGTAAAGCACCTCCCACATAAGGGCAAGGCCCTGTGAGCTTGTGGCCGTCATGACTCTGGCCCCTGCGGCGGCTGCGCCAACACAGGCGCTCATAGCGGAGTGCTCGCTCTCAACAGCGATAAACTCCGTATCAACGGCCCCGTCGGCCACGTAACTGGAAAATTCTTCCACAACAGTGGTGGAAGGTGTAATCGGGTAGGCTGGGAATACATCGGGGTTAACCTGCTTCATGGCCATGGCCACGGCAGAGTTACCCGTAAGCCCCATCTGCTCTCTCTTATTCCTGGCAATAGCCATTAGTCGGCCTCCTCTTCCATTGTGATAGCGGTAATCTTATCAGGGCATTCGCTGGCGCAGAGGCCGCATCCCTTACAGTGCTCCATATCAAAACCTATCATCTTACCCTCTTCGGCTATAATGGCGGAGTCCGGGCATACTACCCAGCAGATAAGACAATTTATGCACTTCTCATGGTCTACAACGGGCTTGAACTTTCTCCAGCCCCCTGTTGTGTACTCGTGGGCCGTGCCGCCCCTCTCTATAACGCCGCCTATGGGCGGGCTTTTTTTATCACTCATAATCACCTTCTCCCTCGGTCATGGATAAAAGCAAGGATTATAAACCCTTCACCTCATCATGGCCCCTTTGCATGGCCTTAACATTGCCTTCTATTACCTTATCACCGAACTTTTTGGTGTAATTTTTCCTGAAGTTCTCAATAACAGACTCAAGGGGCACTACCTCGGTAACCCTTGCGAGAGCTCCCAGAAGCGGGGTATTGGGCATCATCCTGCCAATGCACTCAATGGATATATGAGCCGCGTCAACAGTATAAACACGGGCCGGTTTTCCAACCAGACCCAGTTCACTGCGCATCTCCTCCGGTGATTTTGCCGTATTAATGATATAAACGGCATCCTCATTAGCCCCTGCCGTAAGTCCGCATCCGCTGTCAACGCCGGATATGAGCGTGGGATCGGCTATGAGCACGTAACCCGGGTTTGTTACCTGACAGTGCCGCCGTATGGGCGTCTCAGATACCCTGTTGAACGCCTTTACCGGCGCCCCCATCCTCTCCGGTCCAAACTCGGGAAATGCCTGCACATAGGCCCCTGCCTGCATGCATGACTCACCGAGAAGTTTGGCGGCCGTTACTATACCCTGCTGGGCCCTGCCGTGCCATCTCACCTCTGTGTGCTTATCCATAAATTCCCCTCTCTCCAACTTTTAATACTTGCCCCCTCTTCAAGAGGAGACTTCTCTTCTACCTGCCAGGGCCCTGCCAAGAGTAGCCCGATCCATAAACTCTATGTAGCTGCCCATGGGCACGCCTGAGGCCAGCCTTGTTACCTTTAGACCGCAGGGCTTCAGAAGCCTTGCCAGATACATGGAGGTGGCCTCGCCCTCGGAATCAAATCCCGTGGCAAGCACTACCTCTTTAACACCCTCATCCCTTACACGGATAAAGAGCTCCTTTATACGCAGGTCCTCGGGCCCTATGGATTTAAGGGGCGAGAGGTTACCGTGCAGAACATGGTACCTGCCCTTGTAATCACCTGCGGCCTCAAGGGCCATCATGTCCTTAAAATCAGATACCACGCAGATTGTCTCACTGCTTCTTCCCGCATCCTCACAGATACTACATGGGTTGGTATCGGAAAAAGCCATACAACGCTCACAGAGCGAAAGGTTCTCCCGTACATCAAGTATGCCCGCGGCCAGCTCCTCGGCATAACCCTTCTTTGAGTTAAGGACAAAGAGCGCAAGCCTTGTGGCCGACTTCTCGCCTATGCCCGGCAGCCCGGAAAACCCTTTAATCAGCCTCTCTATGGGACCAGCGTAACGCATTTAATCTGTATCCATCCTACTTTTATGAACATCTGCCCATGAGAGCATTCCACACGTTTACAGAGGGTACAAATACCGCAACCCGCCTCCCTGGGAGAGGCACTGCAGGCACGCTCTGCCTCAACCTCAAATCTTATTTAAAAATATCCGGTATATCCATGCCAAGCCCGCCGGTGAGTTTACCCATCTCTTCGGAGACCATCTTCTTGCTTCTTCTGTACCCCTCATTCACGGCGGCTACGATAAGGTCTTGCAGCATCTCCACATCTTCAGGGTCTACCACGGCGGGGTCTATACTTATGGAAAGCAGGTCCTGATTTCCGTTAACAATAGCCGTCACCATGCCTCCGCCTGCCGATGCCTCACAGGTTCTGCCACCCATCTCTTTCTGAATCTCAGCTATCTTGGCCTGCATCTGCTGGGCCTGCTTCATTATATTGCCGATATTTTGCCCCATCTACCCTCCCTCTCCATAAAAATCTTCAAGAACCTTGCCGCCAAGAGTTCTAATTACGGCATCTGCCGGGTCTTTTGCCTCTCCCGGGTTGGTGTTATCTACTTTCAAGACCACCTTAACAGAGGTATTCAGGCAATTGGAAAAAGCCTTTTCAAGGCGGTTTATCTGCATTTTCAAAAACTTGGATGTCTTAAGGTCTGTTCTTATCTCAACCAAATTGTCTTTAAGTTCCATACTCGTGGCCTTAAGAGAGCCATAAAGAGAGATATTGTGCTCCTTAATAAAACTTATCAGCCCGGCCGCATCTGATGCCTGCGCCTCTGCAGGCAGGGCCTCGGCGGCTGCAACCTCCCCCTCGCCCACACGGTCCACTACATTGTCAGTAACACTCTCACCATATACGGCCTGCCCGCCCGTGGGCTCAGAAGATATATGGGAACCTGAGCCCCCCTCAGGGACCCGGGCCTTCTGCTCCGCAGGTGAGGGTGGTGCTTTTGCAGGTGCCTTATCGCTATCCCACGGCAGCCCCCCGCGGGACTTGGATGCCGGTGCCGGTGAAAATCTCTTTTGCGAGACCTCAGGTCCTTTCAGAGGGCCCCTCTTACCCATAGGCTCGGAGCTCTTAAGAGAAGACTCCCCTCGCCCCTTTGAGACCGAGGGTGAAGTCAGTGCCCCACCCCTTTGCCCCAGGGCATTCATGCCCGATATAAGCTCCTCAAGGGGCCTTAATGAGTCAAATGACGAGGCCCGAAGCACCGTCATCTCAAAGGCATGTCTGGCAAAATCGCTTCTGGCAACGTCTCCATAACCTTTCTGCAGCAGCAGAAAGAGCATATGAAGGTCATCAACGGCACAAAGGTGAGAAATTTCTTTAAGCCTCTCAAGCTCATGAACAGGGGCCTCAATAAGAGAGGTACCGTCCGTAACCTTAATGGCCGTCATGTCTCTAACTATGGCAAGAAGTTCTCCGCATGCTTTTTTTAAATCATACCCGAAATTATATATCTTTTCAATAATATTTAAGGATAATCCGCCGTCTTTATTTATAATGGCGCCCATGAGCTCAAGAAGCACTGTCCTGTCCATAAGCCCCAGGGCCCCGGTGACATCATCCAGCCTTACCGCGCCGCGGCCAAAGGCAAGGACCTGATCAAGGAGGCTCTCGCCATCTCTCAGGCTGCCGTCGGCCTCTCTTGAAATGGCAAAGAGGGCCTCTTCCTCAAAGTCTATCTTCTCGGCAAGGAGTATTTTTTTAAGATGACTCTCAATCTTTAAAAGGGGGATACGCCTGAACTCAAACCTCTGGCATCTTGAGAGTATGGTAAGGGGAATCTTGCCGACTTCTGTGGTGGCAAAGATAAAAACTACATGAGGCGGGGGCTCTTCAAGGGTCTTCAGAAGGGCGTTAAAGGCCGAGATGCTGAGCATATGCACCTCGTCTATAATGTATATCTTGCGCTTGCCGCCAGCGGGCATATACATTATATTCTCGCGCAGCTCGCGCACATTATCCACGCCTGTATTAGAGGCCCCGTCTATCTCAAGGACATCCACGGATGAGCCTGCCGTTATCTCACGGCATGAGGCGCATTCATCGCAGGGCAGAGCGTCTTTATCAGCCCCTGCACAGTTAAGGGACTTGGCAAGTATCCTTGCCGCCGTGGTCTTGCCCACGCCGCGGGGACCGGAAAAAAGATAAGCCTGTGCGACACGGCCAGTGGAAATGGCGTTGCGAAGGGTTCTCGTAACATGGTCCTGCCCTATTATCTCCTCGAAGACAGAGGGTCTCCATTTTCGCGCTATTACAAGATAAGAGGACATGACCTGTGTACCTGCTGTTTTTTTCTGTAAGTGTATACCTGAGTTAAGAGTAGCGGACCTTGATGAAAACGGGAATTCACAACGCTTTTTTGCTTTTAAGAGAAAAGGCCTTTGATCTTCGCGAGAGACCCGTACATTAAAGTGCCACGAGTCTTCACAGAGCGCCGAGGTGCTTACAAGGCCCCGATGCTTATACTACTGAGGTGCTAACACAGCCGAGGTGCTTTCATGGACCCCTGTGCTTTCATGGACCCCTGTGCTTTTCGTGGGCCGAGGTGCTTACAGGCGCTGTTGATAGCCAGGCACCCTTGCGGCACATGGGTTCGGGCCGCGACCGCTGCTTCCTTCCGGACCTGACGGGGTTAACTACCCTTCCATTGCGCAAGACCCGGCTATCAACAGCGCCTGTAAACAAATCATATCAGCAGATAATGGCGGAGAGAGAGGGATTCGAACCCTCGGTACACGTAAATGCACACACGCTTTCCAGGCGTGCCCCTTCAGCCACTCGGGCATCTCTCCTCTGTACTCTACACTTTAAAGCCGCTAAACCGGCATAAAAATTGACGAAAAACAAGGTGCTTCATCTGCTCTCAAAAAAATACCTGAGAGATAAAAAACACGTAAACAATGGCGGAGAGAGAGGGATTTGAACCCCCGGTTCCGCAAGCGGAACAACTGATTTCGAATCAGCCCCCTTCAGCCTCTCGGGCATCTCTCCTCTTTAGGGCACATCCGCCGCCCCCGAGGGGCGATGCAGCATACCAAGTACCAAAGTACCTTAATGTGACTTTTTAGATGCTTTTTTACCGGCCTTCTTGGGGGCCTTATTCGCAGACTTTCCCGGGGCCTTTAAGACAAAGAGAAATCTCGAATCGTTAAAGGAGTTAAACTCAGGCAGCTGCGTAAAGACCCAGCCCCTTGTCCCCACCTTATCACCCTTTACAAGAGCAAGGAGTACAGCAGGGTTGTTGGGCTCATTGGAGCGGCTCTCTATATGGTCGCCCACTATGGTGTAATCAGGGATAAAATACTCTACCTTAACGCTGTAGCCGTCATCAGTGAGCTGAGTGGTGGAGCCCACCTTGAGTTCCACGGTCTTTGATGCCTGGGCCTTAAGATCGGCTATCTCCAGGGTTACGGACTTCCATTTATTCTTCACCTTATCGGATATCTTTACGGACTTTTTGGTCTTAATAAGAGAATGCGATGCCTTGGCAATATCATCAGTAGTCTTATTCGTGGAAGGATGACCTGCCGGCATATCACCTTTCGCGCTTGCCGGAGCCGTGGTCTTCTTGGCGGCAGGGGCCTTTTTCTCTTCGCCGCCGCAGCCGTAAAGCGTGAGCGAAGCTACGATTGCAAATAAAAAGACAAATGAGACTGAAACAAATGTCCGCCGTCCTCTTTTAATTTTCATCCCTGTATTACCTCCGTTTTGTTTTTACGATAATAATAAATCATAGCACATTGCCAATTGTCTTTAAAGAAAAAATCGTGTCCGTCTGCACGAGGGGCTCTTCACATCTCCTAACGCAGGACCCAGGCCCTCCAGCTGTCCTCAAGGGCGTCATAAGAGAGAAAAATAGAGGCCCGCAGCGCTGAATCAAGGTCGTGCCCATCGCCAAGGGCCGTAAGTATTCTCTTAAGAGAGGCAAAACCAAACTCGTTTATTATGTACCCTGTTACTGAGAGGCTCAGCGCATATGCCTTGGCCGCTTTACCGGAGGTCATTGTAATAAAAGACCTCTCTATAGAGGATAGCGGCATACCGCCCTCTCTTACAAAGGCCTTGACGCCCATCTCAAAACCCACTCTACGAGCACCCTCTTCATACTGGGCAAGGCCCTCGTTAAGCCATGCCGGGGCGCGGCCCGCAGAGAGCCTGTACACAATGGCATGTGTATACTCGTGAAATAAAACGCGCTCCAACTCCCCGGTGCGCTCTACCACACCTCCTGCGGGGAGCTTTATCTTTCCGTCATATATACCGCCAACCCAGGCGGGGCTCCTTGTAATATCAAAAAACTCTTTTTCGGGGTAAAGCACTGCCCCAATCTTCTCTGAGGGCCAGTAAAGCAGGTCCGCGCCGATTTTTATATACGCCTCTTCAAGGACAAGGGATATGAGGTGACCGGCAAGGCTGTTCTCCGCGCCAAAATATACGACACGAAAGTGTCCGCCCCTCTCCACTGCCGTAGATGAAGCGCCCCATGAGATAGCCCCAGGGCATAACTGCATGGCAACCAAAAACGCAAAAAAAACAACCCCTCCGGGGCCAAAAAAAGACCTCGCAGAGGTACGGAGACGTAAAAATCCACGGGGCATCAGCGTCTCTTTCGCAGCTTTACGGCCCCGAGGATGAGGTTTGCCACAACAGCTACAAAACTCAGCTCGTCTTCAGTAAATTGCTTTGTCACCACTGTCTGCACATTCAGGGCCCCAAAGGGCTCATCGCCTGAGAATATGGGGTAGGAGTACATGGACTTTATCCTGTACTGCTCTTCCTTGGTCTCGGGGAAAAAATGATAACGCTCATCCGTACTTACATCCTCAAGGAGAATGGGTTGGCGGTCTTTTAGCGCCGAGCCCGTAACCCCCTCGCCGCTCTTTAACTTGGCCACGCCAACGGCGTCCTGACTGAGCCCGAAGGTTCCCTCAAGCACAAGATTATCATCCTCCCAGAGGTATATGGAGCAAATATCAACGCCGATTCTCTTGGCCGTCTTCTCTGCAACGGTCTTGAGGATATCCTTAATATCATAATCAGAGGAGGCAAGCATGCTCAGCTCCTCAAGGGTTATTATTTCTTTTTTCTCCCTGTCGGCACGCTCTGCCTCGAAAAAAAACTTGCCCGTATCATCCAAGACAAGTGGCATGAGGTTCTGTTTTGAGAGATGAGGGTTTATGGTCTTACTCGCGGCAGAGGCCGTCTTGTACTCGGAGTAACCGCAGGAGCACGTGGACTTAATCCTGTAATCATCCACCTTTACAAAACTCATCTTCTTACCGCATTTTCTGCACCTTATTACAGAGTCCATCTTATCTCCATTTTGTAATATTACCCGTAAACTTTAAGGCCGCCTCGCCCTGAGGGCTCTCCTCTCGCTCCACTTTAACTACTGCGCGGCAGAGAGATATAATGCACCTTCAGCAAGCTCACTTAGACGGCAATCTCATCCTTACAACTCGACCCGGCATATTCACCATCTTCACGGGCTCGCCGTCAAATATAATTGAGGCCCCGGCCGCGTTACCGATAACAAGGTCAACACCCTTTTTCATAAGCCATTGTCTGGTATTGCCTTTCTTAAAAAGAACCTCAAAGGGCTTTTTTCCATCAATACTGAACTTAATCCACACATCATCCGTGGCTATTACCTTGAGCACATGCCCTGCCATCGGCACCTGTGCCTCAGGTTTTGGTGTAAGAACGGGGTCCAGGGGTTTTGCAGGCTCCGGAGGCACCGCCGACGCAGGGGCCTCTACATTAACCTCCGGCACATCAGGCTCTATAACAGCGACATCGGGCTCAACGCTGCGCGGTGATGCGCTCAAAAAATAATAGAGCACTATTATTATAATACCAATTACTACAAGGAGCGTCATTATCTGCTTGGAGCTCAGGGAGAGAGCCCTCACAGGTCCCTTACTCTCTATGGGAGGCGGGGCTTCCTCTTCAGGGGTATCTTCCTTTATAAAAAGCTCGTAGCGCAGAACGAGATCTGTCTCATCAAGGCCCATGTACTTACAGCAGGCCCTTATGTAACCCTTTACAAATGCCTGCTGAGGCAGAGCGTCAAAATCATCGGCCTCAAGGGCGATAAGGTTCTTCTCAGGTATACGCGTAGCCTCATGTACATCCTTGAGAGAAAAACCACGCAACTCCCTTTCCCTCTTGATGCAGGTGCCAGGACTCTCCATACCCTCGTTATCTCCATGAGAAAATGTGATTGAAAGCGGCATTTCCAACAGGGGCCCTCGGCCCCCTCCTAAAAAGTCATGTAATGTTCAAAACTGCGTATTAAAGATCAAGATGATAGTGTTTATCTAATCAAGATGGTACTGAAAAATCAACCGGTGCGCTTTATCTGCAAGATGAGACCGTCTCGTCTCAACCAAGCCCTGAGCCAGCGCTCCCCTGTTACCTTAAGAGATCAATATAGTCTTTGGCAGAAAGCGCGCTGCGGCTGCCCGGCGCAAGCTCAACCACCCTGGTAAAGGCCCGTAAGGCAGCCTCTTTCTTTCTTTGTTTCGTCAGCACCACGCCAAGCCTGTAGTAAGGCTCCATGTACTCACCGCGTAACTCCACGGCCTTATTGTACGAGGCAACGGCCTCATCGGACTTATGAAGTCTCTCAAAGGCAAGGCCCATATTATAGTAAGCAACTGCCATGCCCGGCTTCATGGAGACAGCCTTTTTAAGGCTCTCTACGCTGGCCTCGTAATCGCCCTTCTTGTAATAGGCAAGGCCCATGTTAAAGTATGCCGTCTCCGGGGTCTTGTAATATATATTCTCAAGCGCAAGGCCGCACTCTCTTATAACCCCGTCCCAGTCACCTGCCCTCATATATAAAGACGCAAGGCCAATGTGCCCTTCAGAGAACATGGGGTCCAGCTCCACGGCCTTTCGCATCTGCTCTACGGCGCGCTCGTCAAGTTCGCGCGCGGAATAGGCAAAACCAAGCATCAGGTGGTAAGACGGCTCCTCGGGGTACAGCGTAATAGCCTTTGTAAACTCCTTCAGGGCGTCGGCGATGTTACCTGCCCTGTAGTACTCATTACCCAGTCTGTAGTGTATATTGGAGTTCTCCTTGAGCTTATCTGCTTTATGGGCACAACCGGACAATGCAATGAGGAGGACAAGGAGAAGTAAAGGGATGGACCCCGTTATAAAAGAGACTGCCGGCTTTTTTGTATAAACAAATAATGCCATCTTAGAAATATCTTCAAAAAGAGAATAAGACCTCATATATCAACCATATGCCCGCGGAACATCTGACCTGAGAGGGCAAAACCACGCGCAAGAGGAGGCCTTTTCTCTTAGCCCATATAAGTATAAAATATCATATATCCCCAAAATGGGTCAACTGCTTAAATTCCATGTAGCGCGAGCGTATCTCCTCCTGCTTTAAAGAACCAAGCCTCTTAAGGCTAAAGGCCTCTACGTTAAAAGAGGCCATGACGCTCCCGAAGATAATGGCGCGTCTGAGATTCTCATCAGAGAGGTCTCCGGTATTGGCCAGATAACCCATAAAACCACCGGCAAAGCTGTCTCCCGCGCCCGTGGGGTCAAAGATCTCCTCAAGAGGATAGGCAGGGGCGGAGAATATAAAAGAAGAGCTGAACATAACGGCTCCGTACTCGCCTCGTTTCACAATAAGGGTGCGCGGGCCCAGGTCCATTATCTTCTTGGCAGCCTTTACAAGGCTGGCCTCTCCGGCAAGCTCCCTTGCCTCGCCCTCGTTTATAACGCATATCTCTACCTTGCCAAGGAGTTTACGAAGAGCGTCGGGCTTGTTCTCAATCCAGAGGTTCATGGTATCGCATGCAACGAGTCTGGGGCTGCGCACCTGCTCAAGGACCTTCATCTGAAGGTCAGGGTCGATATTGGCAAGAAATAGAAAGGGCGAGTCACAGTGGCCATCAGGTATGACGGGGCTGAAATCAGAAAAAACATTAAGCTCCGTCTCAAGGGTATGGGCCTGGTTAAGGTCATACTCATAGTACCCCTTCCAGCGAAAGGTCCTGCCCGGGACTTTCTGTAAGGCCGATACGTCTATGCCGTGGCCCTTCAGCGTCTCAACATGCTCATCGGGAAAATCCTCGCCTACAACGGCTACGAGTTTTACCTCGCTAAAGTAACTGGAGGCTGTGGAAAAATACGTGGCCGAGCCGCCGAGAACCTCGGAGACCTCGCCAAAAGGCGTTTTTATGCTATCAAAAGCTACGGAACCAACTACAAGTATGCTCATAACCCTTAACTCTCCTTTAAAGTACCCCGCACAGCACCTGTGGGGCAAAAAACTAAAGATATTTTCCAAGTATTATCGAGAGGTTCTCTCTCGTCTTTTCCGGTATGGCCTCTCTCTGCGTTACAGCGGCGTACTGCATTGCGCTTGCGCAGGAGCAGGAGCGGCCTTCAAATGCCTTGTCTTTCACGGCCCCGATGATAATCTCACGGGCCATGGTCACATTTTTACTGATAGTCTCAAGTATCATCTCAACGGTTACGGATTCCTCTTCCTCGTGCCAGCAGTCGTAATCCGTAGAGAGTGCGATTGTGGCATAGCATATCTCCGCCTCTCTCGCGAGCTTGGCCTCGGGGATATTGGTCATGCCTATAACGTCTACGCCCCAGGAGCGGTAAATCTTTGATTCTGCCCGTGTGGAGAACTGAGGCCCCTCGATGCAGACATAAGTGCCGCCCATATGCACGGTAGCCCCTGCGCCAAGGGCCGCGTTATAAAGCACCTTGCTTAAATCCCCGCAGACAGGCTCGGCAAACTCCACGTGACCTGCAATACCGTCGCCAAGAAACGTAGAGGCACGTGACTTTGTACGGTCAAAGAACTGATCAACAATGACCATGTCTCCGGGGTGAATCTCTTCTTTCATGGAGCCAACGGCAGAGACGGAGATTATCCACTCCACGCCGAGTTTCTTCATCCCGTATATATTGGCCCTGTAATTAATCTCCGATGGAAGCAGCTTATGAGCACGGCCGTGACGGGGCAGAAAGACCATCTTAACGTCTCCAAGCCTGCCTGTTATGTACTCGTCCGATGGCTCGCCAAAAGGGGTAGTAACCTTAACGGACTTCACATCCTCAAGGGCGTCCATGCTATACAGACCGCTGCCGCCTATTACACCGATTATCTTTTCTGACATAATATACAACTCCCGATGCGTATTAAAAATATTAATAAAACACATGAGACTCATTACATAGGAGCCCATGAACCATGAATAGACCGGATATTGCCGTACACACGCTTATTTAAAATCAGACCCGTACTTTTACCACTAACACCCCTCTGCTTCAAGGGTTTTTTCTTTACTCAGGCGCGCAAGGTCACGTGCCTTGAGCTGACCGCAGGCAGCGCCTATGTCCGCGCCGCGGCTCTTTCGTATCACAGCCATATAACCGCTCTTCATAAGGATATCGCGGAAACGCTCTACATCCTCATCACGGGGGCTCTTAAAGGCAGCGCCTGCAAATGGGTTAAAAGGTATGAGGTTTATCTTACACTTTAGGGATGCAAGAAGCCTTACAAGGGCCCGCGCGTCATCCGCGCTCTCATTGACTCCGCCAAGAAGCACGTACTCAATTGTAAGGTGTTTCTTACCGTGTAAAGGGTATGACCTCAGCCCCTCCATAAGTCCGCTTAGAGGATACTTTCTGTTCACAGGCATTAGCTCTGATCTCAGCGAATCAGTAGCCGCGTTAAGCGAGACGGCAAGGTTCACATTGGTATCCGTGCCAAGCCTCTGCAGGCCAGGCGTTATACCGGCCGTGGAGACTGTAATCCTGTTATGGGATATGGCAAAACCCGCGGGGTCTACAAGGATATTTATAAACTCTATAAGAGTATCAAGGTTAAGCAGGGGTTCACCCATGCCCATGAAGACGATATTGGTAATGCTTCGCCCCTCCCCTGCCAGCGCTCCCGCGGATAAAATCTGCGTGACCATCTCCGAGAGGGTGAGGTTTCTCTTATACCCACCCGTGCCCGTAAGACAGAAGCCGCAGCCAAGGGCGCATCCCGCCTGCGTGGAGACGCATACCGTTGTCCTCTTGCCCTCGGGCATGATAACGGATTGAATCCTCAGCCCGTCAGATAACTCATAGACAAGCTTCACCGTGCCGTCCTCTGAGGAAAAAGTATCCACAAGAGAGGGGCCTGTAATGCAGTACTTTTCCTTGAGCCTCTCTCTAAGCGCCAGAGAGATATCCGTCATCTCGTCAATGGAAGAGACGCCCCGCGCATAGACCCACCTGTAGAGTTGGCCTGCCCGGTATGGTTTTTCTCCCATAGACACGGCAAGGTCCAGAAAACCTTCGTATGTAATATCTCTAAGATTCATCATAATTGCAGAGAAGGGTTTGAGCCCCCCCAAAAGAGGGGCGCGCTCTTGAGGGGCAGGGTTTAAGAGGACTAATAACGACGTTTCTCTGTCTTCGAGATAAGCCAGTACACGCCGCCAAGCACGGCCACGGCCGCGATAAGGGTAAGACGAGTCTCCACGCTCTCGTGTTCCTTGAGCGTGGTTATGAGTATATCCCTGATTATTGCCACAAGGGCAACACTTACAAATACCTTAACCTCAAACCCGCCGCCCTTGAGATGCCTTATCTCCGTATCCATAAGCTCGATAACCACCCAGAGCATAAGGAGCGTACCAAGGGTGCGGAGCAGACCGGTCTCAATATGGCCGTGAACCACATAGTTCATGTCTTTAACAAAGAGCATCACTACCATGACGCCTATGGCTACCAGACCGATAACAAGGACAAGGTTCAGCCCGTAACTAAAGCGGTTAGCTGCCTGCACAAGACGGCTCTCCACCTTCTTTGAGAGAAAAAACTTCTTCTCTTCTTTTATAAAAGAGCTCGTAAAGACATCAAGGTTTATATCCAGCAGCTTTACGGCGGAACGCTGCAGGATAAAACACCGTGAGCTCTCGGAGACCTCATCGTAGATCTTGCCTGCGATAAAATCCTTTACAAAATGAAAAGCAGCATTAACAAAATGGGCGGGCAGGTCTATCTTAACGTGCGCCAGCCCCACCTTCTCAAGGCCCTTTATGTACTCAGGGCCGTACTCTCCGGTAAAGAGGTTCTTGTACCACAGTTTAAGGGCGCCCTGATGGCGCTTTACCGTGGCCTCGTCCTTGAGATACTTGTCAACGTCTCTGAACTTTTTTACAAAATGATAGAACTCCACCACAAAGTCACTGGCGTACTTCTCAAGCAGAGGCCGTAACTCCAGAAGGTTGCTGCTGTCAACCTCGGTAAAGTGGTAATGCTCCTTTATTCTTGTAACTGTTTCCATACCCGATCTTATCCTTCACAAATATCAAGGCAGTTGAAAAAGTAGTGTATCTCCGAGGCAGCGGTCTCGGGAGCGTCTGAGCCGTGTACGATATTATTATCGATGGAATCGGCAAAGTCTTTCCTGATGGTGCCGGGCTCGGCCTCCGCAGGGTTAGTGGCGCCCATAATGGCACGCACCTTTTTTACGGCGTCGCCGCCGCCAAGGACCATTACCACAACAGGACCCGATGACATGAAATCCGTCAAGTCATTAAAAAACGGGCGCTCACTGTGCACGGCGTAAAAACCGCAGGCGCCTTTTTTTGTAAGACTTATCATACGCATGGCAAGAACCTTGAGACCCTGCTTCTCAAATCTTGATACAACCTCGCCAATGATGTTTTTCTTAACTCCATCAGGTTTGATAATAGAAAGTGTCTTCTCCAATTACTTGCTCCTTATTGTTTTTTTTATCATTTACAAAATCTCTCTTACTTTCTTTTGGAAAAAAGAAAGTAAGCAAAGAAAACCAATGGGGGGATAACTTCCGTACCCCTTATAATCTAATGTTAGCCCACACAGCTTTTGAGCTTATAAAAAACTTGACCCGCGACGCGGGCCGCTCAGACCGCTCACGAACCGCCAAAACCTATGGTGGTCTTTTTTGCCTCCACTATAACGGGCACGTCTCTTGCGCCGCCTGTAACCGCAAGCATCCTCTGCATATTCTCATCAGAGAGCTTCACGTTTACATACTGCACATCATAACCTTTTTTGCCGAAATCCTCACGGGCGGCCGTTGTGTAAGGTCAGGTGTCTTTGCCGTATATTAATACCCTGGGGTTCATAAGAGCCTCCTGCCAAAAGAGTTCTGCAGCGTATTATAAATAACAATGATTTAATAATACCTGTCAGAGAAAAGAAACTCAAGCCTTATCTTCTATTTACAAGACCGTTTTTCGCACAAAACTCACTCAGGGCACATCGGCTGCAAAAGGGAGAGATTGGCCTGCATATATTCTGCCCGTAAGTTACAAGCAGATCGTTAATACATATCCAGTACTCTTGGGGAAGAATTTTCCTGAGGGCAAACTCCGTCTTATCCGGGGTCTTCGTTGATACAAGGGACCAGCGGTTTGTAATCCTGTGCACATGGGTGTCCACGCATATCCCGGGCTTGCCGTATCCCAGAGTTACCACAAGGTTGGCGGTTTTACGCCCAACGCCGCGAAGCTTCAGAAGCTCGTCTATGGTATCAGGTACGCGAGAAGAGTATTTATCCCTAAGCACCCCTGCTATCTCTCTTAAAGTCTTTGCCTTTGTCTTATAAAAACCCGCCGGGTATATGGCCTTTTCGATAATATCTTCTTTTAAGTCGGCAAGGGCAGAGGGCGTGTCTGCAAGTCCAAAGAGCCTCTCGGAAGCGGCCTTTGTAACCTCGTCCTTTGTGCGAAGGCTCAATATACATGAGACCAGGACCTTAAAAGGTTTTTTGTTATCAGCGTCCTGCGCCACACCGTCTGCCACAACGGTTACATAAGGGGTCTTAAGGAGCGCGCACTCTCTCTCAAGTATCTTAATAACTTTTGGTATATCAGATATATTCATATTTTTTGATAAATACTCCAAGGCCAAGTGGGCTCACATTAGATTATAAGGAGCAGCGGAAGTTATCCCCCCGTTGATTTTCTTTGCCAAGCTTTCTTTTTTCCAAAAGAAAGCGAAGAGGGCGGTCTCTTAAAAAAGAGCCCGCCCTCTAAGCGTATATACTTATTGAAACAGGTACTTTGGGAGCGGCTTACATCATTCCGCCCATTCCTCCCATGCCACCCATTCCTCCCATGCCGCCCATACCACCCATATCAGGCAGGCCGCCGCCCTTGTCATCGCTTGGTTTATCGGCGATAAGGGCCTCGGTGGTAAGCATGAGTGATGCGATGGAGGCCGCGTTCTGCAGGGCTGTTCTTGTGACCTTTGTGGGGTCTATAACACCTGCTTTTACGAGGTCCTCGTACTCTTCTGTGGCGGCGTTAAGGCCAAATGCGCCTTTGCCGTTTTTAATCTTATCTACTACGATTGAGCCTTCAAGTCCGGCGTTCTCTGCTATCTGACGCACCGGCTCTTCAAGGGCCCTTTTCAGAAGTTTTGCGCCAAAGGCCTGCTCGCCTTCTACATCAAGGTCATCTATGCCCTTGAGCGTCCTCAAGTAGGCAACGCCGCCTCCCGGCACTATGCCCTCTTCCACTGCCGCGCGTGTGGCATGAAGTGCGTCCTCAACGCGGGCTTTTTTCTCTTTCATCTCCGTCTCAGTGGCGGCGCCAACGTGTATTACGGCTACGCCTCCGGCAAGTTTAGCAAGCCTCTCGGAGAGTTTCTCCCTGTCGTAATCAGAGGTGGTCTCCTCTATCTGCGCCCTTATCTGCTTGATACGCGCCTCAATATCGGCATTATCGCCTGCGCCGTCTATGATGGTGGTGTTCTCTTTATCAATGACAAGCCTCTTTGCGCTGCCAAGGTCTGTAAGCTCAACACCTTCGAGCTTGATGCCAAGCTCCTCGGCGATAAGGCGACCGCCCGTAAGCACGGCGATGTCGTCGAGCATGGCTTTACGCCTGTCTCCAAAACCCGGTGCCTTTACCGCGCATACGTGCAGCGTGCCTCTGAGTTTGTTAACAACGAGAGTGGCCAAGGCCTCTCCGTCTACGTCCTCGGAGAGTATGAGGAGGGGCTTGCCTGTCTTGGCGATTTTTTCAAGGAGGGGAAGCATATCCCTCATGCTGGATATTTTTTTCTCATGAATAAGGATAAAGGCGTCTTCAAGTACGCACTCCATGGCCTCGGCATCAGTGACAAAATAGGGAGAGAGATAACCTCTGTCAAACTGCATTCCCTCTACCACGTTAAGCTCCGTATCCATGCCCTTTGCCTCTTCTACGGTAATAACGCCTTCTTTGCCTACCTTTTCCATGGCATCGGCGATAATGCCTCCTATATCAGAGTCGCCGTTGGCGCTGATGGTGCCTACCTGGGCTATCTCGCCCTTTTCCTTCACTGTCTTGGAGAGTTTCTCAAGACCTGTCACCGTAACTTTCACGGCCTTTTCTATGCCCCTCTTGATGTCCATGGGGTTATGACCGGCTGCTACGAGTTTGCTGCCCTCTCTGAATATGGCCTGAGCAAGGACAGTAGCGGTAGTGGTGCCGTCACCGGCGATATCAGAGGTCTTGGAGGCCACCTCTTTTACCATCTGTGCGCCCATGTTCTCGAACTTGTTCTCAAGCTCTATCTCTTTGGCTACGGTTACGCCGTCCTTGGTAATGGTTGGCGAGCCGAAACTCTTCTCTATTACAACGTTTCTGCCCTTGGGGCCAAGCGTCACTTTCACTGTATCGGCAAGGATGTTAACACCGTTGAGTATGGCGCTGCGTGCGCTATTACTAAAGGTTATTTCTTTTGCGGACATCTTTAAATCCTCCTTATAAGTATAAACTTAAGTATGAGTTGTTTTGAATGTAAAAAAGTTACTTTACCACGAGGCCAAGGATATCGTCCTCGCCCATGATAAGGTGCTCCTCGCCATCTATCTTCACCTCGGTGCCTGCGTACTTACTGAAAAGCACCTTATCGCCTACGGCAACCTCAAGCGCGATGATGTTACCGTTATCATCTTTTTTTCCCGGTCCCACGGCAACAACCTCACCCTCGGCAGGGGCCTCTTTTGCGCTGTCAGGGATAATGATGCCACCTTTTGTAGTATCTTCCTCGGCAAGCCTCTTAACAAGCAGACGATCACGAAGCGGTCTGATATTCATCTCTTCTTTCTCCTCCTTTTACTTTATCTTCTGTTAGTTAAATCCACACCTCAGCCACAACCCGGCAGAGGGTTCCTTGATTTGTGAGTAAATATATGGTCAGGACTTTCCTTTGTCAAGTTTTTTTTAGCACTCAGGCTTGTTAAGTGCTAACTACTTGTAAAATAAGGGGTTTTAAGGTCAAGTTTAAGGCCCTCTCCGGTACGGCACAAAAAAATCCGTCAAAGGCCCATTGAAAAACATTTAGAGTAACCATGGTTACAGCAAAAAGCAGTAATTTTATTTAATATATTCGCGGAAAGGCCGATATTTCAATTAAGATGGAGGGACAGATGATTACCAGACAAACCCCCATGGAGTATTTTAAAGACCTTGTCACCGGGGCGATGAAAAACCAGCATGTAGAGACACTTGAGGAGGTAGAGTTTTACCTCTCGAGCCTGCTGGGGTGTTTTGTGGAGGCCGACCGTCTTAAGAACGATATACTCGCCATAAAGTACCTTGCTGCCCTGCAGTGCGGAGATATTGCCTCGCGCCGTCTTCTGCGCGAGCTGGGAGATATCTCACTCTTTATATCCGGTTTCTTCCCTGCCAGCCTCTCACGAAAAATCTGCGGTCTGGAGTACTACCGGACAATGGGCGCCATCTCCTACGCCAGCCTTGCCGCTATTTACGGGAATAAAAGCACTACGGCCGGCTTTGGCGCCATCTTCGATGAACTCTCAGAGAGGTTCTCCTGCTTTGCCGATGTCCTCTCAGAGGTAAGCGAGAGAACGTCCCTTGGCACCTCCCGTGATATCCTAAGCCTTTACGAGAGGTGGCTGCGCACAAAGAGCGAGAGCTCACTTATCCTCTTAAGAGAGCTTGGCATAGAGCCCTGCGAGACGGATATGAAGGTCTCTCAATAAGGCGGGTTCCTCCGCCGTCCTCATGCTTTTCTCTGCTCCTACTCTTCACCCGGTACCCCTGCCCGTAAAACCACTTCGCATTTTCTACCTTTATACTGGTAAATTCAAGTACCCGGTTATATAATAGGAGGTTTAATATCCTCTATTTATAAAGGGTCTCTTATGCCGTTCATGAAAAACATCTTAACATCGCCTCTTGCCGGCGCACCTTCGCGTGAGAACCTCGAGGTTGTGGGGCTTAGAGAGAACAACCTCAAGGACCTCACAATAAGCATCCCTCATGACCGGATTACGGCTGTTGTGGGACCAAGCGGCTCGGGAAAGTCCAGCCTCGCCTTTGCCACCCTCTTTGCCGAGGGACGGTGGAGGTTCATGGAGTCTCTCTCCACATATACACGGCTCTTTCTTGACAAGATGGAGCGCCCTGATGTAGATGCCATACACAATATCCGCCCCGCCATAGCCGTGGAGCAGAAAAACCCCGTCAGGACAAACCGCTCTACCGTTGGCACGACCTCGGAGATTAACGACTACCTGAGGCTCATCTTCGCCCGTATCGGCAGGCTTCACTGTGAAAAATGCAGGGTGGAGATAACCCCTGATGAACCAGGAGCTGTTGCCGAGAGGCTTATCTCCGCCTCTGCCGGCCTTGCCGCTACCATAGGGTTTACCATTGAGGTCACTGCCAAGGATAAGGCCGAGGAGGTAATGGACGGGCTCCTTGCAAGGGGATTCTCACGCGTAAGATATAAGGATAAGATATACAACCTTAATGATAAGAGACCAGGGCTCAGGGGAACAAAATCCCTTGACGTGGTGCTGGACAGGGTTACTCTCTCCCCGAAGGTAAGGGCACGGCTAACGGGCTCCATAGAGAACGCCTACCGCGAGGGAGGCGACGAGGTCTGGTGTCTGGTGGAAGACGGTCAAATCATGCGTTTTACACGAGCCCTTCGCTGCCGTGAGTGTGGCGAGGTTGCGCTTCGGCCAACGCCCATTGCCCTCTCCTTTAACCATCCCACAGGGGCATGCGCAGAGTGTAAGGGCTTTGGCAACGTGCTGCTCTATGATGAGAACAAAATCATACCTGACGACAATCTCTCGCTTAAGCAAGGCGCCATAGATCCCTGGACAAAACCATCCTACCGGTGGCTCTACGATGAGCTTGAGGAGGCCGCCCCTTTATACGGCATAGACCTTGATACTCCATATAAAGACCTTGGCAAAGAGACGCAGAGGCTCATCCGCGAGGGCACCAGCGAGTTTCACGGCATAGATGAGTTCTTCAGAGGGCTTGAGAAAAAAAAGTACAAACTTCACATAAAGGTCTTTACCTCAAGGTACAAATCATTCTCCACATGTAGGGCCTGCAGCGGGGGCCGCCTTAACAGCCATGCCCTTACCCTCACCATAGAGGGCAGGAACATCGCCGAGGTATGCGGCATGAGCATAAGCGAGGCCCGGGCCTTTTTCCAATCCTTGGACCTTAATAAAATGGATAAGAAGATTTCAGGGGAGGCCCTTGCCGAGATAAGGGCCAAGCTTGGCTTTCTCTCTGAGACAGGCCTTGGCTACATATCTCTGGCGCGGCCCACAAAGACCTTATCAGGCGGGGAGATACAGAGAGTGAGCCTTGCCACGCAGCTGGCCTCAGCCCTTACAGGCGTACTCTACGTACTTGACGAGCCCTCCGTGGGGCTTCATCCCGTTGATGTTGAGGCGCTGAAGGGACAGATAAAAAAACTCTGCTCACGAGGCAACACCATAGTTGTGGTGGAGCACGACTCCGAACTTATCAGAAACTCCGATTATATAGTAGAGCTCGGCCCCGGGGCTGGCGAGCTGGGGGGACGCACGGTCTTTACGGGTCCAACGGATAAGTTCATAAAGGAGGGGGAAACCCTTACCTCCAGGTACCTTACGGGAAAGTCTTCCATAAAGGTGCCTCACTGGAGACGGCGCGGCAGCGGCAAGAACATCATACTGGAGGGCGCCGCAGGCAACAACCTCAAGAACGTAAAGATAAACCTGCCGCTAAAGACCCTTACCTGTCTCACCGGCGTATCAGGCTCGGGCAAGAGCACGCTCATTATAGAGACCCTGTACAGGGCCCTTGCACCGCGTTTCTCACAGAAGACCGAGGGCGCTCTGCCCTTTACAGCCCTGCACGGCGCAGGGGACATCCACGGGCTCCAGCTCGTGGACCAGGACCCCATTGGACGAACTCACAGGTCCATACCCGTTACATACATCGGAGCCTTTGACGGGATAAGAAAACTACTGGCCCGTGAGCCCCTTGCCCGCGCCTCGGGCTTTACGGCAGGGTACTTTTCATTCAACGTGCCCGGAGGCAGGTGCGAGGCATGCAGCGGCGAGGGCGCCGTGAAGCTGGAGATGTACTTTCTCCCTGATGTATACATTAAATGCGCCAGATGCGAGGGCAGGCGTTTTAGCCGCTCGGCCCTCAGGGTCAAACACCGCGGTCTCAATGTAAGCGATATACTTCGGCTCACCTTTGACGAGGCCGTACGCCTCTTAAGGGTAAATAAAGACCTTCATAAAAGGCTCAGTGCCATGGTTGATGTGGGCCTGGGTTATCTCACTCTCGGCCAACCCGCCCCAACTCTATCTGGCGGGGAGGCGCAGAGAATAAAAATTGCAAGAGAGCTGCTAAAGGGGGGCACAGAGGATACGCTCTACATCCTTGACGAGCCCACAACAGGGCTTCACACAAATGACATCAAGAGGCTCCTTGAACTTCTGGGCAGGCTCGTGGACAGGGGCAACACGGTACTTATAATCGAGCATAATATGGAGGTCATAAAGACGGCGGACCATGTAATTGACCTTGGCCCGGGCAGCGGCCCATCAGGAGGAAGCATTGTCAGTACCGGGACACCTGAAAAAGTAGCCCTCACACCCGGCGGAGTTACCGCTCCTTTTCTCAAAAAGGCGCTTGGGCTCTAAGGGTTTAAGACCGCAGGCAAGGGGTTTTCACATACTCCGCCCCTCCGTGGCAGAGAGCGCAAGTACTCAATCCCCCTGTATGAAAAAAGCCTTTTACCTTGACACTTGGCATAATAAGCATATAATAACTAACTATAATGATAAGAGTTTTTTTCACCTTAAGGGCCTGCTTAAGAGGAAGGCTTAAAGAAAGATATACTCTTAACCAAAGGCTTAATATGAAGGGTCTGTCTTAAAAACGCCATACCTCTTAAAGGCGTAATACCGTAGAAGAGTAGAGTTATTCTCAAAAAGTCTTATTAACAGACAAAACCGCAAGGCTTCCCGTTAAAAGGCGCCTTTGCCGTAAAAAAAAAGAGTTATTATGAAAAAAATCATCTTCGTAGAACCAAAACCACCGGATCTTCATGTCTTTGCAAGGATGCCGCTGCCGCGTCTCGGCACTGTGCTGCTTGGCACCACTTTGCAGGAGCATGGCTATGAGGTAAAGACATATATAGAGGTAGTCGGCGAGCTTGATATCAAGGATATTCTCTCTGCCGATGTTGTGGGCATCTCTTCCATTACCTCCACCTCGGCGCGCTCCTATGAGCTGGCAAAACTCGTGCGCGAAGCAGGCATACCCGTATTCATGGGCGGTCCACATGTAACCTTCCTCCCCGAGGAGGCCCTTGAGTACTGCGATTACGTGCTTCGCGGTGAGGTTGACGATATAATACTGGACTTCATGAAGGCACTGGAGACAGGCAAAGGGTTTGAGGCCATACCCGGTATTGTCTTTAAAAAACCTGACGGCTCTATCTTCAAGAACAAGACCGTGCCTTTTTGCAAGGACGTAAACACCATCCCCGTACCGGACTTCACCCTTATAAGCGGCTTTGAGAAGGATCCGTACCAGAAGTTATGCATCACCCCTATCATGACATCAAGGGGCTGCCCATATGACTGCAACTTCTGCTCTGTCACCTCCATGTTCGGACGAAAGTACCGCTTCAGGAAGACTGAGCTTGTACTGGAAGAACTCAGAAAAAACAAAGAGGGCGGCGGCCAGTGGGTCTTCTTCTATGACGACAACTTCGTGGCAAATAAAAAGAGGACAAAGACCCTGCTAAAGGCCATGATAGCCGAGGGCCTTACGCCAAAGTGGACGGCACAGGTGCGCGTGGACGTAGCCAAAGACCCGGAGCTAATGGATCTCATGAAAAAATCAGGGTGCCACACCGTCTACATCGGCCTTGAGTCCGTCAACCCCGAGACCCTTGAGGCATATAACAAAAACCAGACCCTTGAGGACATTGAGTGGTGCATAGGCAAGCTCCATGACTACGGCATACGCATTCACGGCATGTTTGTCTTTGGCTCTGATTATGACAATGTAAATACCATTCACGATACCGTAAGGTTCGCCAAGAAAAACAACCTTGATACCGTACAGTTCCTCATACTTACGCCTCTGCCCGGTACGGGATGTTACAAAGACCTTGATGACGCGGGACGTATTGTCTCCAAGGACTGGTCCCTTTATGACGCGCACCATGTTGTCTTTACGCCAAAGCATATGAGTTACTACGAGCTGCAGTCAGAGACCGTACAGGCCGCGCGCAGGTTCTACTCTGTTCCGCAGATTTTAAAACGTGCGCTAAAGCTCGATCTATTCAACGTATCGCTTAAGGCTTACGGCAGAAGTGTGACAAAACGCTGGATTAAGGGCAATCAGGGCTTCTTGGAACGTACCAGAGAGCTTACCGCCAACGGCAGTAAATCCGTAGAGACTATGGCCAAAGACACGGCTGATGATATCAAGTTAAAGTTCAGCCAGTTAAAACCCGTCAGGCCGGCCCACTCCAAGCAACATTAATACCTGAGACAGGGGTTCTTTTATGAGAAAGATGTGCAAGTGGATTTTTCTCTTCATACTACTATGCCCGTGGCCAAGTACCCCCGTCATAGCAGGTCTTACGGACAACTGCCCCGGCGGCCACTACGGCCCGGTATCCGAGGTCTGCCCCGAGACATTTGTACGCACTCACTGGCTGCAGCCGCCTTTTGTGGCCCATATGGCCTTTGGTACGGAGACCCCTTACCTCATTGATGAAAATCTCGCAGGTGAGGAAGAGACCCTTGTAGAGACCCTGCCGGACGTACCCATCATTGTAAACAACAACGTACAGTCCTTTATAAAATACTTCCAGACAAGCGGACGGCCATACTTTAAGAAGTGGCTTGGCAGAACCGGCGGCTACAGAACCCTTGTGGAAGAGACGCTTCGCGGCGAGGGCATGCCCGAGGACCTCTTTTACGTTGCCCTTATTGAGAGCGGGCTGAACCCCCGCGCAAGGTCCGGGAGAAAGGCCGTTGGCATGTGGCAGTTCATAAGAGCCACGGCACGGCGCTACGGCCTGAGAGTGGACTGGTGGATAGACGAGAGAATGGACCCGGAGATGGCCACCATAGCGGCCTCGAAGTATTTTAAGAGACTATATGAGCGTTTCGGCTCCTGGCAGCTTGCCATGGCTGGTTATAACGCAGGCGAGGGCAGAATCGCCCGTGCCATAAAGACTCATAAGACCACGGACTTCTGGAAGCTTGCCAGATACAGGCGCCCACTTAACAGAGAGACGCGTCAGTACATACCCAAATTCATGGCCGCGGCCCTCATCGCAAAAGACCCCGCTGCCTACGGTTTTACGGACCTTGTCTACGATGAGCAGGTAGTTTATGAGAAAGTGGCCATCTCACAAGCTACGGATATAAAAGTTATAGCCCGCGCCGCGGGGATAAGCGTAAAAGAGCTGAAACACCTGAACCCCGCGCTCATACGCTGGTTCACGCCCCCGGACTACTCTGATTATCAGATAAAACTGCCCCCCGAGAGAGTGGAGAGTTTTAAAGAGAACTTCAGCAAGGTTGCCCCCGCGGACAGGCTGAAGTTTTATAAACACCGCGTAAAACGCGGGGACACGCTCTGGGCCATAGCAAGAAAATACAGAACAGGCATGAGCCTCATACTGTATCTCAATGATGTGAAGAACCCGCGCTACATACGTCCGGGTAAACTCATAGTAATACCCGTAAGGGCCCGCACGGCAAACAAACATACAATAAAAAAACGGGCCTCAATCAAAACAGCCCCGGCTACCTGAGTACGCCTTAAAAGCAGCATAAAAGTACCTTAAGACGGCTTATGGATTATAATGTCTGCGAGACCTCTGTCTCAGGCATAAGGGACTTAAGGTAAAAGGATAATCATATAAAAATGCTAAAAGTAGATGAGGCCCTAAAAAAAATACTCGCCGAGATAAAACCACTTGGTCTTGAGAGTGTAAATATCTCTGATTCAGCGGGCAGGGTTCTGGCCGAGGATATACTGGCCCCGCGAGGCAACCCTCCCTGGGACAACTCTGCCATGGATGGTTACGCCCTGCGCGCAGCGGACGTGGAGGGCGCCTCTTCGGACTCACCTGTAAGGCTCAGAGTAATCTACGACCTGCCTGCAGGCGGGGTGCCTGAGGGCCCTGTGGGAGAAGGCGAGGCCGTAAGAATAATGACAGGAGCGCCCACACCCCAGGGAGCCGATGCCGTTGTCATGGTAGAGAGGACGCGAAAGGCCGAAGATGCCGTTGTAGAGATACTCGCCCCTGCCGGTGCAGGCATGAATATAAGAAAAGAGGGTGAGGATTTTGCCGTAGGGGATAAGGTCTTGTCCATTGGCACTGCCATAAGGCCCGCCGAGATACTTATGCTCGCAACCATGGGGCGTGCCGAGGTAAAGGTCTACAAGAGGCCAAGCGCAGCCGTAGTCTCAACAGGCGATGAGCTCGTGGATATTGATATAACACCGGCGCCGGGAAAGATTACCAACAGCAACGGGTACGCACTTACGAGCCTTGTTAGAGACACGGGCGCAGAGTGTGTAAACCTTGGCATAGCCGCTGATAATAGAGAAGCGCTTAACGCGAAATTCACTGAAGCCGCACGGTACGACCTTATAATATCCTCAGGCGGGGTCTCTGTAGGGGATTACGACCTTGTAAAAGAGGTGATGAAAGACCTTGGCTCTGAGATGAAGTTCTGGAAGGTAGCCATGAAACCCGGTAAACCCCTTGCCTTTGGTCTCATCGGCGGAAAACCCGCCTTCGGGCTCCCGGGCAACCCCGTATCATCAATGGTGGCCTTTGAGCAATTCGTACGTCCCGCGCTCCTTAAGATGGCGGGGCGGAGTGATATCTTCAAAAAAACATTCAAAGCCCGCCTTACCGTGGGGATTAAAAAAAAGCCGGGGCGCGTTAACTTTCTTCGCGGCACCTTAACCTCAGAGCGTGGCGAGTACCTGGCCACGCCATTGCAGGGACAGGGCTCCGGCATGATTACCTCCATGGTAAAGGCCGAGGTATTTATTATTATGCCCGAGGAGTGTACGGAGATAAAGGCCGGTGAGTCTGTGCTTATTCAGCCGATAGGAAATGGGGCGCTGCAGAGCGAGACCTCCGGTTACTAAAAAACAAAGGAGCGGATTATAAAAATGTTCAAGACAATCGAGTGGATAGATAAAGGCGTACGCATGATAGACCAGAGGGTGCTGCCCACGCGCGAGGTTTATAAGACTTTTAAGGGTTACAAAGAAGTAGCCGGGGCCATAAAAGACATGGTCATCAGGGGCGCGCCGGCCATAGGCGTTGCCGGTGCCATGGGCATTGCCCTTGGGGCATCGAAGATAGACCCAAAGGACTTTAAGTCCTTTAACAGAGAGTTCAGAAAAATAGTAAAACACGTGGCAGGCGCAAGGCCAACCGCCGTGAACCTTGCCTGGGCGGCAAGAAGGATGGAGGCCGTATTTGAGAAGAACAGAGACCTGCCCACAGAAGAGATAAAAGCACTCCTCATAGCCGAGGCCCGCAAGATGCACGACGAGGACGTACTAATTAACAAAAAACTCGGCACTAACGGAGCTCGCCTCTTAAAGAAAAACTCCACGGTCCTTACGCACTGCAACGCAGGCGCACTTGCCACGGCAGGTTACGGCACGGCACTTGGTGTAATACGGGCGGCCGTTGAGAAGGGAAAAAACATACACGTCCTTGCCGATGAGACACGGCCATTTCTTCAGGGCGCGCGCCTCACGGCATGGGAGCTTAAAAAAGACAACATCGACGTCACACTAATAGCCGATAACATGGCAGGACACCTGATGAAAGAAGGCCTTGTAGACGCCGTGGTGGTAGGCGCGGACAGAATCGCCTCCAACGGAGACGCTGCAAATAAAATTGGCACCTACACCGTGGCCGTACTTGCAAAAGAGCACAAGATACCATTTTACGTTGCCGCGCCTACCTCCACCATAGACATGGAGATAAAGACAGGAGCTGAGATTCCCATTGAGGAGAGAGGCGCAAGAGAGATTACGCACATAAGCGGAGTAAGGCTGGCGCCTACGGGCATAAAGATAAAAAACCCCGTCTTTGACGTTACACCGGCAAAGTACATCACCGCCATTATCACTGAAAAAGGCGTAGTTAAAAAACCTTACAGGGCAGGCATAAAGGCCCTTTTTAAAAAATAATTTTTATAGGTAAGACAATAACCCCCCTCTGCCAGAAGGCAGAGGGGGGTTTATAATGATATGAGGGGCACGGCGGCAGAGTTTAACGGCTATCTCCATCCCCCTTTTGGTTTTCTTTCTGAGACTCCTTTAGTGGCAACTCGTACTTTCCCCTGCTCTATAGCCCGCAACAGCGAAGGAAGACCGGCATATAGGTCAAAAAATTCTTTTTTCCAAAAGAAAGCAAAGGTTACTTTACTATTCTATTAAGCTCGAATATGGGCAGCAAAATGGCCAGGACGATAAAACCCACGGCCGCGCCCATGATGAGAATAAGCAGAGGCTCCATAAGCGCAAGCCCCCTCTCCACGGAGGTATTAA